>JAVBUD010000079.1:0-4304 GCA_031555755.1 Eubacteriales bacterium | reverse complement strand
CCCGCGCCCCCGCGCGGGGGGGGGGGCCAAGCCCCCGCCATACCGGGCACGCGGTTTTCCGGTGGGGGGGGGGCTTCCCCCCGCCGCCGCGCGTGAGCGCACACACATCGATTCCAAGGAGGCACCCCATGGACGACCTGTTTTCTTTCTCCGCAGACGCACAGAAACTCGCGCCCCTCGCCGACCGCATGCGGCCGCGCTCGCTGGACGAGTTCATCGGGCAGGCCCACATCGTGGGGCCGGGCACGCTGCTTCGGCGCGCGATCATGGCGGACAAGCTGCAGTCGTCCATCTTCTACGGCCCGCCGGGCACCGGCAAGACCACCCTGGCCCAGATCATCGCCAACACGACGCGGGCGGAGTTCGTCAAGCTGAACGCGGTGACCTCCGGCGTGGCGGACGTGCGCGAGGTGATCAAGGCTGCCGACGAGCGGCTCAAGATGTACGGCAGGACCACGTACCTGCTGCTGGACGAGTGCCACCGCTGGTCCAAGGCGCAGTCGGACTCCATCCTGCCCGCCATTGAGGCGGGGACGGTGAAGTTCATCGGGTCCACCACGGAAAACCCCATGATCGCCATGACCCCCGCCATCGTGAGCCGGTGCAGGCTGTTTGGGTTCGAAAAGCTGGCCCAGGCCGACGTGGAGCGGGCGCTGAGGGCCGCTGTTTCCGACCGGGAGCGCGGGTACGGGCGGCAGTCGGTGGCGCTCAGGGACGACGCCCGCGCCCACATCGCGCAGGTGGCCAACGGCGACGCCCGGGCGGCGCTGAACGCGCTGGAGCTGGCGGTGCTGACCACGCCGGTGAACGGCGACGGCGACATCGTGGTGACGCTCAGCGTGGCCGAGGAGTCGATCCAAAAGCGGGTGCTGCGGATGGACGAGTCGATGCTGTACGACATGCTGTCGGCGTTCTGCAAGTCCCTGCGCGGCTCCGACAGCGACGCCGCGCTGGCCTGGTTCGCGCGGATGATCTACGGCGGCGTCGATCCCAGGATCATCGTGCGGCGGGTGATGGTGCACGCCAGCGAGGACGTGGGGCTGGCCAACCCGCTGGCGATGCTTCAAGCCGCCGCCGCGTGGACGGCGCTGGCTGAGATCGGCATGCCCGAGGCCAAGATCCCCATCAGCCAGGCCATCATCGCCGTGTGCGAGAGCCCCAAGTCCAACAGCGTCGTGACCGCCATGGCCCGCGCGTTCGAGGACGCGGAAAAAGGCGGCTTCCAGCCCGTGCCCGTGCACCTGCGCGACACCCACTACAGCGGCGCGGACAAACTCGGCAGCGGCGAAGGCTACCTGAACCCGCACGACTTCGAAGGCCACTGGGTCCGGCAGGATTACGCGCCGCTGGAGGCGGGCGGCATGCCTTATTATGTGCCCAGCGACATGGGCGCGGAGGCAGACATCGCGCGCCAAAAGCATCATCGTTCGCTTTGACTCTTCATTGGAGGTATTTTTCGTGCTCCTTGACCTTTCCTGCCCGCTCGAGCTGATCGAGCATGAGCTGACGCGCGACGACCTGGGGAAGGTGCGCGCCTACATCAGCCTGTACAACCTCTCGGACCGGCCCGTGGTGCGGATCGAGGGGGCGGTGCACTGGATCTGTTCGCGGACGGATGCGCGGGTGTCCGCGCCGTTCATCGCGGACCGGCTGGTGACCGAATCCCAGCGGCCCTTTAAGATCCAGCTCTCCAGCGCCGACTGCCCCGGCGCGGACGGGCTGGAGGTCACGTTCCGGCAGCTGAAGTTCGACGGCGGGCGGAAGTGGATCGGTCGGCCCGAGGACCTGCTGCGGATCGAGCCGCCCAGCGCGCCGCCCGGGTCGGAGCTGAACCGGCTTGTGGCGGCGGCGGGCGCGGACGCGCGGCATTTTCCGGTGGACGCGGGCGCATACTGGCTGTGCGTCTGCGGCAGACCCAACGCGGCGGGCGAGGCCCTGTGCGCCCGCTGCGCCCGAGTAAAAGACGCCGTGCTGACCCGCCTCTCCCGGGAAAACGTGCTCTCCGGCGCGACCCCAGCGCTGCATGCCCCGGCGGCGTCGGCAGAAATCCCCCGCTTCCTCACCGGCGAGCCGGCCCCGCCGGACAAAAAGGACGTCGCCGCGCGGGTCCTGGCGGCCCTCCAGGCCCAGTGCCGCGCCCAGCGCACCGTCCTCCTCCGCCGCACCCTGTTCCTGCTGGCCGCCATCGCCGTCATGGCGGCCCTGGTGTCATCCTGGCGCTGGCTCAGCGCCCAGAGCGACCTCGCAAAAGACATCCGCCCCGCCGTCCGAATAGAGCAGACGCCGCCAAGTTGACCCCCCCAATTGTTCATTCCGGAGGTGCCCTCATGCCCCACGCCCCCACCCCCTACGCCCTCCGCCGGGGCAAACTGGCGGCGCTGATGCTGTTGCTGGCCATTTTGTCCTGCGCTGGGATCGCCCTGTGCACGACGCTGGGCGCGGCGCGGATGCCGCTGCCCGCGTTCTGGGCGGCGGTCCGGGCCCATTTTTCGGACCCCGGCAGCGGCGGCACGCCGGAGCTGATCATTTTCGGCATCCGGCTGCCCCGTGCGCTGCTGAGCTACCTGGTGGGCGCGTCGCTGGCGGTGTCGGGGGTGACGATGCAGGGCATCTTCAAAAACCCCATGGCGGAGCCGCACATTTTGGGCGTGTCCTCGGGGGCGGCGTTCGGGGCGGCGATCGCGCTGATTTTTTCTGCCGGGGTGAACCTGCTGGGGCTTGGGATCGTGTCGGTCGGGGCGATGCTGGGGGCGCTGGGGGCGGCGGCGCTGGTGCTGATGCTGTCGGGCGGCGGGCGGGGCGGGGCGACGAACCTGCTGCTGTCGGGGGTGGCCGTGGGCACGTTCTTGTCGGCGCTGCTGTCGGGGCTGCTGATGCTGAACCACGACAAGATGGAGGCCGTGTACACCTGGACCATGGGCAGTTTTCAGACCGCCACGATGGCGAAGGTACAGCTGCTGCTGCCGGTGGCGCTGCTGGGCACGGCGACCGTGCGGTTTTTCGCGCGGGACCTGAACGCCATGCTGATGGGCGAGGCGGACGCGCGGGCGCTGGGGGTGAACGTGGGGCGCACGCGGCTGGCGCTGCTGCTGGTCTCGACGCTCATGACCGCCGTGTCGGTGTCCCTGTCAGGGGTGATCGGGTTCGTGGGGCTGATGGTGCCCCACGCGGTCAGGCTGTTGATCGGGCCGGACCACCGGGGCGCCGCGCCGGTGTCGGCGCTGCTGGGCGGGCTGTACCTGCTGCTGATGGACACGCTGGCGCGGACGCTGTTCGTGCCCACGGAGCTGCCGGTGGGCGTGCTGACGGCCCTTTTCGGCGGGCCGTTTTTCCTGTATCTGCTGCGGCGCAGCCGCCGGAAGGGGGCCGCGTCATGAGCCTTGTTTTGCGGGACGTGCACTTCAGCTACGGCGGGCGCGACGCCGTCTGCGGGGTGTCGTGCGCGTTTGAACCGGCGCGGGTCACCGGGCTGATCGGGCCGAACGGGTCCGGCAAGACCACGCTGTTGAAGCTGGCCGCGGGCGAGCTGAGGCCCAGGGCCGGGGCGGTGCTGCTGGACGGCGCGGCGGTGCGGGACATGCCCGCGAAAAGGCGCGCGCGGCGCATCGCCGTGGTGCCCCAGCGGGCCAGCTTGGAGTTCGACTTTTCGGTGCTGGACATGGTGCTGATGGGCCGCCAGCCGCACCTGGGCCGCATGCAGCCCGAGGGCGAGGGTGACCTCATGCTGGCGCGGGCCGCCCTGGCGCGGATGGGGATCGGCGAGCTTGAGGACCGCAACGCCCGCGAGCTGTCCGGCGGCGAGTGGCAGCGGGTGCTGATCGCCCGCGCGCTGTGCCAGGACACGGGCGCGCTGCTGCTGGACGAGCCGGTGTCGAGCCTGGACATCCGCCACCAGATGGAGGTGCTGGCGGGGATCCGGTCGCTGAGCCGGGAAAAGCGGACGACGGTGGCGGTGGTGCTGCACGATCTGAACCTGGCGGCGCACTACTGCGACGCGCTGGTGATGATGCGCGGCGGGGAGTTGGTGGCGGAGGGGACGCCGGGGGAAGTGCTGACGGGGGACCGGCTCGGGGCGGTGTACGGGATCGACGCGCGGGTGGAGCGGGACGGGGACGCGGTGCGGGTGCGGGTGGTGTATTTGTAAGGGGTGGGCTCGTCATCCTGAGCGCAAGCGAAGGACCTTCTTCAAACTTCAATCCAGTGAAGTTTGAGGCAGGTCCTTCGCTGCGCTCAGGATGAAGGGGGGGGGTGGGATGTCGGGGGGGGGGGACGGGCCTACCTGGTCCGCTGCCCTCTCTCCCCTC
>JAVBUD010000148.1:0-8612 GCA_031555755.1 Eubacteriales bacterium | reverse complement strand
CAGGGGCAGGGGGGCCGATGCATCTCATGATGCGAATGGGAGGACGGAGGATACGGGGAACGCCTTTCGGGGAGCAAAGGGCTCTGCCCTCTGGACTCCTGCCAAAGGGATTTCATCCCTCTGGACTCCCTTCGCGCTTCGCTGTGGTTAGGCGGGGCTGAGGCGGTCGGCCTGCATCATGATCGCGCACTCAATTCTCTTCTTGAAAAGCGCACAGCCGTCCTGGTACACGCCTTCGATAATGCCGGTGGCGTGAAGGGCGTTCGCCGCGCACCCGCCACTGCAGTACAGCCGCGCCCAACACCCCTTACACTGTTCCCGACTGAACAAATTCACCCCTGCGAACCGCTCCCGCAGCGCGACATTTGTCACGCCCGCCCACACATCGCCCAGCCGGTACCCCTCGTCCCCCACGAACTGATGGCAGGGATACAAATCCCCCCAGGGCGTCACGGCCAGGTACTCCGTCCCCGACCCGCACCCGGCGATCCGCTTGTGCAGGCACGGGCCGTGCTTCAGGTCCAGCATGTAGTGGTAGAACGTGAACGGCCTGCCCTCGGTCTCGCGCCGCAGCATCTCCGCGGCTAGCTGCTCATACTGATCGCACACCACGGCCAGGTCCGCCTCGGTCAGCGCGTACGGGTCGCCGGGCGCGCACACCACCGGCTCCATGGACAGCTGGGTGAAGCCCAGGTCCGCCATGTGCAGCACGTCGGCGAGGAAGTCCGGGTTGTGGTGGGTGAACGTGCCGCGCATATAGTAGCCGCGCTCGCCCCGCTTTTCCAGGAACCGCCGGAACTTCGGCACGATCACATCGTAGCTGCCCTGGCCGCCAATGGTCCTGCGCAGTCTGTCGTGGACTTCCTTGCGCCCGTCCAGGCTCAGCACCACGTTGTGCATCTCGCGTTTCAAGAATTCGGTCACTTCGTCGTCCAGCAGCAGGCCGTTGGTGGTCAGCGTGAACCGGAAGCGCTTGTTCGCGGGGCCTTCGATCTCGCGCGCGTACCGCACCAGGCGCTTCACCACGTCCCAGTTCATCAGCGGTTCGCCGCCGAAAAAGTCCACCTCCAGGTTCCGCCGGCCGCCGGAGCTGCGCACCAGAAAATCCAGCGCCGCCACGCCCACCTCAAAACTCATCAGCGCCCGCTCGCCGTGGTATTTGCCCTGGCTCGCAAAGCAGTATTCGCAGTTCAGGTTGCAGGTGTGCGCCACATGCAGGCACAGCGCCTTCACGACCGACTGGTCGCGCTTCAGCGTCACGGGCATGTCCTGGTGGCTGTCTTCGGCGTACAGCTTGCCTGCGGCCCTCAGCGCGTCGATGCCTTGGATGGCCTCGCGAATCTCCGACTCGGTCAGTGCCGGATAGCGCGCGCGCATCTCATCCACGCAGGCGTCCGCGTCCAGGCGCTCGTACAGCTCGATCAGCGAGCGGGTCTCGCCGTCCACCACATGCACCGAGCCGCTGTTCACGTCCAGCACGATGTGGCGGTTGTTCAGTTCGTAGGTGTGTATCATTTTTTTCTCCTCATCACGGAATGGGACGCGGGCAATACGCCTCGCCGTCATCCTGAGCGCCGTGAAGGACCTTCCTCTAGCTTAACTACAGGAAGGTCCTTCGCTGCGCTCAGGATGACGGCGGAGGTGAGGATGCCTTGATGTAAAGCCCCGTCATCCGAAGATTTCTAGTTGTTCTCGCACTCCTGGTTCGCGACGCCGCAGCTGGTCTTGCAGGCGCTCTGGCAGGAGGTTTGGCACTCGCCGCAGCCGCCGGCGCAGTTCATTTCGCGGGTGTCCAGCGTGATGATTTTCTTCATGGATCTGCAACTCCTTTGATCTATGCATTCAGCATGGTCCTGTCTACCTATGATAACGGCAGAGGGCGCGTCCTGTCAATTCTAATCGGCGAGTTTTAACAAACCCGCACCGCGCCGGGCAGTGCGCCGGACGTGCTGAAAAGCCGCGTACCGCGCCTCATCATGGCCGCGATGTGCGCCGCCGCCTCGCCGCTGATCCGCGCGCCGGGCGCCAGCAGCGGCACCCCCGGCGGATAGGCCCATATATACTCCGCACAGATTCGCCCCGCAGCAGTGGAGAGCGGCACGAACGCCCCATCCCGCCTCAACGCCTCGTCAATGAGCAAGACCTGCGCCATCCCGGGAAACCCTGCCCCTGCCGCCCTTTCGATGGAGGGCGTGTTACTGAATCGACGGGCGGACTGCGTGAGCGGAGGAAGGAGTCCCCCGTCGATCTCCACCAGCGCCTCCGCCACCCGCTCAATCGCCCCCGCCGGGTCGCAGCAAGTCGTCATCGCCAGCGCCGCGTCGCCCATGCTCATCTCCAGCGCAATCCCATACTCATCCAGCATTTGTCGCGACAGCGCATCACCGTTCATCCCAGTCCCTGCGCAGGACACCAGAATTTTCGTCCGGTCCAGCGCATACCGTGCCGGATGAGGGCCGTCCGCGCCGTGCCCGCGCACGCGCAGATGCTTCAGCCCGCGCACCGCCTCGGAAAACGCGTCCAGCCGGTCCGCGTGGGCGGAGAGCAGCGCACAGCCCTCCGCCGCCATGCGCCGCACGCATTCATCGATGGACGTCAGCAGCAGAAAAGACGGGCTGGTGGTCTCAAAGATGGACAGCTGGCGCTGGACCTCGCGCGGGTCCACGCGGTCCGAGCAGATGTGCAGCACCGCCGTCTGGGTCAGGCTGGGCAGCACCTTGTGCACGCTCTGCACCACGATGTCCGCGCCCAGCGCCATGGCGCTGTCGGGGAACCGAGGCGAAAACGGCAGGTGCGCGCCGTGGGCCTCGTCCACCAGCAGCAGCGCGCCGCGGGCGTGGGCGATGTCCGCGATGCCGCGGATGTCGGAGAGGCAGCCCTCGTAGGTGGGCGAGGTCACGACCACCAGCGACGCGTCCCCGGTTCGGTCCAGCGCGGCGGCCACGTCCGGCGGCTCGACGCTGCCCGCCAGGTCAAACGCGGCGTCCCAGCGCGGCGCGACGTATTCGGGCATCACTTGGCACAGCTCCAGCGCATGGAAAACCGCGCGGTGGCTGTTCTGCGCCACCACGGCGCGACCGCCTGGCCTCGTCAGCGCCCGAATGCCCGCCAAGAGCCCGCCACTGGCGCCGTTGACGAGAAAGTGGGTCCTGACCGATCCATAGACCCGCGTTGCCCGGTCCATGGCCTCCGAAAGCGGGCCGTCCGGCGCATGCAGCGCGTCAAACGGGCCGACCTCCGTGACGTCCAGGCCATAGGGGAGCGCGCCGCCGAGCAGGGCCGCGTTGCGCTTGTGGCCCGGCATGTGCATGGGGACGAGGGGCTGTGCGCAGTAGCACTGCAGCGCGGCGAGGAGGGAGGGATCGTGCTCATTCATCAATCATCACCTGTGAATGAGCATATCACAGCGGAGGGGTGGATGTAAAGGACGGGCGCCATCGCCGTCATCCTGAGCGTCAGCGAAGGACCTTCCCCAAACCAAAGCCCAAGGTTGTTTTAAGGAAGGTCCTTCGCTGACGCTCAGGATGACGGTTGAGGGGTGGGGAGGAGTGAAGGAACTACTTTTCATCCCTTCCAAGTATGGATTGACAGCCGCACTTTTCTATGCTAAAATACTGTAGTTGCCCTAACACAAACTCAACAAAAGAACGCGAGGGAGGCCTTCCCATGAAGATTTCGACGCGCGGCCGGTACGCCCTGCGACTCATGTTGGACCTAGCCTACAACGACAACGGGGAGTTCATCTCGCTGAAGTCGGTGTCCGATCGCCAGGCGATCTCGATTAAGTACCTGGAGCAGATCATCACGATGCTGTCCCGGGCCGGATTGGTGCGCAGCGCCCGCGGCCCTCACGGCGGCTATCGGCTGTCGATGGCGCCGTCGCAGTACACACCTGGTATGATCTTCCGGCTGACGGAGGGCAACCTGGCCCCCGTGGCGTGCCTGGAGGACGACAGCAACCGCTGCGAGCGCTGTCAGGATTGCGTGCCGCTGAACCTATACACCAAGCTGGACGACGCAATCAAAGGCGTCGTGGACGCCATCACCCTGCAGGACCTGCTGGACCAGGAGCGGGCACGGCTAGAGGCCGCGTCCGCGAACTGACCGACTGGACGGCCTGGGATGCGGGGTTGGCGCTGTGCCTGCCCCGCTTTTATTGTGCGGACAGGATGGCGCGGCAGGCGCGGGCGGGCGTGGAAGCCCGCCCCTACGACATCAATGTTTGGTGAGGGGGTGTATATATTGGCCATTTATGAATCGATGCAGCATTTGATCGGCAACACGCCGCTGGTGCGGCTGGAGCGGTTTGCGAAGGCGCAAGGGCTGATGGCGGAGCTGTGCGCGAAGGTGGAGTTTTTCAATCCGTCGGGGAGCGTCAAGGACCGGGCGGCGCTGGCGATGATCGAGGACGCGGAGGCGCGGGGCCTGCTCTCGCCGGGTGCGACGATCATCGAGCCCACGAGCGGCAACACGGGGATCGGGCTGAGCTGGATCGCGGCGGTGAAGGGATACCGGTGCGTGATCGTGATGCCGGACAGCATGAGCCAGGAGCGGCGGCGGCTGTTGCGGGCGTACGGCGCGGAGCTGGTGCTGACGCCTGGGTCGATGGGGATGCGCGGCGCGATTGAGCGGGCGGAGGCGCTGGCGAGGGAGTTGCCGGGGAGCTTTGTCCCGGGCCAGTTTGACAACCCGGCGAACCCGGCGGCCCATGAAAAGGCGACGGGCCCGGAGATCTGGCGGGATGCTGAGGGGAAGGTGGACGCGCTGGTGGCGGGGGTCGGGACGGGGGGGACGCTGACGGGGACGGCGCGGTATTTGAAGCGGATGAATCCCGGGCTGCGGGTGGTGGCGGTGGAGCCTGCGGACTCGGCGGTGCTGAGCGGCGGGCAGGCGGGGTCGCACTCTTTGCAAGGGATCGGCGCGGGGTTTGTGCCGGGCGCGCTGGATGCGTCGGTGATCGACGAGGTGGTGACGGTGGCGGCGAGGGACGCGTTTGAGGCGTGCAGGGCGCTGGCGCGGCACGAGGGCGCGCTGTGCGGGATCTCGTCGGGCGCTGCGCTGTGGGCGGCCGCGCAGTTGGCGGCAAGGCCGGAAAACAAGGGCAAGCGCGTGATCGTAATCCTGCCCGACACCGGCGAGCGATACTTGTCGACCGACGCCTATGGCGCCGAGTGATTCGCCCGGGTGACGACGGGGGACCGACGCAGAATGTCGCCCATCCGGCGTGAAATCCTGTCTTTCTCTCTATCATAACCGCTGCTGATATGTTATAATAAGGCAGAGGTTTGGTAAAGTTAAAGAAAGCGGGAGGCTGATATCACATGATGAAGACAAGGTTGGTGGCCCTGGTGGTGGCGCTGGTGTTGCTGATGGGCATGGCGCTGCCGGCGATGGCGATTGTGGACCCGTACAACTACGTGGCGCTGGGCGATTCGATCGCGGCGGGGTACGGACTGGACAAGGCGACCAAGAGCTATCCGGTGCGGCTGGCGGGCCTGATCGGCGCGACGGGGTTTGACGTCTGTGCGGCGTCGGGCATGTCGTCGGCGGAGGTGCTGGCGCAGCTGAGCGATCCGTCGGTGATGGCGAAGATCGCGGAGGCGGAACTGGTCACGGTCAGCGCAGGCTGCGCGGACCTGTTGGGCGTCTTCCTGGCGGTCGTCAAGCAGGCGGCGGGCACGGAGGACTATCAGGCGATTTTGGCGGACCCGGCGAAGCTGGCGGCGGTCCAGGCGGCGCTGGCGTCGGCGACTGCACAGGCCACATTCACGCGCACGATCACCGGCGCGGCCACCGCGCTGGCCCAGATCGACGCGGGGATCAAATTGATCAACCCCCAGGCCAAGGTGGTGTACACCGGCGGCTACAACCCGTATGCGGCGATCACGATGCCCGGATTCGAGCTGGGCACGCTGATGGGCGCCACGATTTCCGCGTTCAACATGGCGATCCAGCAGGCGCTGCCCACGGCCACCATCGTCAACCTGGAGGTCCTGTTCAACGCCGACGGCGCGCCGAACTGCGTGAACGCGTCGATTTCCCCCATCAACATGGACCCGCACCCGAACGCGGTGGGCCACGCACGCATCGCGGCCAAGATCCACGAGACGGTGAAGGCCAGTTTCCCGGCGGTGCGCAATCCGGCGCTGGTCGCGGTGACGAGCGCGAAGGTCAGCCTGTACAAGGCCAAGTCCACCAAGACCGGCAAGCTCGAGACGCTGTCTGCCGGGTCCAGCCTGCTGATCTACCGCTGGGACGACACTTGGGCGAAGGTCGGGCGCAACAAGGGCTATGCGTATGTGAAGATGGACAAGCTGGTCCCGTTCGCGCTGCTGGAAAAGGCCAAATACCGCACCCAGGTCACGGCGGCAAAGATCAACATCCGCACGGCTCCGTCCACCAAGTCCGCGTGCATGGCCAAGGCCTACAGGGGCAACCAGCTGGTCGCATACAGCTGGAGCGGCAAGTGGGCGAAGGTGCAGTACAACGGGGTGATCGGGTATGTGGAGACGAAGTATCTGAAGAAGGTGTAGGGCGCAGCAGGACATCCTGAGCAACGCGAGGGACCTTCTTCCAGGGTGGAGGAAGGTCCTTCGCGTTGCTCAGGATGACGGGAAGGGATGGGCGCGCGTCTGATGGCTCACCGATTTGGCGCTGCGCGGCCGCCCATTTCTTTACACAACCTACTTGTCCCGGGCGCTCCATCCGCGCTATAATAACACATCATTTCACACAAAGGGGGCGGCGCAACCATGAGCCATCCGAACATCCCAACCCCGCACAACGAGGCCAAGTTCGGCGACTTCGCCCAGACGGTGCTGATGCCCGGCGATCCGCTGCGCGCCAAGATGGTGGCGGAGCAGTTCCTCGACGACGCGGTGCTGGTCAACAATGTGCGCGGCGTGCAGGGGTATACGGGCACGTACAAAGGCAAGCGCGTGTCGGTGATGGCGTCCGGCATGGGCATGCCCGCCATCGGCATCTATGCCCACGAGCTATACAATGAGTACGGCGTGGAAAACATCATCCGCATCGGCTCGGCGGGCGGCATCCAGAAGGACGTCAGGGTGCGCGACATCCTCTGCGCCCAGTCCTGCTACACCGATTCCAATTTCGGGGCACAGTTCGGGTTCAAGGGCACGCTCGCGCCCTGCGCGTCCTATGCGCTGCTCTCCAAGGCCGTCGAGGTCGCGAAGGAGAAGAATGCGCCACTCAAGGTCGGCCCGATCTATTCTTCTGACGTGTTCTACAGCGCCAACGACCCGACGGAGCTGCTGGCCGACCTGGGCGTGCTGGGCGTGGAGATGGAGGCCTATGCGCTGTATCTGACCGCCGCCAGGGCCGGGAAAGGTGCGCTGTGCCTGTGCACCGTGACGGACCACATGGTCACGCGGGAGTCGCTGCCCGCCGCCGACCGCCAGATGACGCTGACCCAGATGATCGAAATCGCATTGGAGATTGCATAGTTATGGAAGAGCGACACATCTGCCCGAAAGGTTATCATTCTGAACTGGACCTGTTTGAGACCCAGCGCGCCATCAAGGCGCTGAAGGACTGTTTTCAACAGCAACTCGGCGCGACGCTGAACCTGACGCGGGTCAGCGCGCCGCTGTTCGTGTGGAAAAACAGCGGTCTGAACGACGACCTCAGCGGCTGGGAGCGCAAGGTGACCTTCGAGATCCTGGACGAGCCGGGCGTGGAAGCCGAGGTGGTGCAGAGCTTGGCCAAGTGGAAGCGCCAGGCGCTGGGCCGGTACGGCTATCCCGTGGGGCGCGGGATGTACACCGACATGAACGCCATCCGCCGGGACGAGGAGACGGACAACCTGCACAGCGTGTACGTGGACCAGTGGGACTGGGAAAAGGTCATCTCCCGGGACCAGCGCACCGTGGACACGCTGAAGGACGCCGTGCTGCGCATCCATGCGGCCGTGCTGGAGGCGGAGACGGTGCTGCATTCGCGCTATCCAAAGCTGCAGCCGCGCCTGCCCGCCGACGTGTTTTTCATCACGGCGCAGGCGCTGTACGAGCTGTATCCCGATCTGACGCCCGATGAGCGCGAGCAGAAAATTGTGAAGGACCACCGCGCCGTGTTCATCATCGGCATCGGCGACAGCCTGCCCGACGGCGTGCCGCACTCTAGGCGCGCGCCGGACTATGACGACTGGCTGCTGAACGGCGACCTGTTGTATTGGCATCCGGAGCTCTCCCGTGCGATGGAGATCAGCTCCATGGGTGTGCGCGTGGACGCGTCGAGCATGTTCCGCCAACTCACCGCGGCGGACGCCCGGGCGCGGCTGGACCTGCCGTTCCACCAGGCGGTGATGGGCGACGAACTGCCGCTCACCATGGGCGGCGGCATCGGGCAGTCGCGGCTGTGTATGCTGCTGCTGAGAAAGGCGCACGTGGGCGAGGTGCAGTGCTCCATCTGGCCGGACGACGTGATGGGGAAGCTGAACGAGGCCGGAATCGTGCTGCTCTAGTCATTTCATCCGCCACCCCCACGCCGTCATCCTGAGTGCAAGCGAAGGACCTTCCTCAACCGAAGCTGGTAGATAGATTTAGGAAGGTCCTTCGCTTGCGATCAGTATGACGGCGTTGGATGCGGCGGAT
>JAVBUD010000160.1:0-4196 GCA_031555755.1 Eubacteriales bacterium | reverse complement strand
GAACGCCTCACCTACCTGCGCAACCTCGACAAGCGCCGCCAGGAGATCGAGGCCAGCATGCAGGCGCTGGGCGTCCTCACCGATGCGCTGACCCACTCCCTGAACGGCGCGCAAACCCTCTCCGAACTCGACGACATCTATCGCCCCTATCGCCCCAAGCGCCGCACCCGCGCCACCATCGCCAAGGAGCGCGGCCTCGAACCCCTCGCCACTAGGCTGTTGCTGCAGAATCCGCGCGACGCGGCACCAGAATCCTACGCAGAGGGGTTTGTCAGCGAAGAAAAGGGCGTCCCCGACACAGACGCCGCACTGGCAGGCGCACGCGACATCCTGGCCGAGATCATGTCCGATGACGCCGCCGTGCGCGGCCGCGTCAGAACCCTCGTAGCAAACACCGCCATCGTCGCCAGCAAAGCCGCCAAGGACGAAGACAGCGTGTACCGCATGTACTACGACTACAGAGAGCCCGCCCACAAAATGCCCGGCTACCGCATCCTCGCCGTGGACCGGGGCGAGCGCGAAGGCTTTTTGAAACCCTCCGTGGAGGTGGACGACGTTCGCCTCACTGCCATCGTCTCCAGCGAGTTCGTGCGGCCCGGCGCGCCGTCATCTGCCCAGGTTCAACTCGCAGCCGAGGACGCCTGGAGCCGGCTCATCAAGCCCAGCGCCGAGCGCGAACTGAGAAACGCGCTGACCGACCGCGCCCAAGAGGCAGCCGTGCGCGTGTTCGCGGGCAACCTGCGCCAGCTGCTGATGCAGCCACCCATCAAGGGCAAGGTGGTACTGGGCGTCGATCCGGGCTTCCGCACGGGCTGCAAGCTGGCGGTGGTGGACGCATCCGGCGTGCCGCTGGAGACCGGTGTGGGCCATTTTACGATCCCCGGTCAGAGCCACCAAAAGGAGCAGGCCAAGGCGCTGATCCTCGGCATGTGTCAAAGGCACAAGGTAAACGCCATCGCCATCGGCAACGGCACCGCATCCCGCGAGGCCGAGGCGTTCGTGGCGTCCCTGCTGCCGGAACTGCCCGGCTGCGGGTACATGATCGTGAACGAGGCCGGCGCGTCGGTATATTCGGCGTCGAAACTGGCCGCCGAGGAGTTCCCGCACTACGACGTGACCGAGCGCAGTGCCGTGTCGATCGCGCGGCGCATGCAGGACCCGCTGGCAGAGCTGGTGAAGATCGACCCGAAGGCCATCGGCGTGGGCCAGTATCAACATGACCTGAAGGAATCCGAACTCACGCGCGCGCTGGACGGCGTGGTCGAGGGCTGTGTCAACAACGTCGGCGTGGAGCTGAGCACGGCGTCGGCGCAACTGCTGACGCATGTCGCCGGGATCGGGCCTGCGCTGGCGAAGAACATCGTGGCGTATCGCGACGAAAACGGAATCATGTCGCGGGCAGAGCTGAAGAAAGTGCCAAAGCTGGGCGCGAAGGCGTTCGAGCAGTGCGCCGGTTTTCTGCGGCTTCAGGACGCGAAGAACCCGCTGGACCGAACTGCGGTGCATCCGGAGAGCTACAAGGCTGCGGAGTCGCTGCTGAAGGCGTGCGGGCATGGAAAGGGCGATGTCGGGGCGCTGTCGTCGTTGGCCGCTGAGGTGGACGCGCTGGGCGCGGAGAAGCTGGCCTCGGAGTTGGGTGTGGGCGTGCCGACGCTGCGGGACATGGTGAGTGAGCTGGTGAAGCCGGGCCGCGACCCGCGCGACGAGCTGCCGAGGCCGGTGCTCAGGAGCGACGTGCTGGGCATGGAGGATCTGGTGGCTGGGATGGAACTGACGGGGACCGTGCGCAATGTGATCGATTTTGGCGCGTTTGTGGACATCGGCGTGCATCAGGACGGTTTGGTGCATGTGTCGCGGATGGCGAACCGCTTTGTGCGCCACCCCTCGGAGGTCGTCAAGGTCGGCGACGTGGTACAGGTTTCGGTGCTCGAGGTGGACCCAAAGAAGGCCCGCATTTCCCTGTCCATGCTGCCCCCAAATACCGGCAAGTGACCGCGAAGCGCCCAGGGCGTCCAGAGGGATTTAGTCTCTTTACGGGAGGTCTCAGAGGACGCTGCCCTCCGAGACCTCCCGAAAAAGGGGCTGAGCCCTTCTGCACTCCCCGGTGTCGCTTCGCTGAGGTCTTTCGGAGCCTGCTACATGTTCGCCACTTGGGCGGTCTCTCGCAATCGCTTGATAATCTTGCCCTCGAGGCGCGAAACCTGCACCTGCGTCATGCCCAGGTCCGCCGCGATGGCGGACTGTGTGTGGCTCGCGAAGTAACGACGCTCCAGGATAATTCGCTCCCGCTCCTCAAGACCCGACAGCATCTGCTCCAGCGCGATCCGGTCGTCCATCTCCGCCGTCGGGTCCGCGCCCACCGTATCCCCCAACGTCAAGGACCCCTCCGCACCGCCGATCGGCTCGCTCAGCGACCGCGTCGGCGCAAGCGAGTCCAGCGCCAGCAGCGCGTCTTCCTGGTCCATCCCCAGCGCCTCCGCAATCTGCGACAGCGTCGGATCCTCGCCGCGCTCCTTTTCAAACGACTCCCTGAACCGGTGGATCTTCAGTGCGTTCTCGCGGATCGTCCGGCTCACGCGAATCAAACAGTTATCCCTGAGATACCGCCGCACTTCTCCCAAAATCACGGGCACCGCGTACGTCGAAAACCGCACCTCGTACTCCGTGTTGAAATTCTGGATCGCCTTCACCAGCCCCATCGAGCCGAGCTGCAGCAGGTCCTCGTATTCCACGTTCCGACCCGCGTAGCGTCGCACCACGAATTTCACCAGCGCCAGGTTCTCCTCGACCATCGTCGAGAGCGCCTGCTGATCGCCCGCCTGCGCGCGCATGATCAGCTGTATGCTTTCGTTCACCGTCAGGCTCAAGCGTGGCGCACGAGCGGCGCGTCTTCCTTCTGGATCAGCTTCCTCATGCGCACGGTCGTGCCCAGGTCCAGCTCAGAAAACACCATCACTTCGTCCATGAAGCTCTCCATGACCGTGAAGCCCATGCCGCTGCGGTCCGTCGAGCCGACCGACGAGAAGAAAGGCGTGCGCGCCTTTTGGATGTCGCCGATACCGCAGCCGTTGTCGATGATGTCCACGACGAGCTCGCCGACGTCGTTGAGCTGCGCCTTCATCCGCACGGTGCCGGGCTCGTTCTTGTAGCCGTGGATGACCGCGTTGGTGACGGCCTCGCTGACGGAGGTTTTGATGTCGCCGAGCTGTTCCAATGTGGGGTTCAGCGGCAGCACGAACGCGCTGATGACCATGCGTGCAAACGCCTCGTTCTCCGGGCAGGCCAGAAAATCGACCCGCATTTCGTTGATGATCGCCATGATACGTGATGCCCTCCTATGCCAATTTTTCGATGATTTGGTAGAGCCCGGCCATCTCGAAAATGAGGTCAATGCGGCGGTTGCTGCATCTTACGGCGACGCGGCCGCCGCGGCGGGCGAGTTGTTTATAGCGGCCGATGATCATGCCGATGCCGGAGCTGTCCATGAACGAGAGGTCGCTGAGGTCGAAGACGAGTTTTTTTATGCCCGGGTCGGCGATGAGCTCGTCGAGTTCGGGGCGGATGCGGTCGGCGTAGCTGTGGTCGAGCTCGCCTTGGAGTTTGACGGTGACGGTGGATCGTTGTTTTTCGTGCACCAACATGGCCTGTCCCCCTTACATGAAAAAGCGTACGGGGGGAAGATTTCGATACTCGCCAGCGCGATTCCTTTGACGAAAAAGGAAAGCTATTGCCGCATCCTGCAAACCGTTCGACAAAAGTGGGTTCGAGCACAGCGAAGCGACACCGGGGAGTCCAGAGGGGCTCAGCCCCTTTGGCGGGAGGTCTCGGAGGGCTGCGCCCTCTGAGCGTTCCCCCGAAACCCCATCACCCCGCGCATAAACAATAAGAGGGTGCACTGTCCATGACAATCAGCAGTGCCGCGCAGGCAGTGCCCCGGCACGCGCGGGCACAAACCTGCGCCCTCGCCAGTCCGCGCGGCCGTGAGGCTCGCGCGGACGCAGGCGAGGGTGCTGTGCGTTTACTCATTCTTGGTGCGGCAGATGTGAAGCCCGCATGACGTACCCTCCGCCCGCAAAACCCCGTCATCCTGAGCGCCGCGAAGGACCGTCCTGAAACAAAACCACATTAAAAGGGTGAGGAAGGGACTTAGCTGCGCTCAGGGTGAAGGGGTGGGTGTGGGTGTGGTTGGGGGTGCG
>JAVBUD010000036.1:0-3676 GCA_031555755.1 Eubacteriales bacterium | reverse complement strand
AGCGGGAACGTGCGCTCGACGCCGACGCCATAAGACGAACGGCGGACGGTGAACGTCTCGCGGACAGAACCGTTGCGGCGGGCGATGACCACGCCTTCGAACGCCTGCAGGCGCTCGCGCGAACCTTCGACGACCTTGACCTGTACTTTCACCGTGTCGCCAATGCGGAACGCGGGGACATCTTTGCGCAGCTGGGCGCTTTCGATGGAACGGATAATATCATTCATGATGCTTGTCCTCCTTCCCTCTGAGACGTTCATGACTCGACAACCGAGCAGCGGACCGTCCAATTTCACAAAGAGTATTGTACCATATTGGGGCGGGGTGTGGCAAGTTCAAAGTTGGTTAAATCAAACACACAGAGCGCAGCCCGCCCACGCCGTCATCCTGAGCGAAGCGAAGGACCTTCCACAAGCATCAAGTCAGGACAATATGAAGAAGGTCCTTCGCTGCGCTCAGGATGACGGCATAATGGAGAGCGGGCGTTCGTGAGGTCCTAACCCCGATACCGCCGCGCCCTCACAAGAAAACCTAAATAATTCGCCAAATACGCGTACGGCCTCGTCCGCTTTACCCGGCCCATTGCGGTCTGCGGCGGGTTGAACGGCACGTCCAGCAATTCCGGCGCAATCATTTTGTACATCTCCACATGCAGTTTTCGCGCGAACCGGTCCCTGGACGGCACGCGCAGCATGGTCTTGAGCACCTCGCGGCAGTTGAAGATGTTCAGATACCCGTTCCCCGCCATGGCGTGCACCAACGGCGGGTTCGTGGCCCAGCGGCCGCACAGGCATTCCCAGGCGTACAGGTCCACCAGCGACGCGCGACCCGGGTCCACCGACGCGCCTTCACACCATTTGTGGATTTCGTCCCACGCCAGCAATTCATAGTTGCGCTCGGCGGACCGGATGAAGCGCTCGCCCTTCGTCCGATGCGACAGCCCGTTCGCCACATGATCCCGCCCGATCTGGTCCACCAGCGCGCCGCCCACATAGGTCAGCTCGCCGAAACCCGCCTGCCGGAACGCGTAGGCCGCGTTGATCTGCGCATCCGGCGTCCAGCTTCCGCACAGCGCCTTCAGGGCCTGTACAAAATCCGCCGGCGCGCGCTCCCGGGCCACCTGTTCGTAGCGGATGTGGAACAGTTCGGCGAGCTGTTTCGACACGGCCAGATCGGGCGTGGACGCGGTAAATCCGGCGTTGATGTAGGTGTAGCAGAACGGCTCCCGTACCGACTCCCGCAGGAACGCATACACCAAGCGGCTGTCATAGCCCGCCGTCAGCCCGGAGATCAGATGCAGCCGCGCGGACAGCGCTTTCACCGCGTTTCGCACCAGCGGCACGATCCGCTCGGCGGCCTGCTTGGGCGTCAGATCCGGCTCGTTCCAGCCTTTTGGGAAGAAGCGCACCGCGCCCAGGGGGCCGAGGTAGTGATTCGGCTGCAGGAAGCGGATGCCCTCGCACATGCCCATGTCACTGGGCAGGAACTTGGCGGAGGGCGTGCAGCCCTTCCAGATTTTCTGGGCGCTCTGTGCGGGCGCGAGGCCGAACTTTTTCGCCAACAGCTGTTCCGAGGACGCCAGCGTCAGCGGCCCCTGCTCCATGTAGTTGACGTGCAGCGTCGCCGCCGCGTCCGTGGCCGCGTACAGGCCGCTCATGTCGCGATAAATAATCACGAATCGGCCCGCCAGTCGGTCCGTCAGCGGCAACAGCGACGGAAAATCCACGCTCTGCCCCAGCAAGAAGTCCGGCACGTCCGACGCCGCGAGCTGGCCCCGCGCATCCACGCACAGCCCCAGCACGATCACCTCGCGCCCCTGGGCAAAGGCCGATACGCAGTCCATGTCCGCGCTGTAGCTCAGCACGCGGTCGCCAAACTGCGCCGTCTTCGCCAAGCCCGCCAGCGGCGAACCGGACAGCATGTAGGTGAATTTCGCCTGATCAAGGGTCGGTAGCATGACGGGTCAGCTCCTTTTCATCGCCCAACGTCTCCAAAAACGCCCGGTCCTTCTTGTCCAGCTCGACTTGTTTCAGCAGCTCCGGCCTGCGCTGTTTTGTGATCCTGAGCGCCTCGTCACGCCGCCAGCGGTCGATCTTCTTGTGGTCACCGTTCAGCAGCACTTCCGGCACGCTCAGACCGCGGTACTCCCTGGGCCGGGTGAAGTGCGGATACTCCAGCAGCCCCGACGAAAAGCTCTCGTCCTGTGCGCTGTCCGCGCTGCCCAGCACGCCGGGCACCAGGCGCGCCACCGCGTCGATCAGCACCAGCGCCGCCAGCTCGCCGCCGGTGAGCACATAATCGCCGATGCTGACCTCCTCGTCGATCACCAGGTCGATGGCCCGTTGGTCCACGCCCTCGTAGTGGCCGCACAGCAGCACCAGCTCGTCGTATTCCGCCAGCTCTTCCACCCTGTCCTGGGTCAGCACGCGCCCCTTGGGCGACAGGTAGATCCGCCGCCGATTGGCCGCATCCCGCGTGTGGTCCTCCATACAGTCCACGATGGGTTGGGCCAGCATCACCATGCCCGCGCCGCCGCCGAAGGGATAATCGTCGGTGTTCCTGTGCTTGTTTTCCGAGTAGGGCCGGATGTCGATCAGCTCAAAATCGATGAGCCCCGCCTCCTTGGCGCGGCCCAAGATGCTTGCGTCCAGCACGGGCGAAAGCATCTCCGGGAAGATCGTGAGTACCTTAATCCTCATCGAACACCGCCACCTCTGAAAGCCGCGCGGCGCTGAGCAACATGGTCTTTTCGGCCACGTCTACGGCCAGCACCACGCTCTTGAGCGCGGGCACCAGCACCTCACCCATCGGGCCTTTGAACACGTACACGTCGTTGCCGCCGGGCTGCAGCACGTCCCTGAGCTCGCCGATCTCGCGGCCTGAATCGTCTGTGGCCCTACAGCCAATCAGGTCGATGATGAACTCGGCGTCCTTGGGCAGCTTCACGGCGTGGGCGCGGTCCACATACAGCAGCTCGCCGCGCAGACTCTCCGCCTGGTCCCGGTCCTTGATGCCGTCGAACATCATGAACACGGCGTCCGGGTCAATGCGGGTGGTGCGCACCTTGCGGGCGACGAATTGGTCGCCCACTTTCAGATAGACCTGCGTCATGCCCTCGAACCGCTCCGGCAGGCAGGTGATGGGCCGAATCTTCAGCTCGCCCTTCACGCCCTGGGGCTTTAAGACCTCGCCGATGATGAGATGGGTGTCTAGCATTGGAGTGCAACCTCCTTCACGCACGAAAAAGATACCCCACCCGTCATCCTGAGCGTCAGCGAAGGACCTTCTTCCCTCTTCAGGAAGGTCCTTCGATGACGCTCAGGATGACGGCGTGGGGGCGATGGGCGCCTGCGCCCGCTTACATAATCTCCACGAACACCGGCTTGCCGTCCTTCGGCGTGGCGGCCTTCACCACCGTGCGGATCGATTTCGCGATCCGGCCCTGTTTGCCGATGACCTTGCCCATATCGCCTTCGGCCACGCGCAGCTCGATCACGATGGAGTCCGGGTTTTCCGTCTCCGTCAGCGTGATCTTGTCCGGGTGCTCCACCAGCGACTCGGCGATGTACTTGACCAGCTCAACCATATTGCTCATGATAAAACCTCGCCTTACAGCGCGCCGGCCTTCTTCAGCAGCGCGCGGGTGGTGTCGGTGGGCTGCGCGCCCACGCCCAGC
>JAVBUD010000004.1:0-28358 GCA_031555755.1 Eubacteriales bacterium | reverse complement strand
AGTTGCACCTCCTATAGTTTCAAAACACGGTTCCTGAGCTTACAGCTTGATCTCAATCTCGACGCCCGCGGGCAGGTCGAGCTTGGTCAGCGCGTCCACGGTCTTGGGGGTGGGGCTCAGGATGTCGATCAGGCGCTTGTGCGTGCGCATTTCGAACTGCTCGCGGCTGTCCTTGTGCTTGTGCGGGGAGCGCAGGATCGTGATGATCTCCTTCTCGGTGGGCAGCGGAATGGGGCCGCTGACGCGGCTGCCGGTCCTCTTGGCCGTCTCCACGATGCGCGCGGCGGACTGATCGATGATGCCATGCTCGTACGCCTTGAGTTTGATGCGGATCTTCTGGCTTGCCATTGAACTTCCTCCTGTCTGAACTCATGCACACGCTGCCGGGCGTGTCCTGGTTTTTTTATCGTCAAGCCCGCACTCGCTGGCTTGACGTTCGACGCGGCATGAGCCCCGTCGCCCGATTGTCGGACTGGTCCCCGAGAATTCCCAGGGCGCAACGCCCCGCAACCTCCCGGTTCATCCCTGTTTGGACTGCGTTTCACTCATAGGTCCAATGAGCGAAGGCTGTCCCCGCAGACCGGCATCCGCGGCGTTCAAAATCCCCCTTTCACAGAGGGCGAACAGGACAATTATAGATCAAACACAGGGTCCGGCGCAAGTCCTGTGCACCTGTCGAACCCTGTCATCCGCGTTAATTCTTTCAATTCCATTGCGTTTTTACAAACGTTTAACTTTCTTTCTTGGGATGCGGCGCGAATTGCGCACAAAATGGGCGGCCGCCCCGAAGGACAGCCGCCTGCTTCATCCCATTTTTGATCAATACACGTTCTTCCAATCGTCGATGTTCGACGCGTTGAAGCAGAACGGATCGCCAACAATGGTGCCCGTGCCGTTGTCGCCTGCGTCAAAAATCTCGCGCTCGCCCAGGCGGCCGGCGGCGAACTTGTCGCCCACAGCGCCGGTGATCTCACCCTTGCACATCGCGACCGCCGCGTAGCCGGTGCAGTAGCCCAGGTCGATGGGGTTCCACAGGTACATGCCTTCGCACACGCCCTCGGTGATGTAGGGAGCCATCTCGGACGGCAGGCCCAGGCCGGTCAGCTTGATCTTGCCGGTGAGGCCGTTGTCCTTAATGCACAGCGCGGCAGCGGCCACGCCCACGGTGGTGGGGCTGATGACGCCCTTCAGCTCCGGGTAGGAGTTGATCAGGCCCTGCATCTCCTGGTAGGACTTGTCGGTCAGGTCGTCGCCGTACACCTTGGTCACCAGCTCGATCTTGCTGTACTCGGGTTTCGCGAGTTCCTGCTCCATGAACTTGATCCAGGTGTTCTGGTTGTCCATGGTCGC
Organism: Eubacteriales bacterium; assembly: GCA_031555755.1. Taxonomy (GTDB): domain Bacteria; phylum Bacillota; class Clostridia; order Christensenellales; family Aristaeellaceae; genus JAJDGF01. The sequence continues at coordinate 27,008 of JAVBUD010000004.1, read as the reverse complement.
GCCGGCGGACAGGATGGCGATCTGGCCTTCGCCGCCGATCTGCTTGCTGATCTCCTCGATCTGCACGCGACCGATGTTCTCGGCGACCGAGGGATCAATGTTCAGGTTGCGGCCCTCAGCCGCCACCTTGCTGTCCCAGGAGATGACCTTGATGCCCTTTTCCATGGCGGTCTTGAGCACCGGCACCAGGCCGTTGGCATCGTTGGCGCTGACGCAGATGGCGTCCACTTCCTGCTGGATGTAGCCCTCGATGATGGATATCTGGCCCTCGTTGGACGAATCGGCGGGGCCGCTGTCCATGAATGTGTAGCCCAGCTCATCGGCGGCTTCCTGGAATCCCTTCACGCCCGCCTCGAAGAACGGGTTGCCCGACTGCTTGTACACCACACCGAATTTGAGGCCGTCGCCCGCCTTCTCGGCGAACGCGGGGGTGATGCTGACAACCAGCATCAGGACGAGCACCAGAGACAATACCTTGCGCATGAATGGTTCCTCCTTATAAATATAGTCCGTCTATGGAACGGGGACCGCCCCCGCTGGGCACTTGAATCAGCTGACCCGCACCGCGTCGGCGCGCCGCTTGCGCACCTGGCTCCTCTGCCGCAGCATGTTCGACAGGTTGGGCCCCAGCACGATGGCAATCAGCAGCACGCCGATGGCCAGATTCAGCACGAAGCCGTCGTTGAACAGCAGCATGAGGCCGTTCTTCAGGCACGTCATCAGCACCAGCGCCAGCAGAAGCCCGATCACCGAACCCTTGCCGCCCGCCGTGGACGCGCCGCCCAGCACCGCGATGGCGATGGCCTGCATCTCATAGCCGGTGGCCATGGTGTACTTTACCGAGCCGGTTCTGGCCGTCAGGAAGATGCCGCCGATGGCCGCCATGGCGCCGTTGATCATGAACATGGTGACTTTAATATCGTCCGTCTTGATGCCCGAGTAACGGCTGGTGACGATGCTGGTGCCGGTAGCAAAGATGCGCCGCCCATTCGCCGTCTTGTGCAGCCACACGTAGAACACCGGAACCACCGCCAGCAGGCAGAACAGCATCACCGGAATCTCCACCCCGAAGATGTTCGCCATGCCGTATCCCAGGCTTGTGGTGTACCAGTCCGGGAATCCGCCTGAGGACTGATCCTTTAATATAATGTAGGCGATGCCCCGGTACAGCGTGGAAGTGGACAGCGTGATGATCATCGGGAACAGTTCCTTGAACCGGGTGACCAGAAACCCGTTGATCGCGCCGCACACAGCGCCCACCAGCACCGCGACCATGAGCGCCAGCGGGAACGGGATGCCGCTCCCCCCATTGTATAGCACGCCCATGATCGTGCAGCTCAGCGACGCGATGGACGCGACCGAGATGTCGATGTCGCCCAGCACCAAGATCAGCAGCATGCCCAGCGCCATGAACCCCACGTCCACCATATAGACGCGCGTCTGGTTCAGCAGTTTGGGGATCGTGTAGTTTCCGGGGATCATCCTGTTAAAGAACACGTAGACAACCACGATCAGCGCGACCAGCAGCCATTCCCAGCTCAGCAGCCTCCGCAATCCTTTCTTCATCTATATGTTCCTCCTTCTGAGGTTCTGGCGGTTCATCGTGCGCTGCAGCACCACGTTACTGACCACGGCGATCAGGATCAGCGCGCCCTGTATGGCCTTCTTCCAGAACTCGCTGCTGCCGGTGAGCCGCATCATCGTCAGGCCATTATTGATCACGCCGATGGTGAGCGCACCCAGCAGCACGCCCCAAATCTTGCCGCTGCCGCCCGTGACGGCCACGCCGCCGATCACACACGCCGCGATCACGTACATCTCATAGCCCATGGCCATGTCCTGGGTGACCTTGGTGTCGTGGGAGCCGTACAGCAGCCCCGCCAGCCCGGCTAGCGCCCCCATGATCACGTGCGCCATCACGATGGTTCTCTGCACCGGGATGCCGCGCATCTCGGCGGCCTCCACGTTGCTGCCCACAGCGTACACGTGGCGCCCGCGCCGGAAGTAGGTGATGAACACCATCAGCAGCAGACACACGCCCAGCATGATCCATATCTTTGAATTGATCCCCAACAGGTTTGCGCGGCTGAACTCCACGAACGAGTCGGACATCTCTTTTCGATACACCGCCTGGCCGTTGGACACCAGATGGCACAGCCCGTACACGATATACTGCATGCCCAACGTGGTCACGATGGGCAGCACCTTGCCGTAGGAGATGATCGCGCCGTTCACCAGCCCGCATAAAGCACCCACGCCGATGCCGATCAGGATCAGCACGCTCAGGGGAAGGCTCGCGGACTGGCTCACCGTGGTCTCCACGCCGTTCACGACCGCCGCCACGTCCTGCGTGGACAGGAATGTGCGCATCACCACGCCCGTGACCATCGCACTGAGCGCCATGATGCCCGCAATCGAGATGTCGATCGACCCCACCAGCAGCACGCACAGCATGCCCGACGCCAGGATGGCCATGATGGAGGTGTCCTCGAGTATGAACAGCAGGTTCGAGGGCTGCACAAACCCAGGATTCCTGAGGCCCACGCCGACCACGAGCAGCACGATGATCAGCATCAGACCGATCTCGCGGTACTTGATCAGCAGGGTGTAAAACGGCGGGCGCTTTTGCATGGGATCTACGCTCCTTATTTCGAGAAGGTCATCCGCGGCGGGTGCGGCAGAACTTCGCACCTGCGGGTGTGGGTGGGGAGTGATCCGGCCTTGGGGAAAGCCGAACCACTGGGGAACAGGCGCGAAGCTCTGCCCCGCCCGCCGCGCGGGATCAGACCACCTTGTCCAGCGGCATCGCCGCCGTCAGCACGTTTTCCTGGGTGGCCTGGTCCTTCGGGATGATCGTAGACACGCGGCCTTCGCGCATCACCACGATGTTGTCCGACATGTTGATCACCTCGGGCAGTTCGGATGAGATCATCAGGATCCCAAACCCGTCCTTCGCCAGCTGGCACATGATCTCGTAGATCTGCGCCTTTGACCCGACGTCCACGCCCTTTGTGGGCTCGTCCATGATCAAGATCTTGGCGTTTCCGGCCAGCAGCTTCGCCACGACCACCTTCTGTTGGTTGCCGCCGCTGAGCGCGCCCGCACTGGTGTCGATGGTCGGCGCCTTGACCTCCAGCAACTTTTTCAGCCGATCGGCTTCCTTGCGCTCCTTATTCACATCGCACAGGATGCCCTTTTTGAAATGGTCCAGAGACGGCAGCGTCATGTTGTTGCCGATGGACCACGGCAGCAGCAGGCCCTGTTTCTGCCGGTCCTCCGGCAACAGCCCAATGCCCATCGAAAGCGCGTCGTGCGGGCTCGCGATGTCCACTTCCTTCTCGCCCACGAACACCTTGCCACTGCTCTTCTCCGTGATGCCCAGCATGGCCTCGATCACTTCCGTCCTGCCCGCGCCCACCAGGCCCGTGAGGCCCAGGATCTCGCCCTCGTGCAGCGTGAAGTTCACATCCGCGAAATAGCCCGTGCGGCTCAGGCCCTCCACGCGCAGCACCGGTTTTCCGATCTTGGCGTCCTTGTGGGGGAAGAACTGGTCGATGCTGCGCCCGACCATGTGCTTGACCATCAGGTCGCTAGAGATGCCGTCCACCGGCCAGGTGCCGATGTATTTCGCGTCCCGGAACACCGTCACGCGGTCCGCCAGGGAGTACATGTCCTCGAACCGGTGCGAGATCAGGATCACACTGGTGCCCCGGTCGCGCAGCTTGCGCACGATCTCGTACAATTCCTCGCTCTCGCGCCTGGACAGCGCCGCCGTGGGCTCGTCCATGATCAGCACGCGCATGTTCTGGCTCAACGCCTTGGCGATCTCGACCAGCTGCTGCTGAGCCACGGACAGCACCATCATGCGCTCCGTGGGGCTGATGTTTGAGCCCAGCGACTGCAGCAGCTCGCGGGCCATCTGGTTCTGCTTGCGCCAGTTGATGCGCTTCCAGGGGCCGGAGAGCTGCTCGTGCCCCATGAAGATGTTCTCTGCCACCGTGAGGTCCGGATAGGCCGCCAAATGCTGATAGATCGCTGCGATGCCGTGGCGCTGGGCCACCAGCGGATCGTGCATGACCACCGGCTGGCCGTCCATCAGGATCTGGCCGCCGTCGGGCTGGTGCACGCCCGTGAGCACCTTGATGAATGTGGACTTGCCCGCGCCGTTCTCGCCCATCAGCGCATGGATCTCGCCCGGATACAGGTCAAACTGGACGTTGTCCAGCGCCTTCACCCCGGGAAAGATCTTGGTGATGTGGGTGATTTCGAGGATCTTGTCGGGCATTTTTTCATCCTCCACTAGGTTCATCGAAAGCAACGAGATAATCAGTCCTCCGCCCGCCCAAACGCCGTCATCCTGAGCGCAGCGAAGGACCTTCTTCAAACCAAAATCCAGAAAGCTGGAGGAAGGTCCTTCGCTTCGCTCAGGATGACGCCAACGGGGGCGGATCCCATGAGCACGCACTGACCTCACACGCCTCTGACCTTACACCCCCACTATATCCCGATCCCCCCTCCGGGTAAATGTCCCAAACGAAATCATGGATGCCAAAAGCGAAAATGTGGTGTATAATGATGGGTATGAAGAGACAATCTGCGTTCCGGTCACGGCTGTTCTTCTCCTACTCCGCGCTGATCGTGCTCAGCGTGGGGCTGTTTCTGCTGGCGCTGACCGTGATCATCCTGCGCACCGGCGAGGCGGAGGCGCGCGCGCAGCAGGGCGAGGCAGCCCGGCACGCGGTGCGCCAGTGCGAGTCGGCGCTGCGCGGGCTGGACGCGCTGGCGGCGCAGGCGGCCTCCAACGCGGAGCTGATCGGGTATTTCGTGCCACTCAAGGACGATCCGGACCCGGGCAACTTCTTCGACGACAACCCGCTGGAGTACATCGACGCCAGCTCGCTGCTCGCCACCCTCAACGGCGCGGCGGGCACGGCGGCGCGGATCAGCGTGTACAACGCCCACGGCGACTACGTGTCCGCGGGGTCCCTCTACGAGACGCCGGAGCGCAAGCGGTTGGCCCTCGCCGACGAGGCCCGCATCGCGGCCCAGTTTCATCAGCTCTCGGTGAGCGCCGAGCGGCGCGTGATCGACCCGCCCGACCCGGACCCGTTCTCCACCAGCCAGAAATCCCGGCTGTTCGCCATCCTGCGCCCGCTGTCCAGCGCCTATGTGTCCGAGGTATACGGCATCGTCTCCGTACAGCAGGACGCGTCGGCGCTCGAAAAATTGGGCCTCACGCGCCAGACCGACCAGGAAGTGTGCGTGATCGTCACCGACGACGGGCAGGCCGTGGCGCCCGCCCAGGCAGCGCTGTCGCCGCTGGCCCAGGCGGCCGCCCTCGCCGCGAAGTCGCTGCAGCCCAAGGAGCCGGGCACCATCGCCCAGGGCACGCTGGACACCGACCAAGGAAAACTGTTCGTCAGTGCGGCGCGGATGGACCTCTCCGGCTGGCTGGTGGTCATGGCCCAGCCCCAGTCCCAGCTCCGCGCAGCATACCGCACGACGATCCTGCTGCTGCTGCTGGCCGGCGCAGCGCTGGCGGTGGTGCTGCTGGGCGTGGTATACTTCATGTCCGACCGCATCACCCGCCCTGTCTCAGACCTCAGCTTTGCCATCGAGCGCGTGTCCCTGACCCACATGCAGCTGCCGGCGCATCAGCTGAGCGGCATCTCGGAGGTCGAGGCGCTGGACAGCGCGTTCCGGACCATGCTGTCGCGGCTGAATGACGCCATCGGCCTGGAGATGCGCGCCTATTTCTACGCGCTGCAGTCCCAGATGAACCCGCACTTCCTCTACAATGTGCTGTCGGTGATCTCCGCCAGCGGCGACGAGGAGGGCGCGAAAAGGACCGTAAAGATGGTGAGCCAGCTGTCCGGCATGCTGCGCTATGTGGCCAGCTACGAGCAAGAGCAGGCCACGACGCTCGCGGACGAGGTGCGCTACGCGGAGCAGTACCTGCGGCTGATGAAGGTGCGCTACGAGGACAATTTCCATTACACCATCGACCTGGAAGCCGGCGCGGCCCAGGTGCCGGTGCCCAAGCTGATCCTTCAGCCGCTGTGTGAAAACTGCTTCAAGCACGGATTCCAGTCCGTGAGGCCGCCGTGGAGGATCAAGGTGACTGTGCAGCTGCAGGGCGGCCGGTTTTTGGTGACTGTGGCGGACAACGGCTGCGGCATGACGGACGCAGAGGTACGGGCACTGACGGCCAAGATCGACGACTGCGTGGAGCAGCTGGCCGGGAACTACCGCGCGCTCAGCGTGGGCGGGATGGGCCTGACGAACACCGTGCTCAGGCTGAGGCTGTCGGTGGGAGACGCGGCGTACAGCGTGCTGCGCGGCCCGGAGGGCGGGATGATCGTGCAGTTGAGCGGGCGGGCGGAGGGGTGACGTGGAGGCTCGGAAGCCTCCTCCCTCCACCGCTCACGCCCCCCGCACCAACACACCAAAGGAGGTGCCCCATGATCCGCACCCTCATCGCCGAAGACGAACCGCCCATCGCCCGCTCGATCAAATCCATGATCGAGCGCCTGGACCACCAGTTCATCGTCTCCGCCCTGGCCCAGGACGGTGAGTCCGCCCTCCGCCTGATGGATGAGCGCCCCTTTGACCTGGTCTTCACCGACATCCGCATGCCCATGATGGACGGACTGTCGCTGCTGGAGGCCATAAAGGCCCGTTGGCCGGACACGCTCACCGTCGTGATCTCCGGCTACGGCACGTTCGAGTACAGTGCCGCTGCCCTCAGGGCCCACGCCCTCGACTATCTGCTCAAGCCCGTGCAGGAGGACGAGATGCGCCAGCTGCTGGCGCGGCTCAAGCTGGAGCACGAGGCCCGGGCGCGGCGAAAACTGCAGCGGCTGATGGCGGCGGGGCTGAACCAGGTGCAGCAGAGCGAGGCCGAGCCGGGTGAGCAGGCGGTGCTGGTGGCGCTGTTCATCGCGCCTGCGGAGGGATTTTGGGACGAGCTGGACCTGGAGGCGCTGCTGCAGGAGCTGCTGGGCGAGCTGGAGAGCTTCACATGGGTCTTCATGGGCGAGGCCCCGAAGGAGCGCGTGGTGCTGCTGGAGGACCGACCCGGCATGGTGGAGCTGATGACCTACGCCCACGAATACATCCTGGGCCGCAGCGCCGCGCGGGTGGACTGCGCGTGCACCGGTGACGGCGTGCCGCTCAGCGAGACCCGCGCCACGCTGAGGCGGCTTCGGGATGTCGCGCGGCGGGCGGAGGGCCGGTTCGCGCTGCTGCCTCAGGATGAAATGGGCGAGCCCGACCTCCCTGAGAGCGCCCGGCAGCTGGCGGCGCAGGTCCGGCGGCACATCGACGAGCATTTCGGGCAGCACATCACCAACCAGGTGCTGTCGGACGCGTTCGGCTATGTCCCCAGCTACATCGCGCTGCTGTTCCGCAAGGCGTACGGCCTGTCGCCGTCGGATTATCTGGGCGAGGTGCGGCTGGAGCGCGCCAAGGCGTTGATGACCGAGCAGCCGGGCCTGATGGTCAAAGAAGTCGCCGAGCGCGTGGGGTTCAAGAACCAGTACCACTTCAGCAAGGCGTTCAAGAAAAAGACTGGCCTGTGGCCGACGGACTACATCAAGAAGGGGTGATCCCACCATGCACCGCATCCTCCCCATCCTGCTGGCGCTGCTGATGCTGGCATCGCCCGCATGGGCGGACGCCGCCCCCACCTACGCCCTGGTCGCCAAGGACGTGGGGAATCCCTACATGCAGAAGCTCTACGAGGGCTTCTCCGTCGCCTGCGAGGAACTGGGCGCGACGCCGCTGCTCGCAGGCCCCGACGCCATGGACGCGGACGCCCAGGCCCAGGCCATCGACGCGCTGATCGACCAGGGCGTCACTGGCATCGCCGTGGCCGTCAGCGACGAGCGGGCCGCTGCCGCGCCGCTTTCGCGGGCGTTGGGCTCGGGCATCCCCGTGGTGTCCGTGGACAGCGCCGCCGAGCCCGACTGCCGGCTGGTGCACATCCAGCAGGTGGACCCGGGCCTGGTCAGCCGTGCGCTGATGCAGGCCGCGCGGCGCATGATCTCGGGCACCGGCCAAGCCGCGATCCTGTCCACCACCGAGACCATGCCCAACCAGTCCACCTGGGTGCGGCTGATGCTGGATGAGGTGGCCCAGCACCCGGCAGACTACGCCCAGATGCCCATCGTGGAGGTCGCCTACGGCCAGGACGACGCCGACGCCTCCAAGCGGGAGACCGAGCGGCTGCTGGACGCCTACCCCGAACTCAGGATCATCATCGCGCCCACGTCGGTGGGACTGCAGGCGGCGTCCGAGGTGATCGAGGCGCTCGGCGCGCCCGTGCTGGTGACGGGCCTGGGCCTGCCCAGCGAGATGGCAACCTTCATCCAGAGCGGGCTGTGCCCGTGGATGTACCTGTGGAACCCCGTGGACATGGGCTATCTGGCCGCCTACGCGCTGCACGCGCTGCAGCGGGGCGAGATGGACGGAAAACTGGGCGACGCGCTCACGGCGGGCCGCATCGGCGAGCGCATCATCACCCGGGCCCAGGACGGCGGCACCGAGATCGTCGCCGGCAACCCCTACAAGTTCGACAAGAACAACATCCTGACATGGCAGAACGCCTTCTAATTCCCATACACTTCGCGCCACCTCCCCCACGCGGTCATCCTGAGCGCCAGCGAAGGACCTTCCGCTCCCCCCGTCATCCTGAGCGCCAGCGAAGGACCTTCCTCTCCCCCGTCATCCTGAGCGCCAGCGAAGGACCTTCCTCTCCCCCCGTCATCCTGAGCGCCAGCGAAGGACCTTCCTCTCCCCATCAATCTGTGCTATAATACCCCCATCAACCACATCATAGGAGGAACACAAATCATGGAATTCCGCAAACTCGGTCGCACCGGCGTCCCCGTCTCCGTCGTTGGCCTGGGCTGTGAGCACCTGGAGAACAAGCCCTTCGAGGTCGTCAATGAGGTCGTCGCCCGCGCCCTGGACGGCGGCATCAACTACACCGACATGTTCATGGCCGACCCGGTCGTGCGCGAGCACATCGGCAACGCGCTCAAGGGCCGCCGGGACCAGATCATGATCCAGGGCATGGTGGGCGCGGTGGTCGGCCCGGACGGCCCCACCATCCCGTCCCGGGACATGGCGCAGACCGCCCGCTACTACGACGAGATGCTGCGCCTGCTGAAGACCGACTACATCGACACCGCGGCCCTCTTCTTCGTGGACACCGAGGAGCAGCTCGACAAGGTGCTGGCCCCGGGCGGCCAGTTGGAGTTCGCACAGAAGCTGGTGCAGCAGGGCAAGGCCCGGTTCGTCGGCATGTCCAGCCACGTGGCCTCGGTGGCCGCCCGCGCCATCGAGACCGGCGCCATCGACGTGCTGATGTTCCCGGTGAACCCCGCGTTCGACATGCTGGCCAACATCGACAACATCGACGACCTGTTCAACCCCGACACCTACAAGGCCCAGCAGGGCCAGGGACCCGGCACGGACCGCGCCCGGCTGTACCGCGCCTGTGACGCCCACGGCACGGCGGTCGTCTCCATGAAAACCTACGCCGCCGGCTGGCTGCTGGGCGACAATAGCCCCGTCGGCGTGAAGCTTACCCCAGCACAGTGCATCAGCTACGCCCTGTCCAGGCCGTCGGTGGTGTCCACATTGATCGGCTGCCAGACCGGCGGCGAGGTGGACGCGGCGCTCAGCTACCTCAGCGCCAGCGCCAAGGAGCGCGATTTCTCCATCCTGAGCCAAGGCAAGCAATTCGACCTCAGCGGCCAGTGCATGTACTGCAACCACTGCCTGCCATGCCCCAGCCACATCGACATCGCGCTGACCACTCGCGCACTGGACCTGCTGGCAGACGCGCCCGAAGCCGCAAAGGCCCGGTACGCCGATCTCCCCGCCAACGCCAGCGCGTGCATCGCCTGCGGCAGCTGCGTGAAGGAGTGCCCATTCCACGTAGACATCATCGGCAACATGAGAAAGGCCGCTGCGGCGTTCGAAGGAAAGTAGCATACCGGTCGCTTACGCGGGCGGCAAGGGCAAGTCCCCGCCACCCACGCGAGCGACTCCACCACAACCCCCTGCATCTCCGTCGGCATTGAATGACAAGCTCAGAAATATAAGAAAATCCGCCTCGCAAAAGGCGGATTTTGGTGATCTGTTGGAGACTCGAACTCCAGACCCTCTGATTAAAAGTCAGATGCTCTACCGACTGAGCTAACAGATCGAGATGCGGCCTGAAAGATGGGCAACGGCGGTATTATAGCATATTGGAGGCGGGCTTGTCAATGTGATTTCTGGTAAAGTGTGCGCCCCGCCAATACACCGAATTATGCGGCTTCAAGGGCATCGACATCGGTTGCTGCGGCAGATATTTTTCTGTGTGCCCGTCACAAAACCATTCGTTTCCATATGTCTACTGTCTATTAGCATCTATTGCTGTTTTTCCAACAATTTCTTCTTATTTACTATTTTGCGTAAACTCTTCCATTTTTTGGTCATATGATGTATAATGAACGCAAAGCACAAATGTCGAAAGGTGTCGAAATGTGATGAAAAAGTTCATGCGGTTGGCGTTGTGGATAGGTTGTTTCATGATGGTGTTCTGGGCGGCAGGTGCGATGGCCGAGGGGATGCCGACGGCCATACGCCTCAACAAGAGCGCGGCGACCCTCGGCATCGATCACATGAACCGGGTGATGGAACTGTCCATCGACAGGGCGAGCTATGCAGGCGGTTCGGGGCCGATTCCGATTGCCGTCACCTGGACCGCAGACGATCCGCAGATGGTCGCGCTGACGCCGAGCGCGTCGGACCCGGCGAAATGCACCGTGACCGCCACGGCGGCCAGCACCGGTACCTGCACCGTCACGGCGCGATGCGGCGACGCCGCGGCCAGCTGCAAGGTGACGGTGAAAGGGATTTTTAAGGCCAAGTCGCTCAAGATCAGCGGCGCGAGGACCATCAAGCTCGGCAGCGACGCGGTGCGCAACCGGCTCAAGCTCAGCGCAAAGATTGCGCCCGCCACGGCCAGCGCCAACGACCCGTTTCGCGAGTTTGTCAACTGGAAGAGTCTGAATAAAAAAGTCGCCACCATCGACGAGGACGGCTGGATTCAGGCGCTGAAGCCGGGCAGCGTGCGCTTCGTGTGCAGCCTGGGCGACGGTAGCCGTAAAAAGGCGGGCGTCACCATCAAGATCACAAAGCTTGCGCCCACCGGAATCGAACTGAAGGACCAAGTGCTGCCCATGAAGCGCAACCTGTCGCTGGCGTACTCCATCGTGCCGGACAACGCATTCGATCAGCAGATCCAGTGGAAGACCAGCAACCGCCACATCGCCAGCGTGGCCAGCGACGGCGTGGTGCGGGGCCTGAAGCCCGGCAAGGTCACCATCACCGCCACCACGAGGACCGGCGGCAAGAAGGCCAGCTGCACATTGACCATCGTGGAGTCCCTCTCCCCCACCGCGACGCCCACGCCCACGCCGACCGCATCGCCCGGTCCGACGGAGAGCGCCGCGCCCACCGACACGCCGGCGCCCACGCCCACGCCGCCGCCCAAATACCGGGTGCACGCGTTCGGGAACGGCCTTTACCAACCGGCGGCCGGCGGCATGCAGTTGCTGTCGGCGGTGCCCGATGCGGAATCGTTCGCGGCGCTGTACGCTGCGGCCTCATTTCCCGATGGGCGCGTGGAGACCAAGGTGCACAAAAACCTGACGGCCGCAAAAATGGTCAGCGAGTTCAAGGCCATGAAGAGCGCCGGGGGCATCAACAGCCAGTCCGTGACGATTATCTATTTTCAGGGCTATACACAAAAGTCGGCGACCTTGGATCTGCACGGCGCACTGTTGGGCGTGGACGGCGGCGAGGTGCGGATCAGTGAACTGAGGGAGATGCTGGATGAAGTGCCGGGCACGGTCTTCCTGGTGATGGACTGCAGTTTCAGCGGCCGTTTCCTGAGCGAGGACACGCCCTCCTCAGGCACCAAACAGGCGCTCATGAAGGCGCTGGCCCAGACGTTCCAGGCCGAAAAATACAAGCTGCTCTGCGCCAGCAGCGCCACCGGCGACGCGCTGGACACCGGCACCGCCACCAGCCAGACTTCGCTGGTCATGCAGGGCATCAAGGCGGGCCTCCACGGCGCGCGCATGCCCGCCGACGCGGACAAAAACGGGCTCGTGTCGCTGACTGAACTGCACGAATATGTGCGCGACAGCGTGAACGCATTCATCGCGGTGATGAACAGCCAGAGCGTCCGGCATTACGAACAGACCGTACTCGCCTGGCCGCTGGGAGACCGGACGACGGTGTATGGGAAGTGAGGCCTATTGCGGGTTTTGGGGTGAAGCCATGCGGAATGTGAGCGTGCAGCCGCCGCCGTCCCTGACATAGTCGAGTTTTGTCGCATAGCCCTTCACCAGCTTGACCGCCAGCGCATCGCCGGTCTCCGTGAGGTCGCACGCAACGCCGCGGTAGTGCAGGGCGATCTCGACGGTGTCGTCCTGTTCGGCGTGGCGGATGTCCAGCCGGGCATCCATGTCGGCCGTGGCGGCGCGGTATAGCGTCAAGAGCTCCTCCACCACCAGCAGCACGCGCCCGACGTTGCCGCGATCGCGCAGGTGCTTGTCCAAAAAATCGTTGATCTTGGCGTTCATGTCATACAGGTCGAAGTCGTCGCCCACGATGGCGCAGCCGAATGTGCTGAGGCGGTCGATGAAGGCGCGGGTCTTTTCGCGGCGCGGGCGCTCAAAGATCTGTGCCGGGCTGCCCGACTCATAGATGCCGCAGTCGTCCATATAGAACACGCGGTCGCTGATCTCCCGGGCGAAGCGCATCTCGTGGGTGACCACCACCATCGTCATGCCCGAGACAGCCAGTTGGCGGACGACGGCCAGCACCTCGGAGACCATCGTGGGGTCCAGCGCGGAGGTGGGCTCGTCCAGCAGCAGCACCTCCGGCTCCATGCACAGGCAGCGGGCGATGGCCACGCGCTGCTTTTGGCCGCCTGACAGCTCATCTGGATAGCTGTTCAGTTTCTGCAGCAGGCCCACCATGCGCAGGCATTTTTCCGCCCTGGCGCGGGCCTCGGGCTGGGCCAGCTTCAGCAGCTTCACGGGGCCGATCGTCAGGTTCTCGAGCACCGACAGGTGACCGTAGAGGTTGAACGACTGGAACACCATGCCCATCTTGCGCCGGATCATGGGCGCTTTTTGGGGATCTGCGACGATGTCCACGCCGTCCACCATCACACTGCCCGCGCTGGGCACCTCCAGCCGGTTCAGGCAGCGCAGAAAGGTGCTCTTGCCGGTGCCGCTCGGGCCGATGATGGAGATGACCTCTCCCTTTTCGATGGTGCATGACACATTTTCGAACACCGTGAGCTCGCCAAATCGCTTGGTCAGACCGTCCACCTTGATCATGCCGAGGCCCTCCTTCTGCGCAGATTGCGGCCCAGTGCGCTGAGCAGCAGGCTCAGCAGCCAGGTCAGCGCGAAATACAGCGCGGCTACGATGATCAGCGGGAAGAACGCCTCGAACGTACGGCTGCGGATGATGTCGCCCGCCTTCGTCAGGTCCTCCACCGCGATGTAGCCCACGACGCTGGTGAGCTGCACCAGCTTGATGAACTCGCCCTGATAGATCGGCAGGATGGAGGTCAGCGCCTGGGGCAGCACGATGTGGCGGAACGCCTGGCTGGCCGTGAATCCGCTGGCCAGCGCCGCCTCCGTCTGGCCCCGGTCCACCTGTTCGATGCCGGACCGGAACACCTCCGCGGCATACGCGCCGAAATTCATGCCGAAAGCCACCATGGCCGCCGCGATCGGAGGGACCTGAACCCGCGCGAACACCACATAGAAAACCAGCATCAGCACCACCAACACCGGCACGCCGCGCAGCAGCGAGATGTAAAACGCCGCGAATCGGGCCAGCGCAGCCCGCTTCGACATCCGCATGGCGCACACCAGCGCGCCGATCAGCGTGCCCAGCAGCAGCGACAGCAGCGCGATGATCAGCGTGTTCTTCAGCCCGTTCAGGATGAGCAGGTAGCGATTGTCGCGGATGAGGTTGTTGTAGAACTGGTCGCGCAGGCCGGCCCAGAATCCTGCTTTGCGCGCTGATACATCAGGCACAATGGCAGACTCGCCCGCCACCAGGTCCCTGCGCACGATGAACGTGCTGATCGACTGATACAGCGGCTCCGAATAGTCGATCTTCTGCCTGCGCTCCTCGGTGATCCCCACGCCGCCCAGGATCAGGTCCACCTTGGCGGTGGTCACGGCGGCCAGCAGCCCAGAAAAGCTGTAGTCCTCGATGACGATCCGCTTGCCCATGGACGCCGCGAACCGCATCACCAGCTCCACATCCAGCCCGATATAACGCCCGTCGCCCTCGCGCGCACAGAATGGCAGCCCCGCGGCCCCGTTGACGCCCACCCGCAGCGCGCCATTTTCGCCGCTGCTTTCGATGGCGGGCGTCTGGTCGCCGTCGGCTTCATAGTAATAGGCGTACATTTTGTCCCACTCACCGCTCTGTTTCAGCTCGGCAAAGAACGCGTCGAACGGCTGGCGCAGCGCGCTGCCCTTGGGAAAGCCCAACCCCGCATCCACGCCAATGATGTCGCCGCCGAACAGCACAAACCGCTCGTCCCGTTTCGCGACGGGCTTGAGCTTTGTGCGCGGCGCCATGCACGCGTCGATGTTGCCGGACTGCAGCGCCGCCACGGTGTCCGAGAAGCTGGGAAACCGCATCAACTGCGCCTTGGGCAGGTTGTTGGTTAGGTAATTGTCCTGCAGCGTGCCGAGCTCCACGCCGATGCGGACCCGGGCATCGTTCAGGTCTTCAGCGGTCTCGAAGGAAATGGGCGAGTCCGCCAGCGCCACACCGAAGAAAAAGAGACAGAACAGCGCGACCGCCGCCCATCGCCGGGCCATGTATCGCATCATGACGACATCCTTCACATGCTTCATTCGTTCGTACAGACATCATACCACCACGATGTCGGAGGTTTGTCTCGTTCATGGCGCACATGAAACCCGATCACCAAAAGCAGGCACGGCGAGGGCTTGCGCCCCCGCCATGGTGCTCTGTACGGTTTACCGGTCGCCCTGGTTGCCGTAGTCCCCGCCGACCTTTTCCAGTTCCTTGATCAGGTCGATTCGGTAGCTGAACATGACCGAGCTGTTGGTGCAGACCTTGTAGAACGCGCGCTTGATGCGCTCCATGATCATCTTGCCGTTGTCGTACTGCGAGCAGGGCAGCAGCAGCGCGTACTGGCTGGCCGAGAAGTGCGTCACGATGTCGCCCTTTCTGAGGCTCTCTTTGAGCACCTGCAGCAGGTCCTTCATGATGTCGTCCAATTTCAGCGGGTCCATGGGCTGATAGTCCATGTTGGTGATCATGATCAGCGCCAGGAAAACGATGGCGCCTGTGCGCTCCATGTTGCGGATCTGCAGGTTGTAGATCTCCTTGAATACAGCGTATTCGCACACGAACGCGGTGGCGGTCATGTCGTATTCCTTGAGCTCGCGGCCGATGGTGTCGATGTCAAAGTCCAGCGCCTGGCTGGCCTTGATGATCTGCTTATAGAACTCGCGGATGCCCTCCGGCGGCTGAATGCCCAGGTAGCGGAAGTGGATGTTGGTGACGTGCTTGTACTGCAGCAGCGCCTCGTTGTTGCGCTTGGTCTTCACAAGCGCGTCCATCAGCTCCAGGTGCAGCCGCTCATCAAACGCGTCTACGTCCAGCGCCATGCGGCACACGTGGATGATTTCGTCATAGTCCGGCGCCTGCTTCAGCAGCTCGATGTACTGGTAGACCAGGTGCAGGTACTCGTTGTGCAGGTAGATGCTGCGGCTGATGATCCATTCCTCGTGCTCGATGCCGGACAGCAGGTTGCCGGTGTACATTTCGAGGATCTTGTTGAACTTGGCCTTGATCTCGGGGGTCAGGGCTGTGACGGTCTTGAGGTCTTTGCAGAGCTGTTCGTACTCGAACAGGTCCACTTCGATCCCCAGCTCGTTGTCCCAGCGGTAGCTGCCGCGCTTGGTGACGATGCACTTACCCAGCTTTTCGTCACAGTCGGCCAGCACCGAGCGCAGGCGCGAGATCAGGGTCTTCAGCGCGTTCTCGGGGTTGGTGCTCTCTTCGTTGGGCCACAGCGCCTCATACAGCTTGAAGTTCGGCACGGCCTCATTTTTATGCAGCAGCAGATATTGGAGCAGCGCTTGACCCTTCTTGGTCTTGTTCAGCTGCGCCTCGATGCTGCTGCCGTTGACCAGGATGTCGAATTTGCCGAACATTTTGACCTGGATTCTGTTGTCCATGAAGAAACCCCTTCCCAGTTTTGGTCGCACGGTGAGGTCAGATCAGCTTGCGCTCCATGGCGTCCGGATTTGTGGCGTACAACAGCGCCATCTCTTTTGAAATCTTGCCCTCTTTGAACAGCCGCTGCAGGTCCGAGTCCATGGTGCGCATGCCCTGGGCCTGGCCGGCGTAGATGGCGTTGTCCAACTGGTGCACCTTGCCCTCGCGGATCATGTTCTGGATCGCGCTGTTGACGATCATGATCTCAAACGCGGGCGTCAGCGAGCCGTCCAATGTGGGGATTAGCTGCTGGCTCACCACCGCCATCAGCACCATCGACATCTGGATGCGCACCTGCTGCTGTTGGTTGGCGGGGAAAACGTCCACGATGCGGTCGATGGTCTTCGCGGCGCCCACGGTGTGCAGCGTGGAGAGCAGCAAGTGGCCGGTCTCTGCGGCCGTCAGCGCCACTTGGATGGTCTCATAGTCGCGCATTTCGCCCAGCAGGATCACATCCGGCACCTGGCGCAGCGCAGCGCGGAGCGCCTTGGCGAACGATTCCGTGTCGTTGATGATCTCGCGCTGGGACACGATGCAGTTTTTGTGTGGGTGGATGTACTCCACCGGGTCCTCCAGCGTGATGATGTGGCCGTGGGTGTTGCGGTTGATGTTGTCGATCAGGCACGCGATGGTGGTGGACTTGCCGCTGCCGCCGGGGCCGGTGACCAGGATCATGCCGCGCTTCATTTTGTACATGTCCAGCACCACGTCCGGGATGTGCAGCGTCTTGGGGTCCGGCAGGCCGAAGGGCACCACGCGCAGCACGGCGGCCAGTGTGCCGCGCTGTTTGTAGGCGTTGCAGCGGAACCGGCCCAGGCCGCGCACGGAGAACGAAAAGTCATCGTCGCCCAGGTCGTGCAGCTTGTCCATCGGGCGCTCCATGATGCGGTAGATCTCCGTGATGAGTTGCTCGCTTTCCGCCGGGGTGATGCTGGCGTCGGTCTGCGGCACCATCTGGCCCTGAACCTTGGCGATGACCGGCGAACCGGGCACCATGTAGATGTCAGAACCGATCGAGTCGGTGGTCTTCTTGAGCAGCGATATCAAATCCATGAGCAGCCCTCACTCGCCTTCGTCTTGAATCGTCTCGCCTTCGCCAATGCTTGGTACAACGACAATGTCGTCGTCTCCTGGCTCAGACATGGCCTCGTCATCGCCGTAGCTCGGTTGTCCCTCGCCAAACATGTCCATCGTCTCGTCCGGCGTCCAGTCGGCGGTGTTGACCGCGACCTGGCGCACGACCTGATAGCGCGGGCCGGTCAACTGCAGCGGCACGCGCATCGCCACCTCCAGGTGGTTGTCGGTCTCGATGGGCACATAGAATGTGATCTGCATGGCGTCGTCGCCTTCGGGCTCCACCTTCATGGCGATCTGGTCGCCTGCGAGGGCCTTCACAGCGTTTTGGTAGGCGAACGCGTCGTTTCGCGCCTGTTCTCGGGCGCTCTTCAGCTGGCCATCCAGCACGCCGATCTCGCGCTGCGCGCGGGCGGTGGCCTCGTAGTAGGCGGTGGTGTGGGCCATGCTGCGGTCGGACATGCGGCTGTCCGCCAGGGCGGAGATCAGCGTCAGAATGCCCACCGTGGTCAGGCATACGGCCACGAAAATCAACAGCAGCGAGCTTGCGCCCGGGCCAACGCGGTATTCGCCGCGGGTCGACTGTCTGTCCATCAGGGCGCCACCTCCTCATTGGGCACGAATGCCGCCACAGGCAGCGCGCACAGCGGTTCTGTCTCCGCCTCCGGCTGGCGTTCGTCGCGCACGGAGAGCTTGGCATAGCTCAGCGTGCCCGAAGACATATTTTCTTGGCCCAGTTCAGCGCGGATCGTCTGGCGGTTGTGCTTCAATGTGTAACAGCCGTCATCGGCCAGCTCAAACCCGTGCGCCTTCAGATAGCCCGCCATGTCGGCCTCGCCCCGCAGCTGCTCCGCCCAGTCCTGGCACAGCACGGCGGCCTGCTGGGTCATGGCGTTGTGGCGGGACTTGAGGTGGGAGCCCACGAAGAGCTGCATCGCCGTAGCGGCGGTCAGCGCGAAGAACAGGATCACGATCACCAGTTCCGTCAGGATCACATTGGATTTGCTGGGCTGGGCCGAGATGTTGGTGTTCATGCGGCCTCACCGCCTTCCGGGCCGACCTGACTGTCGAGCAGCCGCAGGTGCATGCCGTATTCCGCGCCGTCGGTGCTGGTCAGGTTCAGGTGATACAGGTCACCGTCCTGAGTCATGTCGAATCCGCCGACCTCGGTGATGAGCTCGCCCAGGTCGGGATCGAACTCCTCGTCCTTTTCGATGACCTGCTCATAGAGGCCCCCGTAGGGCTGGCCCTCGATGTGCGCGAAGTAGATCCGGGTCTCGTAGTCCTCCTCGCCCAGGGCGTGGCCGATGCGCATGACGCTGTATTCGCCCTCCTTGCGCACGGAGACCTGGCCGTCCGAGCCGCGCACGCGGCCGGAGATGTAGCCGATGGTGGTGCGAAGCTCCGCGTTCCGCTCGGAAGCGGACACCGTGCTCTGGTAGGCCTGCACGCCGATCAGCACCAGCAGCAGCGAGAACATGGCGTAGGCGGCGATCAGCATGAACACGAACAGCCCCGACACATTGTGCTTGTGATGTTCACGGTTGCGGAGTTGGCCGCTAGATGTCGTCTGATTCATCATCGTCCACCGCCTCCTTTCCCTGCTCCAGCACGCGGATGGTGGGCATGATATTTTCCGCGAAGGCGACGTAGCGCACGATGAACTTCTCATCGTTCACCACCACGCCGTAGTTTTCCTTGATGTATTCCAGCGTCGGCGGATAGCGGCCCTCGACCGCGTAGCAGGACACCGCCGCGCGGCGCAGCGCGTCCTTGAGCAGCTTCGCCTGCTGGTCGCCGCCGCGCTGCTGCATATTGGTCAGCCCGGCCATAATGCCGAACACGATCGCCGCGAACAGCAGCACCGACAGCACGGGCTTCAGAAACCGCAGGATGTGGTTACCTCGATACAGATGCATGGCGCACCGCCTTTGCCGTCTTTTACAGTATGGAGGACATGATCGACACCATCGGCAGCATGACCGACAGCAGGATCGCGCCGATGATGATCGACAGCAGGGCCACCATGGCCGGCTCGATCATCGCCACGACCTTAGAGATGTCATGATCCAGCTCTTCATTGTACATGTACGCCAGCTTGTTCATCACATGGTCCGTCTTGCCGCTGAGGAAGCCCATCTGGATCATCTTGCCGTGTAGCTTATCGAACAGGCCGGACTTGGAGATCGCCTCGGGGAACGGCGTGCCGCCCTTGACGTCGTCGGCGCAGCCCTCGATGCGCTTCTTGGCGGACGGGTCATCGAAGATGTTCGCAATCAGCGGCAGCGACTCCTCCAGCGGATAGCCGGAACCGAGCATCATGCCCATGTTGGACGCAAACTTTTCGGCGGTCATGCAGTCGTAGATCCGGCGAACGGGCGGGAAAACCTTGCCCACGAAGGTGATGACTTGCTGCCGGTATTTGGTCCGAAGCAGCACCACAATCGCCAAAATGGCCACGATCAGCACCGCCACGATGATCAGCACCGCGCTGCCCACGCCCTGCCCAAAATTCATGATGGCCATGGCGCTGGCGGGCATCTCGCTGCCCAGGGATTTGTAGACCTGGCTAAAGATCGGCAGCACCTTCCAGACCAACACCAGGATGACCACCGCCATCATCGCCAGCAGGCCCAGCGGATAGAAAACCGCGTTCCTGATGGAGTGGGCGATCTTGGCCTCGCGCATGTAGTAGACGCTGAGCATCGCCATGACATGGTCCAGCTTGCCGGTGGACTCGCCGATCTGGGTCATCTCGACCAGATAGGCCGGGAACAAGCCCTCGTCCTTCAGCGCGTTGTACAGCGAGCCGGTATCGATGACTCGCTGGCGGATGCGCTGGAACGCCGGGTACGCGGGCGTGCCCTTGTAGTTGTCGGCCAGCGCGTCCATGCCGTCGTACAGGCTCACGCCGCTCGACAGGATCAGCGAGACCTGCTCGCAGAACATGGAGAGCTCCTCCGCCGGCATGTGGTTGACCTTACCCTGCGTGGGCTGGTTCTGCGTGATGGTTTCTTGACTCATTTGTCTTGCCCTCCAAACGATATTGCATCCGCCTGAATGATCGATCAGTATTTTCGCTCTTCCGTATAGCTGTTGGCCTGGCCCGCGCCTGTAGACTCAAAGGTGGCGTCGTAACGCTCCCACTCGCCGTCCAGCATCACCTTGTTCCAGGCATGGTACGTCTTTTCATTGGCATAGCCGATGACCATCTGGGTGGGGATCTGCTGCGCCCTGAGCATGCAGGCCATCAGCGCCGTATAGTCAAAACAGATGCCCAGGTTTTCGCGGAGCACCTCGTCGATGTCGGGCAGGTAGCCGGACTGCACCGTGGACGCACGAATATAATGGTATGAGATCTCCTCGGTGCAGAACTTCCAGATAGCGTTGAACTTATCCCGCTCCGTGGCCAGACCGTCACACAGTTCGCGCGACTTCTGCACCGCCTTGGTGTTCTCGTCGTAGTTCACGTACTGGTTGGGGTACAGGTATGGGATGTACTTCGAAGACAGCTCCACGTTCACCGTCTTGCTGGCCATTGGGCTGTATTTGTTGTCGCTGATCTGCTCGAACAGCGAGATTTTGTACTTCCCGTTGCCCATCTGCATGGGAAATACTTCGTAGTTGCCGTCGCGGCCGACATCGTACTGGTATTGGTTGTCGCCCTTGGTGATGATGCACTTGATCCGCTTGTTGCCGGACTTAGTGCATTTCACCATGATGTACCCGTCGAAGGCATGGCCATAGTCCACCACCACGCCCGCCTTTTCGTATTGCTTGTCGCTGGTGCTGGGCATCAGAACCTGATTGGGCTTGGGCGGCGCGGCGGCTGACGCGGCGATTTGACTCATCAGAATCCACACTAGCAGCATGCACAGCGCGCTCAGACCCGGACGGCGCTTCTCGTTTTGCATAGGTCCCCCCACTTTCAGCAATGTGAACATTCGCTTTGCGCAAATTAACCTATCACTTCACATTTATGTTCATACACAGGTAGTTTACCATATTTCGGCAGCCCATGCAATACGCGCCAACGCTAAAGTTACATGAACTGAGGGCCAGATATTGCCAAAACAGGCTGTTTCGTTTATCATTAGGGTATATTTGTGAAGATTTGAGGATTTACAATGCGCAAGAATGAGGCCGCGCTGGCCTACGCGGGGATCGTGTTTGTCAATATCGTGTGGGGCCTGTCGTTCATCGCGTCGAAAATCGCGCTGCAGGCGGGCTTCCAGCCGTTCACGCTGGCACTGGTCCGGTTTTTAATGTCCACCGCGCTGCTGCTACCCATCGCACTGGCCAAGGAGGGCATGCCCCAGTATACGAGGCGCGAGTGGTTGTTCATGCTGCTGGCGGGGCTCTCAGGGATCTCGCTGTATTTTCTTTTCGAATACAAGGGGCTGCTCTACACCACCGCGGGCAATGCGTCGCTGATTCTGGCCGCCGTCCCGGTGATGACCATGATCGTCGGCGCGGTGACCCACCGTGCGAGATACGGTGCGTCGGTGTGGATCGGCGTGGTTGTCTCGCTGGCGGGCGTGTATCTGGTGGTGCGCTACGGCGCGGACGGGGACGCCGAAAACGCACTGCTGGGCAACCTGCTGATGCTGGGCGCGTGCCTCTGCTGGGTGTGCTATCTCGAGCTGACCAGCAGCCTGAGCGCGCGCCACAGCAGCCTGTCGCTGACCACCTATCAGGGGCTGCTGGCGTCCGTCGCGTTGCTGCCGCTGGCGATGTCAGAGGGCGCGGACCTGGCCGCGGTCTCCCTGGACGGCTGGCTGGCCGCCGCGTTCCTGGGCGTGCTGTGCTCCGCCATCTGCTACATCCTGTACACCCAGGCCGTGCACCATCTGCAGCCCATGCGCACGGCGCTGTTCATCAACCTGAATCCCCTCTCCGCGGTGCTCGGAGGCGTGCTGATGCTGGGCGAGTCGGTGGGCTGGATGCAGCTGATCGGCGGCGGCCTGATCTTGAGCAGCATCGTGTACGTGAACTGGCGGCTGTCTAAGGAGAACTGCGGGCAATACGCCTGAGGGGGTCATCGGCATCTCCCCCACCCCGTCATCCATCGCTGCGCTATAGACCTTCCTCTAACTAAACTTGGATAATGTTTGAGTAAGGTCCGTAGCGAAGCTTTGGATGACGGGGAGATCGTGACCGAGATATGACCCAGTCCACCCTACTTCACACGCCCCGCCTTTTCCTTGCCGGTCTTCGCCTTGCCCTGGATCTCGGGCACCGGGTTCACTTCGTTCTTCTCGATGTGGGTGATCTTGTTGCTCTCGGTGCCGTGGGGCGCCCTGGGGTCGGGCCTGCGCATGCCTGCTTTCGCCATCCGTTTTCACCTCCTTTAACCACCTCTATCGTGCCCCGCGCGCCGCCATTCCAGCCGCGCAGCGCCCTTGACGCCCGCCCTTTTGCACGGTACAATTGGGCGGAAAGGGGTGTGCATATGGCCACACAATCCGCGCTGACCGCCGCCGGCTGCCTGTTTGATTTCGACCCGTCCACGCTGACGATGATCCGCATCTGGGCGGGTTCACCAAACCATATCTACGCCTTTGCGCGCCAGGGCAAGCCCTACATCCTGCGCCTCAGCAGTGCCGCGCCCGGATGGGCGGACCGCACCCGGGCGGAAATGGACTTCCTCGATGCGCTGGCCCGTGGCGGGGCGCGGGTGTCGCTGCCGCTGGCCTCTGCGAACGGCGCCTTGGTGGAGGAGATCCAGGCGGAAGAGGGCCCGCTGGTGCTGTGCGCGTTCGAAAAGGCGGACGGCGTGCCCTGTGAGCGGGACAATCACGACGCCTGGAACGAGCGTGTCTGGTACAGCTGGGGCGGCGCGATGGGAGAAATGCACCGGCTGACGAAGGATTATGTGCCGAAAACCGACTGCCGGAGGTCCTGCTTCGACGGCCGCGACGTGCTGCTGCCCGGCATCGCCAAGGACCCGGAGATTGAGCGGATGATACGTGCACACGTGGCGCGGCTGATGGCCCTGCCGAAGACCCGGGACAACTATGGCCTGATCCATCAGGACATGCACCAACACAATTTTTTCGTGGACGGCGGCGTGGTGCGGGTCTTCGACTTCGACGACAGCCTGTACGGCCCGTTTGCGCTGGACCTGGGCATCGCGCTGTATCACGCGCTGCTGTGGGGACTGCCGGACGAGCCGTCCCAAAGGCAGCCCGAGGCGGAGCGCATCGTGCGCACGTTCATGGCCGGGTATCTGGCGGAAAACGCGGCGGGCGAGGACGTTCGCTGCGAAGTGCCCGCGTTCATGCGCTACCGGCAGATGAGCAACCTCGCGTGGTGCA
The DNA here is from genome assembly GCA_031555755.1 of Eubacteriales bacterium. Taxonomy (GTDB): domain Bacteria; phylum Bacillota; class Clostridia; order Christensenellales; family Aristaeellaceae; genus JAJDGF01. The sequence goes on along the minus strand of JAVBUD010000004.1, from coordinate 3,262 downwards.
TGGACGAAGGCGAGGACGACGGCGGTGAGCTGGAGCGGATGCGGCGCGGCGTGGTGATTGAGGGCGTGGAGATTGAAAAGGACTGGTTTGGGGCGACCTCAACTTCACACAAATTCGATTGACGCCATCTCCTCCGCTTTGGTATGATAAACCGCAATCCCACATCGAAAAGAGGTCATCACACCATGGACAACCAGCGCAAAGCAGTCGTCACGGTGCTCGGCTTTGACCGCAAGGGCATCATCGCCCAGGTCAGCCGCGTGCTCTACGAGGCAGACGTCAACATCCTGGACATCTCCCAGACCATCGTCTCCGGCCTGTTCAACATGGTCATGCTGGTGGACATCACCACCCCCAGTTGCCCCTTCGAAGAGCTCTCCCAGCAGCTCGACTCCCTCGGCGAGCGCCTGGGCCTGCAGATCCGCTTCCAGCGCAACGAGATCTTCGAAGCCATGCATACCATATAGAGGTGCCATCATGATCAACACCAGTGAAATCTTGCAAACCCTGCGCATGATCGACAGCGAGATGCTGGACGTGCGCACGATCACCATGGGCATCTCTCTGTTGGACTGCGTTTCGGACGACGAAATGGCACTGTGCCAAAAGGTCTATGACAAGATCGCGCGCAAGGCGGAAAACCTGGTGGCCGTGGGCGAGGCCATCGAGCGCGAGTTCGGCGTGCCCATCGTCAACAAGCGCATCTCGGTCACCCCGGCGGCGCTGATCAGCGGCGCCATCGACAGCCCGCTGCCCGTGGCCAAGGCGCTGGACCGCGCCGCCAAGGCCGTGGGCGTGAACTTCATCGGTGGCTACAGCGCCCTCGTGCAAAAGGGCATGACCCGCGCCGACCGTGCGCTGATCGAGTCTCTGCCGGAGGCGCTGTCCACCACCGACGTGCTGTGTTCGTCCGTGAACGTGGGCACCACCCGCGCCGGGATCGACATGGACGCCGTGCGGCTGTGCGGCGAGGCCATCGTGAAAATCGCGGACGCCACCAGGGACCGGGACGGCCTGGGCTGCGCCAAGTTCGTGGTGTTCGCCAACGCGGTGGAGGACAATCCGTTCATGGCGGGCGCGTTCCACGGCCCCGGCGAGGGCGACTGCGCCATCAACGTGGGCGTCAGCGGCCCCGGCGCGGTGAAGCGGGCGCTGGAGTCCGTGAAGAACCAGCCCTTCGACGCCGTGGCCGAGACCATCAAGCGAGCCGCGTTCCGCATCACCCGCGTGGGCCAGCTCGTCGCCCAGGAGGCCTCCCGCCGCCTGGACGTGCCGTTCGGCATCGTGGACCTGTCCCTCGCGCCCACGCCCGCAATGGGCGACAGCGTGGCACATATTTTGGAAGAGATGGGCATCGAGGTCTGCGGCGCCCACGGCAGCACCGCCGCGCTGGCGCTGCTGAACGACGCCGTAAAAAAGGGCGGCGTCATGGCCAGCAGCCATGTCGGCGGCCTCTCCGGCGCGTTCATCCCGCTCAGCGAGGACATCGGCATGATCCACGCCGCGGAGGTCGGCGCGCTGACGCTGAACAAATTGGAAGCGATGACCTGCGTGTGCTCGGTGGGCCTGGACATGATCGCCGTACCGGGAGACACGCCCGCGTCCACACTGTCTGCGATCATCGCGGACGAGGCCGCCATCGGCGTGATCAACAACAAGACCACCGCCGTGCGGCTGATCCCCGCGCCGGGAAAGAAAGTGGGCGACACGGTGGAGTTCGGCGGCCTGCTGGGCCGTGCCCCGGTGATCCCGGTGAACCCGTTCTCCGCGGAGGCGTTCATCCAAAGGGGCGGGCGGATTCCTGCGCCGCTTGGGAGCCTGCGGAACTAAGCCCATCGTCATCCACCTCCCACGCCGTCATCCTGAGCGCAGCGAAGGACCATCCTCAAACGAAATGCAAGAAAGTTTGAGGAAGGTCCTTCGCTGCGCTCAGGATGACGGCGTAGGGGTGGCGATGCATTGAATCGCATCCCGACCGCATATCCTCCCCACGGGAGTGATATCTGTATGAAAGAAATCCCCTACGACCGCGCAGCCGCGCTGGCCTACGCCCACCGCTGGGCGTTTGGCCGCAACCCGGCCTACGCCCAGTTCGACCTGTACGGCGGCGACTGCACCAACTACGCGTCCCAGGTGCTGTTCGCGGGCACGGGCCAGATGAACGTGGGCCGGGACGGCTGGTATTTTGTCAACATGTCAGACCGCGCCCCCGCCTGGTCCGGCGTGGTGGCGCTGAACCGGTTTTTGGTCGCCAACAGAGGCCTAGGCCCCTACGCGGCGCAGGTCCCGCTGGCACAGGCTATCCCAGGCGACCTGGTCCAACTCCGCTTCCCCGGCGGTGACCGATTCCAGCACTCGCCCGTGATCGTGGCCATGGGCGAGCCGGGAAACGCGGACCAGGTACTGGTCGCCGCCCACACGCTCAACGCCGACTGGCGGCCCCTGACGAGCTATATTGTCGAGGAGATGCGGGTGCTGCACATCCTCGGCGCGCGGGCCGATAGATAATCGCTTCGGAGGCTGGGAACCTTTTTAACGGGTCGGGTGTCAAAGGTGGACAACAAGATTTTGGAAAGGTGCTGTATTCGATATGAAGAAATGGTTGGCGATGATGATCGCGCTGATGCTGGCGACCGCGCCCATGGCGATGGCGGAGGACATGGCGCAGACGGACGCGCTGCTTTCGATGCTGCCGGTGTTTGACTCGATCCTGCGCACGGTGCGGGAGGACGCGTCCAGCTACGATCCGCAGAATGCTGAGTTCGTGTGGGGCGTGCTGTACCGGATGGGCGTGAATTTTGGCCTGGATTATCCGGATGTGTCGATCGATGAGGAGACGTTCGATGTGGTGGTGACCGGCTCTTTGATGCGCGACTTCGCGGCGGCGGCTTTTCCGGGGCTTGCGAAACTGCCTGCGCCGTCCACGAGCGTGACCTATGACGAGGCGAGCGACGCATACCGCCTGCCCGGCAGCGACATGGGCGAGTCGGAGACGGTGGTGGAGGGCAGCCAGGATGTGGACGGCAAGCTGGCCGTGGCCGTGGCGATGATGGATCTGGATGGCAGCAAACTGGACGGCATGACCATCACGGTGTCGAAGGCCCAGGACGGCGCGCTGTTCCCGTATGTGGTGGATGGGGCGGAGTAGGGTGTAGGCAATACATCATCCCCCAAACCCCCGTCATCCTGAGCGAAGCGAAGGACCTTACTAAAAAACCATGAAAAGAATTTTTGGGAAGGTCCGTCGCTGCGCGCAGGATGA
>JAVBUD010000192.1:0-15732 GCA_031555755.1 Eubacteriales bacterium | reverse complement strand
GCGGTGTGTCGGCGCGTGGTGTGCGGGGGGGGTGTTTTGGTTGTGTTGGGTGGAGGGCGGGCGCGGGCTGTCCGGTTGTGCGGGGGAGGTCCTTCGGCTGCGCTGGCGCTCCGCTCAGGATGACAATATAGGCGTTTCGGGCCGTTCAGCCTCACCTACATCCACATCAGACTACAGCCCCATCTCCCGCACCAGCGCCCCCTCCATCTCGCTGACCTCGCACACCGCCCGATGCCGCACGGCCTTCCCCGGCAGGTCAGCAATCGCCCTGGGCACCTTCTGCCCCGCCAGCGCCGCCAGTGCGGCGCAGCAGGCGAAATCGTCCCCCTCGGCGTCGCCACCCACGGCCTCCAGCACCGCGCGGCCGAACTTGTACGGGCTGGCCGTGCTCACCACCAGCGCGGGCAACTTTTCTTCGCAGCCCACCCGATAATCCTCCAGCACCCGCACCGCCACCGCCGTGTGGGGGTCCAGCAGGTAGCCGTCGCGCTCGAACGTCTCTCTGATCTGAGCCTTCACGGCCCCCTCGTCCGCCCAGCCGCCGCTCATCGCGGCGCTGAGCTGCTCGTGGGCGGCCCCGGGCAGCACATATTTTCCGTCCTTTTTTAGCCCATCCATCAGCCCGCTGAGCTGTTCGCTGTCCCCACCCAGCAGCAGGTGCAGCATGCGCTCCAGGTTCGACGAGATCAGGATATCCATGGACGGCGAACTGGTCAAGTGGAACGCGCGGTTGGCGTCGTACACGCCGGTCCCGATGAAGTCCGCCAGCACATTGTTCGAATTGGACGCGCAGACGAGCCTGCGGATGGGCAGCCCCATGCGCCGGGCGTACTCGGCGGCCAGGATGTTGCCGAAGTTGCCCGTGGGCACGCACACGTCGAGCTGCCCGCCCTCCGCCAGCGCGCCCTGATTGCGCAGGTCAGCGTAGGCGGAGAAATAGTACGCGATCTGGGGCAGCAGCCGCCCGAGGTTGATGGAGTTGGCGGAACTGAGCACAATGTTCTTCGCGTCCAGCTTCTCCGCGAACGCGCGGTCAGAGAAGATGCGCTTCACGCCGGTCTGAGCGTCGTCAAAATTGCCGCGGACGGCGATGACGTGGGTGTTCTCGCCCGCCTGGGTCACCATCTGCAGCCGCTGGGCCTGGGACACGCCACCTTCGGGATAGAACACGGCGATGCCCGTGCCGGGCACGTCCTGGAACCCCTCCAGCGCGGCCTTGCCCGTGTCGCCGGAGGTGGCGACCAAAATCAGCACGTCGCGGGTCTCGCCCACCTTTTTTCGGGACGCGGTCATCAGATGCGGCATCAGCTGCAGCGCCATGTCCTTGAACGCCAACGTAGGCCCGTGCCACAGCTCCAGCGCGTACAGCCCCTCTGAAACCCGCGTCACGGGGGCCATGGCGGGGTCGTCAAAGGCGCCCTCATAGGCCGCGATCAACAGGGATTTCAGCTCATCCCTAGAAAAGTCCGTCAGCCACGGCGACAGCACTTTCTCGGCGCGGTCAATGTAGGACAGCGGCCGCAGGGACTCAATGAACGCAGGATCGATCTTGGGAATCCGGTCGGGCACGAACAGCCCGCCGTCGGGCGCGAGCCCGCGCACGATGGCCTCAGCGGCGGTGAGCCGTGCGCCGCCGCCGCGTGTGGAATGATATTTCATGGTGGCTGTCTCCTTGCGCAACCCGCCATCCTGAGCGAAACGAAGGATCTTCCTCATGACATCTTGAAGAAGGTCCTTCGCACAGCGATGGATGACGGGTATGATTGATGATGTGAAAGCGGATGGCCTATATCGCGTATCTGGTGATGAAGGCGGGCAGTTCCTGCGGGTCGCCGCTGACGCCGATCACGAAGGTCACGTTGTGGTCCTTGGCGAGGATCTCTAGCCGCTCAAACAGCGGCTCGAGGTCGGCGTAGTCCTTGTTGTTGACGAGCTTCAAGAAGGCGTCCACGTACACCAGGCTGATGTCGAAATTGACGGCCAGCATGCCGCCGAGCAGGCCGAAGAACCAATCCCTGCTGCGGTGCGCGCCGAGGGCGTACTCGCTCGCGTCCACAAACCGGATCTCGTGTCGAAGGTCGTACATGTAACGCTTATCGTCATCGATAAACAGTATATCGCCATGCTCCACCTTCAGCGCCTCGTTGGCCAGATCGATGAGGCGCTTGGTCTTGCCGCTGCCCTTTTTGCCCAAGATGACCTGTATCATGTGGCATCCCTCCCATTTGTGTGATGAAGAGCCAACCTCATTATACAACAAAATTGCGGCGAGCGCCAGACCCAATTATGAACGTTTCGCAAAGCGGCGGCAGGGATATGGAGGCGCGCCGTCGAATGCTACAAAAACAATGGCTTGATGGAGGCGCAGAGCGAAGATGGACGAGCATTTGACCGAGAAGATGATCGCGGGCGAGACGGTTTACGACGGCAAAGTGGTGCACCTGGAGAAATGGGTCGTGGAGCTGCCGAACGGCAGGAAAGCGGGCCGCGAGATCATCCGCCACGTGGGCGCGGCGGCCGTGCTGGCGCTGGACGAGGACGGCATGGTCACGCTGGTGCGCCAGTTCAGGGCCGCGCTTGGCTGCGTGACGCTGGAGATCCCGGCGGGGAAGCTGGAGAAAAAGGACGACGACCCGCTGCTGGCCGCCATGCGGGAGCTGAGCGAGGAGACGGGCCTGGAGGCCAGCGACTGGCGGCACCTGACGCGGATCTACACCACCGTGGGGTTCTGCGACGAGCGCATCGAGCTGTACCTGGCGCGAGGGCTGTATCATGGCGCGGAGCACCCGGACGACGACGAGTTCGTGGAGGTGGTGAAGCTGCCGCTGAGCGAGCTGACCGAGATGGCAGTGCGGGGCGAACTGATGGACGCGAAGACCTGCGTGGCGGTGCTGTTGGCGGGGGCGGTCTTGGGGTGACGCCCGCCCCGCCGCAGCCGGAAACTCTCCGCATATTTTACACTCAACCCCCACATGATGTGCTATAATGGGATGAGTATGCGAAAATCTGTACATCGGGAGAAAACGACATGGCGATGACCCGGCGGATTGGCGAAGGATGGACGTTGACGGACGGCGTGCTGGACCCGTTCCTGATTTCGCGACCGATGGAAGTGCACCAGGCGCTCGCCGCGCAGGGGCTGATCGCGAGGCAGGCGGGCGGCAGCGCGCTGACGGCTCAGGAATGGACGCGGCTGCGCACGTTCACCTACGCGTGCCGGTTCGACATGCCCCAGGAGGACGACGAGCTGGCCTCGCTCCACTTTCCGATGCTGGCGGGCACGGGCTGGATCCGGCTGAACGGCCACATCTGCTGGCGGTTCGAAGGCCGGGGCGTGCATTTTCCGATCCCGGGCAACGCCCACGTCAAGCAGACCGGCAACCTGCTGGAGATCGTGTGCGAGCCGGACCCCATGGGGCGGCCCCGAGGCCCGGTGGGCGACGTGTTCCTGCGCACGGCGAACTATCTTTACCTGCATGACGCCCGGTTCGACGGGCGCGGCGAGCAGATATCTGTGAAGCTGCATCTGAGCGCGTTCACCTCCGGAAAATATGTGTTCAAATACACCGTCGCGCTGGACGGAAACATGGCTGTGAACGCGGAGTTCATCGAGCGACTGCGAGTCATGGACGACAATGTGCCGATCGAGCACGTGCTGAGCGTGCCTGACCCGGTGCTGTGGGACCCGGCCAGGCCGGACGACACCGCCTACACCGTCAAGCTGTCCGTGGAGCGCCTGGGCGTGGGTTGCGAGCAGTGCGTGGCCCAGGTGGCCATGCTGCCGGAAGGTTTTGTGCCCACGCGCATCGTCAAACTGCAGCAGGCGCTGCTGGCCCCTGGCGACCTGCGCGAGCGCACACTGACCGCCGCGCGAGAACTGGGCGCGGAGGCGGTGCTGATCGAGGACGACCGCGTGGCGGAGGCGGACCGGGCGCAGATCTATGTCAACTGGAGCGAGACACCGGAACCACCGTCGCCCGCGCTGACCCAAGAAAACCTGCTGCCCTACGGGATGCTGGCACTGGACCGGGCGGACTGCGAAGCGCTGCCAGTCCCCATGGCGCTGGCATCGCTGGACACCCTGCGGCTGTTGGGCGGCGACTGGGGCTTTTGGCCCACTGACAGGCCGCTGTACCGCTGGTTCGGCGCGCCACCCATCGATGTGGAAGGCTACGAGGCGCGATTCGGCGTGAACGCGGCGGGCGACGCGGGCCGGTGCATCCGGCTGTCGCGGATGCTGCAGGCGGAGAACCTCTATCGCGCAGCCTGCGAGGCGCGGCTTGCCGGCCGCGCGATGCTGCTGGACCAGCCGATGGAGCTGTCCCCCGCACCGGAGAGCCGCGCGCTGATCGAGGTCGACGGCACCCAGCGCCCCGCGTGTCAGGCCATCGAGGACGCCTGGGCGGCGCAGTGCGCTTACGTGCGGCTGCCCGAGGCCATGGCGGCGGCGTGCTGCGCCGCGCTGGAGCTGCCCATTTTCCTGATGACCGACCGCAACGGGCGCCAGCTGAGTGTGACGGCCAGTGTATTTGGGCAGGATGAGCGGCGCAAGCTGGCGCAGCAGACGTTCGAGGGAGCAAAAATCGGCGAGCTGGGCCGACTGAAGCTCACCATGCCAAGCGAGACCCAGGCGCTGACCGTGCGCTGCGAGATCCAGTCCGGTGGCTCGCTACTGTGGCGGCACGACAGCGTGCTGTGCGCCCACAAGGAGAGCGACGCGCCGATGGCGGCGATGATGAAGTTGTGATCCAATCACCTACATTATATCAAGGAGGCACACCACCATGCAGAAACTCCGAATCGCCATTGCCGGGGCCGGCAATATCGCCCAGAGCGCCCACCTGCCCGTGTTCGAGAAGCGGGACGACGTGGAAGTCGTGGCCATCTGCGACCTGAACCTGGAGCGAGCCCAAAAGGCCGCCGAGAAGTTCTCCATCCCCGCGGCCTACGGCAGCTTCGAGGAGATGCTCGAAAAAGAGCAGTTCGACGCCGTGGACATCTGCGTCTGGAACCGCAGCCACATGCCCATCTGCGTGGCCGCCGCGAAGGCGGGCAAGCACATCCTGTGTGAAAAGCCCATGGCCCTGAACGTGGAGCACGCCCTGGAGATGCAGAAGGCCGTCGATGAGGCGGGCGTGGTGTTCATGCTGGCCGTGATGAACCGCTACAAGCCCGAGTACGCCCTGGCCCGCCAGATGGTGGACAGCGGCAAGTTGGGCGAGGTGTACTACGCCAAGACTGCCATGATCCGTCGCCGCGGCACCCCGCTGGGGTGGTTCACCGACCTGACCAAGGCCGGCGGCGGCCCGGTCATCGACATCGGCATCCACTGCATCGACCGCACCTGGTTCTTGATGGGCTGCCCCAAGCCCGTGCGCATCTCAGCCGCCACCTCAAACCGCATCGGCGACTACAAGACCAAGGGCGTCGGCCGCTGGGTGGCGCTGGACAGCGACGTGACCGCGTTCGACACCGAGGACAGCGCCGCGGGCGTGATCCATTTCGAGAACGGCGCGACAATGCTGTTCGAGGTCAGCTGGGCCATCAACGCCCCGGAACAGGACTACACCCAGGTGTCCGGCAGCAAGGGCGGCATCACCATGGAGCCGCTGACGTTCTACGGCGAGGACATGGATTATCTGACCGACAACAAGATCACCACCATGCAGGACAACCCGTACGCCATCGAGATCGACCACTTCATCGACTGCGTCCGCACCGGCAAACAGCCGAACTCGCCGCTGGAGCACGGGGTTCAGATGCAGAAAATCCTCAACGGCATCTACGACTCGGCAAAGGCGGGCAAGGAAGTCATCCTGTAACGCGCAGCCATTCATCGCATGACGCTCACCTTCGCCGTCTTCCTGAGCGCCCACCTTCGCCGTCATCCTGAGCGCAAGCGAAGGACCTTCCTGTGATCTGGAAGAAGGTCCTTCGCTGGCGCTCAGGATGACGACGGGAGGACGCTGCCATTCATCGCATGGCGTCGAGAGGGCGCGCGGGCGATATCGATTGTGAATTATGATAAGGACGATGATCCGCCATCATGACCCTGTACCAACAGACCCCCTTCGAGGCCATGCCGAACCTGGAGACGGAGCGGCTGATCCTGCGCAAGCTCACCATGCGTGACGCGCAGGACATTTTCGACTACAGCCGCGACCGCGAAGTGGCGCGGCACGTGCTGTGGGACGCGCACACCTCCATCTCCGAGTCGAAGGCGTACGTCCGCTACATGATCCGAAAGTACCGCATGGGCGAGCCGTCCAGCTGGGGCATCCAGCTCAAGGCCACGGGCCGCATCGTGGGCACCATCGGCTACATGTGGTTCCAGCGCGACAACAACGCGGTCGAAGTCGGCTATTCGCTGTCCCGGGACCAGTGGGGACAGGGTCTGATGACGGAGGCGTTGAAAAAGGTGCTGGACCATTCGTTCGACAAGCTGAACCTGCACCGGGTGGAGGCTCAGTTCGAGGTAGACAATCCGGCCTCCGGCGCGGTGATGAAAAAGGCGGGCATGACGTACGAGGGCACGCTCAGAGGCCGACTGTACAACAAGGGCAAGTATGTGGACGTCAGCATTTATTCCATGATTCGCGAGGATCGTCGCAACCGGACGCACGGATAGTGCGTCATAAATAGATGGAGCATCGCCTGCGGGCGCACCATACACGAAAGCGAGGCGAGACCCGCATGTTCATCCTCAACAGCATTTGGGCACAGATCTCGTCTCTGTTCTCCAACATTTTCCTGCACGCCGACTGGCGCAATGTGCTGGACGTGGTGCTGGTTTCGTTCGTCATCTACCAGATCATGAAACTGTTCATCCACACCCGTGCCAACAGCGTGCTGAAGGGCTTCGCGGTGCTGCTGGTGCTGACCTGGTTTTCCGAGGTGTTCCAGCTCAACGCCATGAACTGGATCCTGCTTCAGATCATCAACACCGGCGCGGTGCTGCTGGTGGTGCTGTTCCAACCCGAGCTTCGTCGGGGTCTGGACAAGATCGGGCGCTCCCGGTTCTGGTCGGCGCTGTTTGAGGGCGGCCAAGAAGAAAAGGACGCCGAAAAGGACGCCCAGGAGCTGGCCTTGGCGCTCACGAACCTGTCGCGGCGCAAGGTCGGCGCGCTGGTGGTGCTGGAGCAGGACACGGGCCTTGACGACGTGTGCCAGACGGGCACGAGGATCGACGCGGAGCTCTCCGCGCCGCTGATTGAGAACGTGTTCGAGCCAAACACCCCGCTGCACGACGGCGCGATGATCATCCGCAAGCGCCGCATCGTGGCCGCCGCCTGCATCCTGCCGCTTTCGGACGACCAGTCCATCAGCCGCGAGCTGGGCACGCGCCACCGCGCCGCGCTGGGCACCTCGGAGTCCACCGACGCCATCACGCTGATCGTGTCGGAGGAGACGGGCATCATCTCCATGGCCCGGGACGGGCGGCTGACGCGTCACTTGGACCAAAAGGCGCTGGCCCAGCTGCTGTCTGGCCTGTTCCTGCCCAAGGACGTGCCGTCCATCAAGGCCGTGCTCCAAAAGCGGAAGGAGGCGCAGCGCCGTGAAAAGCAATGATGTGAAGCGGATGGCGCAGGACATCCTCCGGGCCGTCTGGCGCAGCGTGTCGCACAACTTCTGGTACAAGGCACTGGCGGTGCTGATCGCGGTGATCCTGTGGAGCTATGTGATCACCTCGAACCCGTCGATCACAAGGCCCAAGGTGCTGGAGGTGGACATCCGGCTCACGGGCGAGTCGTCGTTTAAGAGCCAGGGCCTGGCGTTGGTGACGGACGTGACCGCCGAGTCGCCCACGGCGTCCGTGCGCGTGGACGTGCCCCAGCAGAGCTATCAGACGGTCTCCGCCCAAAACGTCACTGCCGACCTGGACCTGAGCCAGATCCGGTCCACGGGCAAGCAAATGGTGAAGCTGAAGGGGACCACGGTGCTCGGGAGCATCGCCCAGGTGCAGCCGGACAGCATCGAGATCGAGGTCGACAAAAAGGCCTACCGCGACGTGCCGGTCAACCCCACCGAGATCAACAAGAAAGAAAACTACTGGACCAACCCGCTGCGCACAGACCCCAGCACCATCCGCGTGGACGGCCCGGCCAAGGTGGTGGAGCGCATCGCGTCCGCCGAGATCGTGCTGGACTACAGCAAGCTGGATCACTCCCAGTCGGTGACGTTCGCGCCCCGCTTCCTGGACGCCGAGGGCAACGAGGTGGAGGGCTACTACACCCCGTCGTCCAGCACCGTCACCGTGGACGTGGAGGTCTATCCCACAAAGACGCTGCCCGTGACGCTGGACCGGGACGACCTGCTCACCGGCGCGGTGCCCACCGGCTACGAGGTGGACGACGTCACCGCATCGCCCAGCGTGATCACCGTGGCGGCGGAACAGGAGCTGCTGGACACGCTGACTGAGGTGCAGCTCAAGGCCGTGGACGTGTCCCGCGCCACACAGTCCTTCAACCGGCTCACGGGGGTGAGCCAGCTGGCGGGCGTGAAAAAATACTTCACCGAGAACGTGAACGTCAAGGTGGACATCCGCGAGCGGCGCATGAGCAAATCGTTCAGCGAGCGTCCGGTGAAGCTGGTGGGCCTGGACACCACCAAATTCCAGGCAAAATGGTCCAACCCCACCGCGGACGTGGGCATCACCGAGCTGTACTCGGTGGTGAACAAGCTCTCTAAGGACGACCTGCACATCTACGTGGACCTGAGCGATGTGACGAAGCCGGGCACGTACGAGCGGGCGATCCTGGTCCGGGTGGACAATTATCCTGAGATCTACTATTCCGTCACGCCCCAGGTGGCCACGGTGACGGTGACGGCGAAAGAATAGCGCGCTCACGCGGGCGGCGGGGAGCAAGCCCCCGCCGCCCGCGTGAGCGGACACTCCCCCTCTCCCCCCACAACACACGCCGCGCATCGACGCGGGCCAGGAAGGGTAACATAACGATATGGGTCAGAACACATTCGCCGAATGGTTTATCAACACGATGCTGGGCTGGATCCGCTGGATCGGAAGCGGCATCGCGAAAATGTTTCAATCGAGCAACTCGCGCGGCAGCTCGACCGGCGGCCAGTTCATCAGCTGGTTTTCCGAGAACTGGGTGGCGCTGCTGATCGCGTTGGTCACGATTGGCGTGTTGACGGATTGGATCGTGTGGATGATCCGCTGGCGGCCCTACTGGCTGTGGTTCCGCAGGAAGCGCGTGCTGCTGGACGACGACATCGACGCCATCCTCAATGACGAGGAACTCATGAAAAAGTTCGGCCCGCCGCCCAAGGAGCGCGCTCACTTCCAGGCGTCCCAGCTCGGCCGCGGCGGCAGGCCCATCCCGAAGGACGAGCTGACCCAGGTGCTGTACGACCCCCAGGAACTGGACGCAGGCTACGACGAGGAGTTCGACGCGCCGGATATCGAGGACCCCTACGATGGCGCGGACCGCTACGATTCGCGCGTCCGCTACGATGAGGACGACGACGACGACGACGGCTACGGCGACCTCGACCCCGAACCCGCAGGCGAGGACGAGGAGGGCTACGAGGACTACGAAAAAGAGGAGCCCTTCGACCGGCTCTACAGCGAGACGTACAGCGCGGTGCCCATGGCGGGCGACGACGACGACGCAGAGGGCGGGGACGAGGACGACCCCGACATCAGCTTCCTCGAGGCCGACGACGGCGAGGATGAGGCGGATCGGCCGCGCCGCCGGGGCTCGCACAGGTCCCAAAAGCCGGGGCTGCTGTCGCGGCTGCGCCAACGCATGGGCCAGCGCGAGGACGAGGACCCGTTCAGCGTGGACGACGCCGAATTCTTCGATCCCGACGACGAGGCGGACTTCCTGCAGCGTCTGCAGGAGGCGCCGCCGCCGCATCTGGACGACGATGACGGGTTCGCGGCGCTGTATCCGGAGAAAAATACGCCGCCAGTCGACGACTGGCGCACCGGCTACAGCGTGTACAACTCCACCGTGGCGCCGCCGGCCCCCAGCCGGCGCGTGCGGCGGCAACGCAGGGAGCAAGAAGAGCATGACAATTAGCCACCCATGGTCTGAGGGCCGCCGCATCAAGGCCATCGTGGGCCACTACGGCAGCGGCAAAACCGAAATCGCACTGAACCTGGCCCTGAGCGCGCGCGCCCTGGGCCATCGGTCCGCCATCGTGGACATGGACATCGTGAACCCGTTTTTCCGCACGGCGGAGCAGCACGAGCTGCTTTCTCGGGCGGACGTGGAGCTGATCCATCCGCCCTACGCGCTGACCGGCGTGGACCTGCCGGTGCTGTCCGCCGAGGTGAACCGGGTGTTCGCCCAGCCGGACCTCAAGGTGGTGCTGGACATCGGCGGAGACGACGCGGGCGCGGCGGCGCTGGGCGGATACAAGCGGTTTTTCGACCGCGAGCCCTGCGACCTTTTTTATGTGGTGAACCTGTTCCGCCCGTTTTCCGAGACGGCGGACCAAATCGAGGCGATGCTGCACCGCATCACAGCCCGCGCCAGGATGCCGGTCACCGGCCTGATCAACAACGCAAACCTGGCGGGCGAGACCACGGCGGAGGACGTGCTGCGCTGCCAGGACGTGCTGCGCGAGGTGTCACAGAGGACCGGCGTGCCGATGATCATGGTGTGCGGCATGCAAATGGTGCTGGATCAGCTGCCCGGGGACTTTGACTGCCCGCTGTTCCCCATCGAGCGGCATCTTGTGCCGGAATGGATGGACGAATGATGGCGGCTGGGATACAGGGGCTGCCCGCCGCGTTCATGGCTGCGTTCGCGCTGGTTCTGGCGGTGATGGCTTGGCGGTTTTTTCGGACCGAACCCGATCAGATAGACGATACGAAAGCGCCGGTCCCGCTGCGGGATCTGGCGCTGTTTGTGCTGTGCTGGGCGCTGCTGTCGCGACTGTTCGTGCTGGTCACGGCCTATGCGGTGACGGGCTTCAGCCTGCCCCACACGCTGTCGTCCAGCACCTGGACGCGCTGGGACGCAAGCCACTACATCGGCATCGCCGACCACTGGTACGTCAGCGAGGGCGACGCGCGGCTGCACATCGTGTTCTATCCGCTGTATCCGCTGCTGGTGATGGGCGCAAAATGGCTGTTCCTGGGCCGCACGGAGCTGGCCGCGTATGTGGTGTCGAATCTGTGCTTCCTGGGCTGCGGCTGGGCGCTGTTCCGGCTGGTGGAAATGGAGCAGGGCGCGGCGGCCGCGCGGCGGGCGGTGCGGTACCTATGCCTGTGCCCGGTGTCGCTGTTCTGCTCGCTGCCCTATTCGGAGTCCACATTCCTGCTGCTGACGCTGCTGTGCGTGCTGCTGGCGCGGCAGAATCGGCTGGGTTGGGCCGTCGCCCTGGGCGCGCTGGCATCGTGCACGCGCATGCTGGGCCTGCTGTGCGCGGTGCCGATTTTCTACGAGGTCTGGCGGCGGGCGCGGGGTGACTTTTCGCGCCTCGCGAAGGGATTTGCGCTCACCTGCCTGGTGGCGCTGGGATTCCTCGCGTACCTGTGCCTGAACAAAGCAGTCACCGGCGACTGGCTGCGGTTCCTGACGTACCAGCGCGAGCACTGGAGCCAGACGTTCGGCTCATTGCCGAACACGGTGCAATACACGCTGGCGAACCTGCTGGACGGCACGGACATGGCCGCGCGATACGGCGTGTGGCTGCCGCAGATCGTGGCGATGGCGCTGGTGCTGTTGGTGCTGTCGCTGACATGGCGAAAGGTGAACCCAGGCGACGGCGCGTACGCGGCACTCTATTATTATGTCGCCCTCGCGCCGACATGGCTGCTGAGCGGCTCGCGGTACCTGGGCGCAATGTACGCGCTGTACACGATGCTGGCGCACCTGACTCGCAAGCGCTGGGCAGACGCCGCGGTGACGGCCATGATGGTTGCGGGCACGCTGTACTGCGCGGTGCAGTACGCCGTGGTCGGGGGGATGTTTTAACCGGGGGCGGAACGGCACGGGGACCGTTCCGAGTCCGTCCCCGCAGTCATCCTGAGCGTATGCGAAGGACCTTCCTGCAACTGGATCAGTTTGAGGAAGGTCCTTCGCTGACGCTCAGGATGACGACTTGTGCGGGCGTCTCCTTGGCGGCTTTACTTCTTGTAGCTCTCCTCGATGGCCACCGCAACGGCCACCGTCGCGCCGACCATGGGGTTGTTGCCCATGCCGATCAGGCCCATCATCTCGACGTGGGCCGGGACGGAGGAACTGCCCGCGAACTGGGCGTCTGAGTGCATGCGGCCCATGGTGTCGGTCATGCCATAGCTGGCGGGGCCGGCGGCCATGTTGTCCGGGTGCAGGGTGCGGCCTGTGCCGCCGCCGGAGGCCACGGAGAAATACTTTTTGCCCTTGTCGTTGCACTCTTTTTTGTAGGTGCCCGCGACGGGGTGCTGGAAGCGGGTGGGGTTGGTGGAGTTGCCGGTGATCGACACGTCCACGTCCTCGCTGTGCATGATGGCCACGCCTTCGCGCACGTCGTCCGCGCCATAGCAGCGGACCTTCGCCTTGTCGCCGTCGGAGTACGCCTTTTCCATCACGACCTTCAGCTCGCCGGTGTAGTAGTCGTACTGGGTCTGGACATAGGTGAACCCGTTGATGCGGCTGATGATCATGGCGGCGTCTTTTCCGAGGCCGTTCAGGATCACGCGCAGCGGCTCTTTACGGACCTTGTTGGCGGTGCGGGCGATGCCGATGGCGCCTTCGGCGGCGGCAAAGCTCTCGTGGCCGGCCAGGAAGCAGAAGCACTTGGTCGCCTCACGCAGCAGCATGGCGGCCAGGTTGCCGTGGCCCAGGCCCACCTGGCGCTGGTCCGCCACAGAGCCGGGGATGCAGAACGCCTGCAGGCCCTCGCCGATGGCCTCGGCGGCGTCGGCGGCGGCCTTGGTGTCCTTCTTCAGCGCGATGGCTGCGCCCAGGGTGTACGCCCAGATGGCGTTCTCGAACGCGGTGGGCTGGATGCCGCGCACAATGGCGTCCACGTCCACGCCCTTTGATAGGGTGTATTCCTTCACAGCCTCGAAGTCCGCGAAGCCCAGGGACTTCAGCACGGGCTGCAGCTTGTCAATGCGCCGCTCATATCCTTCAAAACGGATCATACTTGGTTCCCCCTTTCTTATTGCTTGCGCGGGTCGATGTGCTTGGGCGCTTCGGCATAGCGGCCGTAGGTGCCCAGGTTCTTCTCATACGCCTCGTTGGGGCTCATGCCCTTTTTGATGGCGTCCATCATCTTGCCCAACGACAGGAACTGATAGCCGCACACCTGCTCGTCCTCGTCCAGCGCGATGCTGGTGACATAGCCTTCGGCCATCTCCAGGTAGCGCACGCCCTTTTTCTTGGTGCCGTACATGGTGCCGACCTGGGACCTCAGGCCCTTGCCCAGGTCTTCCAGACCCGCGCCGATCGGCAGGCCGTCTTCGGAGAACGCGGACTGGGTGCGCCCATATACGATCTGCAGGAACAGCTCGCGCATGGCGGTGTTGATGGCGTCGCACACCAGGTCCGTGTTCAGCGCCTCGAGGATCGTCTTGCCGGGCAGGATCTCGGCGGACATGGCGGCGGAATGGGTCATGCCGGAGCAGCCGATGGTCTCGATCAGCGCCTCTTCGATGATGCCGTCCTTGACGTTCAGCGTCAGCTTGCAGGTGCCCTGCTGGGGCGCGCACCAGCCGACGCCGTGGGTCAGTCCGGAGATGTCCGCGATTTGCTTGGCTTGTACCCACTTGCCCTCTTCGGGGATGGGGGCCGGGCCGTGGTTGGGGCCCTTTGCCACGCAGATCATCTGTTCCACTTCATGTGAATATTGCATGGTTCTTCCTCCCTATCTGGATTATCGGTACTATTATAGCATAGAATGTGAGGTTGTGGTTTTTTTAGCAAAGATTTTATGGGGAGTTAGGGGTGGCTTATCACTTTGCTCAATATGACCAGAATTCGCCGTCATCCTGAGCGCAAGCGAAGGACCTTCCTCAAGATAAGCTCCGCGGTTCAGTTTGAGGAAGGTCCTTCGGCTGCGGCCTCAGGATGACGGCGCTTTAGGGCGCGTGAGCGACGTTCCCCCTTGACATCCTCACCCCCGCCGATGTATACTACCCTCAGAATTTCATACGCGAAAGGGGTTGTGTGTACAATGACAGCCCGCAAGATGGTTTTTCCATAAACCTTCATACGCGGGCGCAATAGTGACGTGGCTGGGGCGACAGAGTGCCCCGAGCGTTGCTGTGCGCCGCACAACGGAACCTTTCGTGTCAAACGGCGCACATGTGCGTGGGCGCGGCGAAGGAGCCGCGGTCCCACGTGCTTTTTCTTTTGGACTGACGACACATATTTTTAGGAGGCACTGCCCATTGATCAACCTGGCAGACTACGGTTATCGAAACACGGAAGCACACGACGACACCCTCATCCCCTGCCGCATCACGGCCATCCACCGCGAGCGCTCCATCGCCATCTGCGAGCGCGGCGAGATCGGCTGCCAGCTGTCGGGCACTTTCCAGCAGCGCGTCCTGGCCCGGGCGGACCTGCCCGCCGTGGGCGACTTCGCGCTGGTGCGCCACAACCCCCTGGGCGACAGCGTCATCGAACGGATTCTGCCGCGCTCATCCCAGTTTTCCCGATTGGACAACCTCGGCGCTCACGCCTCGCGCTACGATGTGCTGTCCTTTGAGCAGGTGGTGGCGGCCAACTTTGACTACGTGTTCATCATGAGCTCACTGAACAGGGACTTCAACCTCAAGCGCATCGGGCGCTACCTCACCGCCGCCTATGACAGCGGCGCGTCGCCTGTGATCATTCTGACCAAAGCGGACCTGTGCGGCGACGCCGGGGCATACATCGCCCGAACGGAATCGGAGGCACCCGGCGTGCCGGTGATCGCGCTGTCGAGCAAGACGCGGGACGGGATTGAGCAGCTTTCGCCCTATGTAGCAAAGGGCAAGACGCTGGTCTTCCTGGGCATGAGCGGCGTCGGGAAATCCAGCCTGCTGAACGCGCTGTACGGCGAGGACGTGATGAAGGTCAGCGCCATCCGCGAGGACGACGCCCGGGGACGGCACACCACCACCCACCGCGAGTTGGTGATGCTCCCCTCCGGCGCGATGATCATCGACACGCCCGGCATGCGCGAGCTGGGGCTGTGGGACGCGGACGCGGGACTGGGCGAGGCGTTTTCCGATGTGGAGGCGCTGATGGGAGACTGCCGGTTCGCGGACTGCAGCCATGGAAGTGAGCCCGGCTGCGCGGTGCGGGCGGCGCTTGCGGAAGGGCGGCTGAGCCAGCAGCGATGGGCCGCGTACGGGCAGCAGAAAAAGGAGCTGGCCTACGCGATGAACCGGACGAAGTATATCCGCGAGCGGTCGGGGAAGCAGAAGAAGATGAGCAAGGCGGATCGGGCGACTGTGTCCGCGAAGCGGTAGTGGGCGCACGAATACTGCGCAGTCGGCCGTAGGGAACGCCCTCCGTGGAGTTCCGCGTTCCTGACCGGGCGGTAGATGTCGCCTGGGTAGGGTTTGTGGACCGGATACCGGAAGTGGTGATCTCAGAGACGGCTCACGAGGCGATAATGGTCATCCCACCATCGCCGTCATCCTGAGCGAAACCGAAGGACCTTCCTAAATAAAAACCCCATGGCTTATTTTGAAGAAGGTCCTTCGCTTTCGCTCAGGATGACGGCGATGGTGGGATGACCATTATCGCCTCGTGAGCCGTCTCTGAGATCACCACTTCCGGT
>JAVBUD010000131.1:0-15732 GCA_031555755.1 Eubacteriales bacterium | reverse complement strand
GCGGTTTGTTCAGATCGCGGGGCCGGAGGACGCGGCTTTTTTGGCCCAGATCGCGGCGGGCGGCGCGGACGGCGAGGTGCGCAAATTGTGCATCCAGCACACCACAGACAAGCGCGTGATACAGCGCCTCATGGACAGTGAGCATTATGGCGTACAGGTCGCAGCCGTCCGTCGGATGATCGAGCTGGCTGGGCCGGAGGACGAAGAGCTGCTGATGGGGATCGCGAAGGTGGACCAGTTCAATCAGGGACAGGAGGCCATGAAAAAAATCAACCGGCAAGACCTGCTGCAGCGGCTGTATCGCGAGAGCGAATTGGACCGCATCCGTGAAGCCGCGCTGACAAGGATCACCGACGTGGCGTTGCTGGAGGGCGTCGCTCAGGCTGGTATGATGACGTGTTCGCGGCTGGCGCAGGTGGCGTACAAACAACTGCCCTACTATGACGCCGAGATCCAGGAACACCTGCGCATCCTGTCGGGCGGCGCCTGGGCAAAGAAAAAGGAGGCCGCCCAGAAGCTGGGCGACCGCCTGAAGGCACACCCCGAATCAGCCCGCCTGTTCTGGCGCGGCGCTGCCAAGCTCGCCACGACGACGCACAAGGACGAGGCCCCCCACAGCGACAACGGCGCCGACCGCAGCCGGAACAACGACTGCACCCACTCCGACTATCATCCCCACACCGACACCGGCGTGGGCGTCAGCTTTCCGCCCTATCCGTTTGGGGACGCATAGGCGCGCGCGTCCACCGGCACCGGCGGTGGGTGCGCCTTTCGCGCCTTGAAAATCAACCCTTGACGCTGCCTGCGAGCAGGCCGGACACGAAGCTGTCTTGGGCGAAAAAGAACGCCAGATAGATGGGTAGGCTGCTGGCGAGGGTGGCGGCCATGAGCAGGTTCCAGTGGATCTCGGCCTCGTCGCGGAAGGAGGTTAGTGCGATCTGGACGGTCTTTAAGGATTCGCCGCTGGTCATGACGAGGGGCCAGGTGTATTCATTCCAGGTGCCCGTGAACTTGAGGATGCCCAAACTGGCCAGCACGGGGCCGCTGAGGGGCAGGTAGATGCGGAGGTACTGCATGAAGCGGCCACAGCCATCGATCTGCGCAGCGTCGTCCAGCTCACCTGGGAAGTCCAGGTAGAACTGCCTGCACAGGAACACGCCGAAGGAGCCCGCGATGAACGGCAGGATGAGCCCGGCGTGGGTGTTTAAAAGGCCCGACCCGCCGTGGCCGAACAGGTCGTTTCCGCCCAGCAGCGGCACGGCGCGCATCATGGTGAACACCGGGATCAGCGTCACCTGCGGCGGGATCATCATGCCGATCAGGACCAGAATGAACAGCGCGTTTCTGCCCCGGAAGGGGATGCGGGCGAACACGAACCCGGACAGGGAGTTGATCGCAAGGCTGACGAATGTGGTGATCAGCGTGATGATGGCGCTGTTTTTCAGGTACAGCGGCCAGTTGCCATTGGTCAAAGCCCTGGGATAATTCTGCCACTGCGGCGAGGCGGGGAGGATGACGGGCTGGGCCGAGTTGATCTCGGGCATTGTCTGCAGCGACACGGACACGGTCATGATGAGCGGAATGCCGATCAACAGCACCATGAGCGCGAGGAACGCGCCGACGAGTATCCTGTACGCGAGGCCGGACTTCTGGCGCTTTTTCATCGGTCGGACACCCCCTCACCCCGGCGGTTTATGCCGTTGAAGATCAGCGTCACGGCCATCACGATCACCAGCAGCACCATCGCCATCGACGACGCATAACCCATCTTGTACTCGCTGAACCCGCGCATGTAGATCTGATGCACGATGGTCGTGGTGGCGTTCAGCGGGTCGCCGCGCGTCATGACCTGCACCTGTTCGAATGTCTTGAACGCCTTGACGGTGGTGGTGACCAGCACGAAGAAGGTGACCTGGCGGATCATCGGCAGCGTCACGTGCAGCAGTTTGGTCAGCTCCGACGCGCCGTCCACTGTGGCCGCCTCGTACACATCCGTCGGGATCGCCTGCATCCCCGCCAGGAAGATCAGCATGCAGTAGCCGATGTTTTTCCAGACGTTGACAAAGATCATCAGCGGCAGCGCCATCGCCTCGTCGAATAGGAATGTGGACGCCGCGAACCCGAAGAAATGCAGGATCTTGTTCAAAAAGCCGGTCAGAGGGTCAAACATCATCAGCCAGATCATGGACACGGCGGTCATGGACGTGGCATAGGGGAACAGCAGCAGCATCCGCATCCACTTCACGCCGCGCGTGGTCCTGTGGAGCGCGGCTGCCGTCAGAAAGCCCAGCGCCGTCAGGCACAGGATGCTGAACGCGGCGAAGACCGAGGTGTTCTGCAGTGACCTGAGGAACACGCGGTCCTGCAGCAGCCGCTCATAGTTACGCAGGGCGACCCACTTGTAGTCCTGGGACAGGTTGTAGTTGGTGAAGCTGTGATGAAGGTTCACGAGCAGCGGGTACAGCACGAACAGCGCAAAAAACACCAGGAACGGCATGAGCATCACCCATGCCGCCCTCGTGTCCTGTTTGCTGTAGCGGTTCGCCGCCATATGGCGTCTATCCTTCGATTTCAAACAGCAGGTCCTCCTGGGCCTTGGTCAGCGACTGCTGGGCGTCCGCGCCGCCGAACAGCACGGCCTGGACCAGCTCGTTTCGGATGCGCTGGAATGTGGTGGCCCAGGTCGCGCGGGGCATACCGGTGCCGTTTTCCACGCATTCCGAGCGCGCCGCGTTGTAGGGGTCCAGCGCCGCGAACTCGGCCTGGAGGGACGCGCGAGTGACGGGGATGCGCAGCTGCTTGGCGCGCTCCAGCGTCGATTCCTGGCTCAGCGCGAACTCGATGAACGAGAACGCGGCGTCCGCGTTCTTGCAGTCGCGGCCGATGAACAGCATGTTGCAGCCGCTGAACGTGCCCTTCACGCCGTTGTTCGGGGGCAGCGCGACGCCGACCTTGCCCGCATATTCCGGGTCCTGGAGCATGCTGGTGAGCGCCACATTGTTGATCAGCGTCATCGCGGCCAAGCCCTTGACGAAGGGGTTGGTCTCGCTGTTGGAGTAGACCATGTTCACGTCCGGCAGCAGGCCGGAGAGGTAGTTCAGCACCTCCAGCTGCGCCGGGCCGTCCATGGTGGGGTTGGAGTCCTCGTCCATGAATTTGCCGCCGTTGCCGAATGTGAACACGTCGAACTCCACCATGTTGCCGCCGGTCTGGGGGAAGCAGAACCCGGACTGGGTGATCTCATCGCCGCTCTTCACGGTCAGCTTGCGGGCGTATTCGGCCAGCTGGTCCCAGGTCGTGGGCGGCTGCTCCGGGTCCAGACCCGCGGCCTCGAACAGGTCTTTTCTGTAGGCGAACACGAACGGCGTCACCGAGTAGCCCAGGCCGTAGGTGTGGCCCTTGTATGTGCCGTTGGCGAGCACGCTGGGCAGCAGGTCGTCCTTGCCCTCCCAGGCGTCGAAATACGCGTCGATGGCCTGATAATGGCCCAGCTCCACCCGCGCCGCCACGGACAGGATGCCGTGGCCGATCAGGTCGGGGCCGCTGCCGGATGCGAACATGGTGTTCAGCTTGGTCTCCATCGGCTCGCCGATGGCCGCGTCGTCGTACAGGATCTTGATGTCCGGGTTGGCGGCCTCAAAACCTTGGATGACCCACTCCCAGTAGGCTTTCTCGGCGGCGTCGTTGCCGATGCGCACGAAGCTGAGTTCGGTTTTCGCGCTGTCCGCCAGCGAGATGGCCGGGATCGCGCCGAGCGCCAACATCAGCGCCAGGATCAATGCGAGACATTTCTTCATGGTGTATACCCTCCTCAGTTCTCCTTAGAAGACCAGCGAGATGTCGCCGTGCAGCGGCGGCAACAGTTCGGGGACGACCAGCGCGCCGCCGTGCTCGTAGGACTTGATCGCGGCGAAGGTGTACTCCAGCGTGGCCAGCGCGTCGCGTCCCGAGGCGCGGATGTGCTCTCGGGGCACCTTGTTCGTCACGTCCTCCAGGAACGCGTTGATGCGCACGGGGAATGTGGCGCCGAAATCCTTGACGCCATAGTCCGTGGTCTTCGGCGCGGGCGAGGCCATGCTGGGGTTTTCGACCTCGTTCACATTCCAGTAGTGCAGCTTTTCCACGCAGTTCTCGATGCAAAACGTGCCCTTGGTGCCCGCGTGCTCATAGCTCCACCAGCCGCCCAGCCCGAACATGGCGTCGCCGCGCTGGCTGAGCAGATAACCCACGCCGCCGTTCGCGAACCGGACGTGGATGGAGTTGATCGACAGCATGGGGTCCATGGCCGTCGCGCGCACGCCGGGCTTGTCCATGAACGCCTGGATCTGCACGATGTCGCCGCAGAAGTGGCGCATCACGCTGAACGGGTGCGCGCAGAACGCCTTCACATGGGAGTACGGCGTCTGCCAGCGCGGGGAGCCGACGCCCGGGTACTTCAGCTCCGAGCCGTTGAAGCCCACCTTGTGGATGCAGTACACCAGCTCACCCACGCCGCCGCTCTGCTGCAGTAGCTTGGCGTCGTCCGCGGGGCCGGTGAAGAAATGGTTCAGGTCGCAGCCCAAATACAGCTTTTGCTGCGCCGCGTACGCCACCAGCGCCCGCGCGTCCCGCACGTCCGCGCAGATGGGCTTTTCCACCAGCACGTGCTTGCCGTAGGACAGCGCCAGCATCGCGGGCTCAAAGTGCATCGAGCCGTTGTCGTAGCCTGCGGTCGTGACGGAGACGATGTCGATCTCCGGCATGGATTTCAGCATCTCTTCCGCGTCGTAGAACGCGCGCGCGCCGTAGTCGGCGGCGGCCTTGTCCGCCTTTTCCTTTACGAGGTCGCACACCGCCACGATGGTTGCCAGCGGGTTGTCCTGATAGCACTTGGCGTGGGTGTTGCCGATGTTGCCCATGCCGATGATCGCCACTTGAAGCGCCATAATATCCGTCCTCCTATTGCTGTTGCTGGTCCGTGTACTTGGATGGACTGGTCCCAAGCTCCTTTTTAAATTCCCTTGAGAAGTGCGCCAGGCTGCGGTAGCCGACCTGGGCAGCCACTTCGGTGACGGGCACGCGCTGGGTTAGCAGTTCCATGGCCCTGGCGAATCGGTAGCGCCGCATGTAGGTCACGGGGGTGATACCCAGCGCCTGCTTGAATTGGCGCGTCAGATAATCGCCCGACACATCGGCCTCGTCCGCGATCTGCTTGATCGTCAGTTCCTGGTCATAGTGCCGCTCGATGTACTGCAGCGCGATCATCACATAGCCCATGTAGTCTGGCCGCCGGTCGCCGTCAAACGCCCGCTGGGACACGATCCGCGCGCAGTCGATCAGCATGCAGGTGAACAGGCCCTGCAGCCGGGTCTCCCAGTATGCAGGCCGCTCCTCGGTCTCCTGGACCATGCCGTCCAATTGGCGGGCGATGGCCTTGCGCTGCGGGAGCGCCAAATGGAGTTGCGGGAACGCGCTGTGTCCGCCGATGGCAAACGCGGGGTGGTCCTTGAGCGCCTCCGGCACCCGGTCCGGCGCGAACAGACAGTTGTACAGCGACACGACGCGGTTGCCGATGTAGCGGTGCGACTGTCCCGGGCGCAGCATGAACAGGTCGCCCTCCATCAGCAGCGTCATCTGATCGTCCACGTCGTGCAGGCAAAAGCCCTCGCGGATGTAGACCAGCTCATAAAAGTCGTGGGAGTGCTTGCCCACCGATACGTGGGAGGTGGGGATCACCGCGATGCCCGGTGTGTTCGACGGGGCGATGTCGGTCCATTTCATGATCCGCGGCTCGCTCATCCTGCGCGCCTCCTATTTATCGCGGAAACAGTTCGTTCAGATAGACCACCCGGCCCGTGTCCAGGGATTCGATGGCGGCGTGGATCGCTTTTTGTGCCTCCAGGCCCTGTTCGCCGCTGCCGTCGACCTGGTCGGGTCGGCAGCCGCCGTCCACCTGTCGCACGAAACTCCGGATGCGGTCGCGGAAGGTGTCGTCGAAGCCCTCGTAGCCGCCGAAGACGGGGTTGGTGTACACGCGCTTTTCCGGGTTGCCGGCGGGGAACAGCGTGGCCTCGCGCCACATGTCCTCAAACAGCAGCCTTCCCTTCGTGCCCGCCACCTCGCAGCGCTCCATGGGGTGGCCCCGGGCGATGTCATAGCTGCTGGTCAGGTGGCCCACCGCGCCGCACTGGAATTTGAGGTTGATGCTGGCGGTGGACCAGATCGTGCGGCCGGGCGCCTTCATCGCGAAGCACTGCACGGCCTCAATGGGGCCCATGAAGTAGCGGATGATCTCAAAGCTGTGGGGGTTCAGCGCCTTCAGGTGATAGTAGGGCGATTCGAAATCCTGGGGCTTGCCGATCCACAGCGCCATGTTGCAGAACAGCAGCTCGCCGATCAGGCCCTGGTCCTGCCACGCCTTGGCGGCGCGTGCGGCGGGGGTGAACCGGTGATTGAAGTCCAGCGCGAAGCAGCGGTCGAGCCGCTTGGCGGTGTCCACCATGCGCTGGCCGTCCTCGATGGTGTTGGAGATCGGCTTTTCCGTCAGCACATGGCAGCCCGCCTCCAGTGCCTGGATCGTGGGCAGGCAGTGGTCGGACGAGTACTCATAGCCGCCCGTGGCCACCGACACCAGGTCCGGCTTCAGCTCGCGCAGCATGGTTACGGCGTCCAGATAATGCCTGACGCCATACCGCGCGCCGGCCTCCCGGGCGCGGTCCTCCTGGATGTCGCACACGCCGATCAGCTGGACCAGTTCGTCCTCCTTATAGATGCGGCAGTGCAGGTTGCCGATGGGGCCGAGGCCGATGACGCACACTCTGAGCATCGATTTCCACACCCCTATTTCTTCTGCTGCAGCTTGATGGCGGTCTCGATGCCGCCGATGTACATGGAGTCGTAGGCCTGCTGGCTGGTCTTGAACGGGCCGCAGTCCAGGCCGTGCCAGTTGAGGTTGGTGTACATGGGGTTTTCGCGGCCGGTCTCCCGCTCGCGGCGCTTAATGAACGCCTCCATACGCGCCTTCAGCATCGCCACGACCTCGGGATTCTGCTCGGCCACGTTATCGTTTTCCTCGGGGTCGCAGATCAGGTTGTACAGCTCGAGCTCGGGCTTGAAGTGGAAGTCCGGCTCCAGCGCCACGATCAGCTTCCACTCCGGCGTGCGCCAGCCGTGCTTGCGCATCCAGGTGCACTCGGTGATGTAGAACTCGGGCTCCGCCGAGCGCGGCTCACCCTTGGCCAGCGGATACAGGCTGCGGCCCTCGAACGGCAGGTCCGTCTCGATGCCCATGATGTCCAGCAACGTGGGCATCAGGTCCTTGAGCTGGCAGTAGTCGCCGAAGCGCTTGCCTTCGGGCAGGTGGCCCTTCCAGTTGATCATCAGCGGCACCACCAGCGTGGGGTCGTACAGCCCGTGGTGGTCAAAGTAGCAGTCGTGGTCGTACAGCGTCTCGCCGTGGTCGGAGGTGATGACCACGATCGTGTCCTCCTCCAGGCCCAGTTCCTTGAGGGTCTCCAGCAGGCGCTGGATGCAGTTGTCCATGTACGCGATGGCGCTGTCGTACTGGGCGATGACGTAGTCGGGGTTCGTCAGGCCCTCGGGCAGCCAGGACTTGATGTAGTCGCCGAAGGGCTTGAAGTCGTAGACCTTCTGCATGCGCTTGTCGTCCGGATTGTACATGTCGCCCTGGAAGAACATGTCCTGGAACGGCTGCGGCGCGAGGTAGGGGGAGTGGGGGTCCATGTGGCGCAGGAACAGCATGAACGGCTTTTCCTGGGCGGCCAGCCGGCGCAGCTCCGGGATCGCCACGTCGTTCAGGTTTTCCGCCTTGTGGGCGCGGCCATCGTCGTGGTCCGGGCCCCAGCCCGCGAAATCGAGGTACTTGTCGTAGCCGCGCCCGCCCGCGTTCCATTCGAAGCCCACGCAGGTGGTGGTGTAGCCCTGATCGCGCAGCACCTCGGCCAGCACCGGCACGCCGTCGACGATGGCGCCCTTGTGACGCAGCGCCACCACGTCGGTGCCGAAGCAGTCGCGGCCCGTGACCATGTTGGAATAGCCCGACGTGGTGGGGATGTGTGGGCTGAAGCAGTTGTCAAAGGTGATGCCGCCCTCCGCGTACTTGGACATGTGGGGCGTGGTCAGCCGGCTGTAGCCGTAGTGGCTCATGTGGTCGCGCCGGAGGCTGTCGATGCCGAAAAACAGGATGTTAGGCTTTTTGTTGGCCATGATTATCTTCCTCCCAATGCCTTTAGGCATGCGTTCATGTAGCCGTAGCTCTCCGCCGCGATGGCCACCGCCTCGTCCATGGCGAGGTCCGGCCCGATGACCTCCAGGCACACGGGGCCCTGATAATCCGCGTCCACCAGCGCCTTGAAGTAGCCCATCAGGTCGATGTCGCCGCGCCCGCAGGCCTGCATGGCGGGCGCGCCCGGCGCGGGGCCGGGGCCCTTGCAGTCGCGGATGTGGATGTGTTTCACCCTGGAGACCACCTGGGGCAGTGCCTGCTCCGGCAGCTCGCCCGCGCGATAGATGTGGCTGGGGTCCATGTCCACGCCGAAGGCATCCGAAGGGATCGCTGCCATGGCGCGGAGCGTGGTGGGCGTGGAATAGATCGAGCCGCCCACATGGGCCTTGCAGCACAGCGTGACGCCGTACTCAGCGGCCAGATGCGCGCGGTCGGCCAGCGCTTCGATGCAGGCGACGAGGTCTTCCTCGACGTCCGACTTGCCGATGGGGCCGACGTTGACCACCGGCACGCCCAGCGCCTTCGCCGCCTCAAACGCCTTTTTCAACCGGTCCTCGTCCATGGAGGCGACCTCCATCGACAGCAGCTCCATGCCCGTCTCCTCGGCGGCGGCCCTGATCTCCGCCGCGCTCTGCGCCCAGTCGTCCAGCACCAGATGCTCGCACATGCCCTTGATCGCGGACAGTTCCACGCCATTATACCCGGCGAGCTTTGCGGCCCTCATGGCCTCCAGCACACTGAATGGCTTAAACAGCACGGTATTCACGCCCAGCTTCATGCACCGATCCTCCTCATATTCTGTCATTGAAATGACACCGCTATTTGCATTATACATGGATGGATACAGTGTGACAACCATAACCGGCGGCCAGGCCGACTTTGTGAGCGGAAAACATCAAATGACTGACGCAATAGACAAATCGTAGCCCTGAGAAAGCGCCGAGATTGCCCGGGTTTGGGCGAAATGTTTGTGCGAGAAGGGGCATGCGCCGCGGATTACATCCGTCCCAATGTGCGCAAATGGGCATCGAAAGCCGCGTCAGGCGTTCGATGGGCGCATGCGGGTTTGCGTTTTTCCGTTTGGCGGGGCTTCGCTGGGAAGGCGCCGGCAGACCGGCGGCCAGGGCGTGGGCCAATCGCGGTCATCCAAAGTTCTTTCTGAACCGGTCGCAGTAGTATTGGACCAGCTCGAACTTGGCGTCCGGCGCGATGCGGTGGTCCGGGCAGGGGATGTAGCCGCCCAGTTCCACGAGGGGTTTTAGGCGCTCGATCTCCCGATCCACCGCCGCCCGATCCTGGGCAAAGACGCGCTTGTCCATGCCACCCACGCCGCGCAGATCGCGTCCGTACTGGGCGCGCCAAGGCGCGATGGACGCGTGCCAGGTGCCGACCTCGATGGGGAACATGGTATTGACGCCATTTTCCAGCCAGGTGGGGATCAGCCGGTCAATCCAGCCGTCGCAGTCCAGCGACACGATGTCGATGCCGTAGCCCCTGATCATGTCGTTCATCTTTTTGTACAGCGGCCCCACGACCTCGCCAAACATGACGGGGTTGATCAGTGGCCCGTTGTTGAAACAGATGTCCTCCCAGTAGTGGGCGTAGTCAAACTGCACGCCGCTGTCCAGCACGACCTTGGCCACGTCTAAGCACAGTTGGGCGTGGGTCTCGATGATCTCAACGAACAGATCCTCGTCGTCGGCCATCAGATAGGCCAGATGCTCCACGCCGATCCAGTCGCGGATGCGGCCATACAGGCTGCCGACATGGATGGCCAATGGCTCATCGCGCTCCGCGTCCTGGGCCTTGAGCTGCTCGAGCATCCGCCGGTCGACGCGATCTTCGGTGAACTGCAGCCTCGGCAGGTACTCCGCCTCCCACACGTCCCGTCCGGTCAGGATCGTGCCGATTTCGGCGGGGATCGACACCACGCCGGGCTTGACCAACACGATGTGGCCGTAGGCGTCGCTGATCACCTGGCTGCCGTCCCGGCGCTGCTCGATGATCCGCTCCTCAAACGGCGGGCGCAGGTCATTGTGGCCGGAGGCCGTGCGATTCCAATTGAAATCGAAACCCAGCCTGTCCATGACCGTGCGGTCGGCGATGGAATTGTCTCCCTGGGCCGCATAGCCTCGGGCGTGTTCCGGCGCGATGTGGCCCTCCTGGGCCCACTTGTCCAGTGTCTCGTTCCAGTAACCAAAGGCGACGACCGGCATCCGATCGCAAGACTCATAATGCAGAATCGCCCGCACCCGTTCGCGATTTGTCATATTGGCCTCCTTCAGTCCGCGATGATGAGCTGTGCATCCAATTGAAGGGTCCGCTTTTCTTTGTTTGCGTCCGGGTTTTGGGCCAGTTCGAACAGCAGCTGCGCCCCGGCGCGGCCGATTTCCTCTTGCCTCTGTTTGATACAGGTAAACTCACTGTGGTATTCGCTGGCGTTCGGGGTGTCGAAGCACACGATGGTGAGGTCGCCCGGCACGCTCAGCCCGCGCTCCATGGCCACTTCGCGCGCCAGCACGGCGATCTTGTACTCCACCGCAAACACCGCCGTGATCTCGCGGTTTGCTTCAAAGTGTGCGTGCAGCTCCGCCTTGTCCTGGGCGATGGTCTCGGGCGTGCTGTTCATGGGCAGTGTCGAGCGCACATCCGTGAACCACAGGTTGCGGTTCGGGTGCAGGCTCCTTTTCGCATAGGCGTTGACGAACCCGGCGATGCGGTCCTCCAGCGTGCTGGTGTTCACGGAGTGCGGGGAGATGAGCGCGATGGCGCGGTGGCCCTCGTCCAGCAGGTGGTCCGCCAGTTGCTCGGCGGCGGCCAAATTGTCCGTGCCGACGTAGTTGGACTCCACGCCCCGGTATTTGCGGTCCAGGATGACGATGGGGAAGTGGTCCACGATCAGCTTCAGGATCGTGTTGTTGTAGTATTCGCCATGCTGCGCCATCACAAGCAGCCCGATCACGCCCTGGGCCAGCATGTCCTCGATGCAGCTGTGCTCGCCCTGCGGATCGTTGCCCGATCGCCGGAGCAGAAAGTACGCGCCGCGCTCCGCGCACATTTGGTCGATGCCGTACAGCACACCGGTGCCGAACGCGTCGTTGAAATCGGGCATGATGACGCCGATGAGGTTGCCGGACGGATGGGGCTCGCCGGCCCGAGCGGCCTCAGGCTGCTTGACATAGGTGCCGCTGCCGCGCACGCGCTCCGCGATGCCGTGCTGGGCGAGCAGGTCCAGCGCGGTCTTGCTGGTGATGCGGCTGACGCCGTGGCGCTCGCACAGTTCCTTTTCGGTGGGCAGGCGTTCGCCCTGCGCATATATGCCGGATTCAATCTCTGAGCGGAGCATGTCGTAAATCTTCTTGTAGGCATGCGGCTGTGTGGACATATTTTTACCCCCGTTTTCACTGTGTATAAGTATAGTACAATTCGGCGCAACAATCAACTGTGTTTTTCCAGTCGCCAATAGATGATATATCATATTCAAACCGGAGGTCACAGAGGACGTTCCACACTCATAACGTAGGGGATCGCGAAATGCAGGATTGGCGATATTCACACTTGACCTTATTGTATAATTGTGCTAAAATGATTTCAACAGGTTACAGAAATGAATAAGACATATCAAATTATGATATACAAAGACCGCCTTCGGGGATGGTTGTGTTTCCTATGCTCTTACAGCCGAAATACGGATCGGACGCCGTAAAATGACATATCATTATCGTCGAAAGGGGTTTTCAGCAATGACTCAGGCCCCCGCACAACAGCGCAGGATTGGCGAATCGACCCTCGGCATGCGCATCAGAAAGCATCTTCCGTTCTACATCTTCCTGTTGCCGGCCATCATCTGGTATGCGGTGTTTCAGTATTACCCCATCGCGGGGCTTCAGATCGCGTTCAAGAAATTCACCAACTCCGGCGGCATTTGGGGCTCGCAGTGGGTGGGTTTCAAGCATTTTCAGAGCTTTCTGTCGGACCCGATGTTTTGGACGTACGTGAAGAACACGCTGGTCATCAGTTTCTCCAAGCTGCTGTTCTGCTTCCCGGCGCCGATTTTGTTGGCGCTGATGCTGAACGCGGTGCGGGCGAAGGCGTTCAAGCGCACCGTCCAGACGGTCAGTTACCTGCCGCACTTCATCTCCTGGGTGGTGACGGTGTCGCTGGTGCAGAAGTTCTTCTCGCCCACCATCGGCATGGTGAACGACATTCGGATCACCATGGGGTTGGAGCCGATCTTTTTCCTGGGCCAGAAAAGCTCGTTCGTGCCGTTCATGGTGCTGACGGACATGTGGAAGGGCATCGGCTACGGCTCGATCATCTACCTGGCAGCGCTGACGGGAATCGACCCGACGCTGTATGAGGCGGCCTCCATCGACGGCGCAAACGGCGCCCGAAAGCTGTGGCACATCACGATGCCCGGGCTCAAGCCCACCATCGGCATCATGTTCCTGATGAACGTGGGCGGGCTGTTCGGCGTGAACTTCGAGCAGGTGCTGCTGATGCAGACGCCGTCCACCTACGAGGTGGCGGAGGTCATCGACACATACATCCTCCGGCGCGGCTTCAAGATGAACCAATTCGATTACGCGGCAGCCATCAGCCTGTTCCGCGGCGTGCTGAGCATGCTGCTGGTGGTGTCGATGAACTACGTGTCGAAGAAGGTCACCGAAGTCTCGCTGTGGTAAGGAGGGAAAGTCATGAACATGAATCTCGCGGAAAAAAAGGCCGTTGCCCCGGAGCAGCACATCAGGCGCACGCCGCTGTCGTACGTCGCGTCGGGCATCAACTATCTCGTCCTGACGCTGCTGGGTTTCATCACGCTGTACCCATTCTGGTACTGCCTGATCCTGTCGTTCAACACCGGCAAGGACGCGCTGCGCGGCGGCATCTATTTCTGGCCCCGGGAGTGGACGTTCTCCAACTATCTGAAGGCGTTCCAGAACCCGCTGATCGTGTCGTCTTTTGTGGTTTCGGTGACGCGCACAGGGCTGTTGGTGGTGATCGGCTGCCTGATGACGGCGCTGATGGCCTATGCGCTGACCAAAAAGTCGCTGCCCGGACGAACGGCCATCATCTTCTATTTCTACTTCACCACCATCTTCTCCGGCGGCATCATCCCGACATACATCATGTATCGCCAGATCGGGCTGCTGAACAACTACTGGGTGCTGGTGCTGCCGTCGATCTATTCGTTCTTCAACGCGCTGATCCTGCGCACGTTCTTTAACTCGATCCCAGAGTCGGTGCAGGAGTCGGCCCGCATTGACGGGGCCAGCGAGACGATGATCTTTTTCAGGATCATGCTGCCGCTGTCGGTGCCGGTCATCGCCACGGTGGCGCTGTTCATCGGCGTGGGCGCTTGGAACGACTGGTTCGCGGGCGCGTACTACCTGTCCAAGCGCCACGACCTATACCCCGCCGCCACGCTGCTGTATGATCTGATGAACCAGGCGGTGTTCGAGACCAACCCGGAGGTGGCCGGCGCGACCACCAGCAACGCCAGCTTGATTGCGGGCATGGCCGCAGCCACCACGCCGGAATCGCTGAAAATGGCGTTCCTGATCATCCTGACCGTGCCGATCATCTGCGTGTATCCATTCTTGCAGAAGTATTTCGTGACCGGCATCATGGTGGGCTCCATCAAGGAGTAATTCTTGTATACATAATCAGCATCCAGTGGAAAGGGGGGCGTCCATCTCACGGGTTTTCTCGCAGAGCGCAAGTGTGGGTCCCAAGTTGAGTATGAAGAAAGATGGAGGTATAGGATATGAAGAAGTTGTTGAGCCTTTTGCTGGCATTGGTGCTGGTGCTGGGCATGGTGCCCGTGGCGTTGGCCGAAGGCGAAGTCGTTGAACTCACGTTCCTGATGGACTGGAACGGCGGCGCGTATAACTTCCCCGAGGGATTCTTGGACGGCCCGATCTCCAAGGCGATCGAAGAAAAGATCGGCGTGCGGATCAAGGTGGAGACGATCACGAGCTCAGAGACCGAGAAGCTGGCGATGGTGTTCGCGTCTGACGACGTGGCGGACATCACCAACGCGCCGTTCTGGTCCACCAACCCCGGCGGCGAGGGTGAGCTGATCAAGAAGGCCGCCGTCGATGGCCAACTGCTGGCCCTGAACCAATACCTCGACAACTATCCGAACATCAAGAAGGCCTGCACCGAGGGCGTCAGCCAGGCGTTCATGGAAGGCCATCTGGAGAACAAGGACTTTAACGGTGAGCGCTACATCATCCCGCGCAAGCCCGCCACCGACGAGGACTGCACCAACTGGGCGTACAATGTGTTCGCCCGCAAGGACATCCTCGAGGCGCTGGGCGTGGACCCGCAGTCCGTCACCACCCCCGAGGCGCTGCGCGATCTGCTGGAAAAGATCAAGGCAGGCAGCTTCGTGGACATCAACGGCAAGCCGGTCATCCCCGCGGGCAACTGGCACAACGGCTGGAGCTATGACCAGTACGTGCTGGGCTTCGAAGGCGGCGTGTATGCCGACTGGATCGTGGACCCGACCGATGGGCTGATCAAAGAGCGCTGCATGACGCCCACCGAGGACGCCCGCATCCTGTTCATGCGGAACCTGGTGGCGGACGGCCTGTACGACGCCGAGGCGCTGAATCAGACCGACACCATGGGTAAGGAAAAGATGTCCACGGGCCGCATCGCGACCTTTGGCTGCCACTATCCGCATCAGTATGACTTCTTCGCGTCCACGCTGTATGCCACCAACCCCGAGATGGAATACGTGCCCCTTGGGCCGTTCACGAACGCTGAAGGCGACCAGACCCGCACCGTGTACCGCAAGGGCGCGTACGGCTTCGGCTGCCTGTTCCTGGGCGCGAACTGCAAGAACCCGGAAAAGGCGCTCGAGCTGATCGAGTTCCTGTCCGGCGAAGAAGGCACGCTGCTGAGCAAGTTCGGCATCGAGGGCACCCACTACAACATGGTCGATGGCATCCCGGTTCGCACCGAGGAGTGGGCCAAGATCAAGATCGAGGACTCGCAGCGCTTCTTCCTGGAAGGCTTCGGCTACGGCGAGCTGACCACCGACGACTTCATGAAGTCCAAGGGCTGGGATCCCGACTACAACCGCGGCCAGTGGCCCCTCGCCCGGGAAATCCGCCCGCTGTGGTTCTTCGAAGGCTACACCGCGGAAGACGTCGCACAGCAGTGGGAAGGCCGCGCCGCCTATGACGAGAACAAGTCCACCGTCGTGT
The DNA here is from genome assembly GCA_031555755.1 of Eubacteriales bacterium. GTDB lineage: Bacteria > Bacillota > Clostridia > Christensenellales > Aristaeellaceae > JAJDGF01. The sequence continues at coordinate 291 of JAVBUD010000131.1, read as the reverse complement.
ATGACGACGTGAAGAAAATGGCCATCGTGGCCGAGTCCGACGAGGCCGCCCTGCAGATCCTGAACGACTACCGCGCGAAGCTGAAGGCCGGCGGTGTCGACGAGATGATCCAGTACGTCAACGGCCGCATCGCGGAAGACCCGGCGATCGTGTACGGCAAGAAGCTGGCGGAATAACCGACAATCTGAGCACCATAAAGAGCGCCCGGCCAGCAACATTGTTGGCCGGGCGCTCGCACGGCTGTCACTGCACACAAACCCCGTCATCCTGAGCGCAGCGAAGGACCTTCTT
>JAVBUD010000158.1:0-13017 GCA_031555755.1 Eubacteriales bacterium | reverse complement strand
AAACACCCCCCCCACACCCACCCACCCGCTCCAACCCCCCCTTCCCCTCCTCCCCTACCACCACCACCCCTCTTTTTTTTTTGTTGCATGGCCTGTTCCTTGGGTTGGGCCCACGGCGAGGGGGAGGCGGAACGGTGTTCCATTATCCCCTGTTGAACCAAGCCCGCTCTTCAAACCCCATCTTCTGCGGCCCTCTGACCTCGCCTTCGGGCACGCCCACGGGCAGGAGCGCCACCAGCTTGTACTCCTCCGGCACGTCCAGCACCTTGCGCATGGCCGCGTTCTTTTTCCCGTCCATGGTGATGTCGCCCTCGATCCAGCAGCTGGCATAACCCAGCGCCGTAATCGACAGCAGCATGTTCTCGATGGCCGCCGCATAGTCCTGCACATACCAGCGCCCGGCGATTCGGCCCTCGATGTCCTTGCCGAGTACGGCAATCGCCGCCGGGATGGGTTGGAAATGCTGGTTGCCCAGCACCGCGAACAGCTGCGCCATCAGCGCCGGGTCGTCCACGCCGATCAGGCTCGTGGTCTGGGTGTTGCAGCCGGAGGGCGCGGCCAGACCCGCCTCCATGATCTTCCTGAGGTCCTCTCTCGGGACCGGCTGGTCCTTGAACGCCTTTCGGTAGCAGTGCCGGTTGTGGACCGCGTCAAAGAAATCCATGTGTTTCCCTCCTGAACTCATCATCACGACGGGGCGGAACGGCACGGAGGCCGTTCCCTACAAGTTCTATCGCCGCGTTGGGCGTTGTAGGGAACGCCCTCTGTGGCGTTCCGCCCCCGGTCAATGCTCGATGCCCAACAGCGCCGCCGCATTGCCATACAGCACGTCGCCCAGCTCTGCGTCCGTAAACCCCGCCTTCAGCACCCCCTGCAGCGCCGAATCGAAACCCACCCACGGCGCGTCTGTGGCGAACAGCACGCGGTCCGTGCCATGGGCCCGCGCCAGCTTTACCAGCGCGACCGGGTCCATCTTGTCCGCCACATAGGCCGTGTCCATCCACAGGTTCCTCCGGCCCGCCAACTGCGCCAGCGCCTCGTCCTCCATCCGGTATCCGCCCATGTGCGCCGCGACGATCCTGGCCTCCGGGAACCGGTCGCAAACCTTCGCCAGCCCCTGCGGCGTGCCGTGCACCGGCGGCGGATACCCCAGGTCCACGCCCATGTGGAACACGATGGGCAGCCCGCGCCGGAAAATCGCCTCATACATGGGCATAATCCGCTCGTCGTCCACGAAGAACTGCTGGTATTCCGGGTGCAGCTTGATGCCCAGCAGCCCGCTGTCCACGATCCGGTCCAGCTCGTCCCCCAAATCCTGCCCGTCCGGGTGCACGCTGCCGAACGCCTGCATCTGCCCGTCCGCGCGGTCCGCCGCCCATTGGTTCACCGACCGCGCCTGGCCCGGCTTGGTCGCGATGGGCAGCAGCAAAAACCCGTCCGCCCCGCCCCGCCTCTCATAGGCGCACAGCCCCGCGTGGGAGCCGTCATGATAATGGGGAATCCCCGCCTTCTGCGACAGCAGCTCCATGGCGCCCACCGCGATGGCGTCCGGGAACGCGTGGGTGTGGGTGTCGAAGACCTTGTATTGCTTGCCGTTGTGCGTGATCAAGTGTCGGTCGTTCCTTCCGTATCCGTATCGATCAGTTCCTTGCGCCAGCCGTCCCCCTCGACCACGTACCGCCGCCGCCGGTTGATGTCCACCTTGCGCTCGATTTCAAAGCCGAGGTCCACGCCCAAGATCTCCGCCAGCCCGAACAGATAAATCGCCACATCCGCCAGTTCCTCGCCCACGTCGGGCTTGTGCTTAGTGTACGCGTGAAACGCCTCGGATAGCTCGCCCTGGGCATAGCAGAACTCCTTACAGACGTCCGTGACATTGAAGCCCTTGTCGAGCTTGTTCTGGTAGATGGCCTTTTGAAGAGATTGCAGGTCGGTCATGGCCGTCGCCTCCTCTTGTTGTGTCTATTGACAGTACCGGTCAACCGCCCACTGCTTGGGGTTGTTTTCGATGTAGGTCCAGATCTGCATCAGGTCGTTCTGGTCCCGAACGATGTGATCGTGGAAGGATTTTTGCCATAAAATGCGATCAAAGGCCGGATACAGCCCAGACTTGACGCCCTCAATATACCTGTAAGTCGTCAGCGTCTTCAACCGCATGACAAAATCCGAAATGGTGCGTGGACCACCGCCCTCCGTAGGGAACGCCCTCCGTGGCGTTCCGCCCCCGTCATCATAATCGCCATTGATCGATAGGAGCAAATGGACATGATTGGGCATGACGACAGATGCGTGTGTTGTGAACCGCGTGTAGACGCCGGTGATCTCGGTCAGTGTCTGACGGATCATCTCGCCCGCCTCACTCAGCTGCATTTGATCCTCGACAATGCTGCCGTACAACAATCGTCGATTTTGCGTGCACAGGGTTATGAAATAGGCGCGCTTTTCGGAGTAATCGAATTTCGGCAGGCGCTGTGGTTTTCGGACCGGACGGGATTTATCCATTGACAGACACCCCATTCAATCGTCGAGGCGCGGAACGCCACGGAGGGCGTTCCCTACAGCCCTGATGATGCATTGCGAACATATCCGTTAGGAACGCCCTCCGTGCCGTTCCGCCCTCGTTTAACTCCCCAGATACGCCCTCTTCACTTCCTCATTCCCCAGCAGTTCCTTCGCCGGGCCGCGCATCACGATGCTGCCGGTCTCCATGACGTACGCGCGGTCGGCGATGCTCAGCGCCATTTTGGCGTTTTGCTCCACCAGCAGCACCGTCACGCCCTGGTCCTTGACCATCTGGATGATGGAGAAAATCTCCTGGACCAAAATCGGCGACAGGCCCATGCTCGGCTCGTCCAGCATCAGCAGTTTCGGCTTTGACATCAGCGCGCGGCCCATGGCCAGCATCTGCTGCTCGCCGCCTGAGAGCGTGCCCGCAAGCTGCTTGCGGCGCTCCTTCAGGCGCGGGAAGCTCTGGAAGATGCGGTCCATCTCGTCCCCAAGGTTCGCGCGGTCCTTCCTCGCGTACGCGCCCATGTCCAGGTTCTCCAGCACCGTCATCTGCGCGAAGATGTGGCGGCCCTCGGGCACCTGAGCCAGGCCCATCTTCAGGATGTCGTGGGCCTCGGTTTTTGTGATGTCCTTTTCCATGAACGACACGGCGCCTAGCTTCGGCCTCAGCAGGCCCGAGATCGTGTGCAGCGTGGTGGTCTTCCCCGCGCCGTTCGCGCCGATCAAGGTCACGATTTCGCCCTCGTCCACGTGGAAACTGACGTCCTTCAGCGCGTGGATGGCGTCGTAGTACACATCCAGCGCCACACAGCGCAGCATCTCCTTGCTCATGTCAGCGCCACCTCGCCTTCCTCTTTGGGGGCCTCCTCTTCGCTGCTGCCCAGGTATGCCTTCACGACCTCCGGGTTGTTCTTGATCTCAGCCGGCGTCCCCTCGGCGATCACGCGGCCATAGTTCAGCACGTAGATGCGCTCGCAGATGCCCATGACCAGCTTCATGTCGTGCTCGATCAGCAGGATCGACACGCGGAACTGGTCGCGAATCGTGCGGATGGTGGCCATCAACTCCTGGGTCTCGATGGGGTTCATGCCCGCCGCCGGTTCGTCCAGCAACAGCACCTTCGGGTTTGAGGCCATGGCCCGGGCGATCTCCAGCTTTCTCTGCTGACCGTAAGAGAGCGCCGCCGCGTTGGCGTCCGCCAGGTGCTCCATGTCGAACACCCGCAGCAGCTCCCTGGCGCGCTCGTCGCAGCCGCGCTCCTCGCGATCGTAATAGTTGGAGCGGATAGAGCTGTCCAGCATCGTGTAGTGCATGCGGCTCTGGAACGCGACCTTGATGTTTTCGATGACGGACATCGATTTGAACAGCCGGATGTTCTGGAACGTGCGGGCGATGCCCGAGTCGGTGATCTTGTAGGTGGGCTTTCCGACCATGGACTTGCCCATCAGCACCACGTCGCCGTCGGTGGGCTGGTACACGCCCGTCAGCATGTTGAACACCGTGGTTTTCCCCGCGCCGTTGGGGCCGATCAGGCCCACGATCTCCTGCTCACGAAGCTGCAGGTTCACATCCTCCGCAGCCTGCAGTCCGCCGAACCGGATGCCCAATGTGCGGGTCTCCAGGGCGTGGCTCTTGCCCTGGTCGTACTCATATTCAGGCACGTCCGGCTCGATGATGGACGGCGGCTTTTTCCCGATGAACCGCCGCTCCATCCGGTCCGCGAACAAGAACCACTTCCTGCCCACCAGCCTGCCCATCAGCCAGTTCAGCGAGAACTCCTTCACGCCCAACAGCCCGCTGGGCCGAAAGATCATCATCACGATCAGCATCAGCGCGTACGCGAGCTGACGGAACTCCACCAGCTTCGCCATCGCGAACTGCACCACCGTCAGCACACTGGCGGCCATGATACTGCCCGTGAGGCTGCCCATGCCGCCAAAGACGACCATGACCAGGTACTCGATGGAGGTGTTGAAATCGAATTTGGTGGGGTCCAGCACGCCGATGCTGTGGGCGTACAGCCCGCCCGCGATGCCCGCGAAGAACGCCGAGATCGTGAACGTCATGATCTTGTAGTTGGTCACCGGCACGCCGCTGGCGTCCGCCGCCACCTCGTTCTCGCGGATGGCGAGGATCGCCCGACCGTGGCGCGACCAGGCCAGCGTGAACAGCAGCGCCACCACGATGGCCATGATGAAGAACGCGTTGCCGAATGTGGTATAAAGCTGGATGCCGAACAACTTTTTGCCGCCGCCGGTCCATTGGGCGAACACGGTGTTGATCAGCACGCGGATGATCTCGCCGAAGCCCAACGTGATGATCGCCAAGTAGTCGCCTCGAAGCCGCAGCGCCGGAATGCCGATCAGATACCCGAACAGCGCCGCCGCCAGGCCGCCGACGATCAGCGCCACGGGGAAATAGATGGCATTCTGGGGCAGCACCTGGGTCGTGAGGATCGCCGACGCGTACGCGCCGATGGCCATGAACCCGGCGTGGCCCAGCGTCAGCTCACCCAGCACGCCGGTGACCAGGTTGAGGCTGGTGACCAGGATGATGTTGTAGCAGATCTGGGTCATCAGCGACTCGATGGACCGGTTGCCGGCGGCAGCCAGGAAAAACTTGGCCACCGTGAACACCAGCATCACGCCGATGAGGTTCAGCAGGGTGGTCAACCGTCGATTTTTCTTCACTCAGCCCACCCCCTTAAACCTTCTCGCGGGTCTTCTTGCCCAGAAGGCCCGCAGGCTTGAACAGCAGCACCAGGATCAGTATGCCGAAAACCAGCGCGTCCACATAGTCCGACGCGTAGTACTTCATGAACGTCTCCGCGATGCCGATGATGAACCCGCCCAGCACCGCGCCCGGGATGATCCCGATGCCGCCCAGCACCGCGGCCACGAACGCCTTCAGGCCCGGCATGGACCCCAGCAGCGGTTTGACGTACACCACCTTCTGCGCGTAGAAAATCGCGCCCATGGCCGCCAGCGCGCAGCCGATGGCGAACGTGATCGAGATCGTGGTGTTCACATTCACGCCCATGAGCTGGGCCGCCGCGCGGTCCTCTGACACCGCCCGCATGGCCTTGCCGGTGCGCGTCTTTTTCACGAAGAACTGCAGCAGGATCATCAGCGCGATGGAGATTGCGAACGTCAGCACCTCCAGCAGGAACACCGGCTTTCTGCCGATGGTCAGCGCCTCGAGCTTGATCTTCGGGATGATGGCCGGGAACGCGATCTGGCTGGAGCCGAAGATGAGCTGCGCCGTGATCTGCAGCGCCATGCTGATGCCGATGGCCGTGATCAGCGCCGAGATGCGCGGCGCGTTCCGCAGCGGCTTGTACGCCACGCGGTCCATCAAGATGCCCAGCACAACGCAGAACGCCACCGCGAACAGCACCGCGAAGATGGTGCCGATGACGGGGTTGATCTGGTTCAGGGACGACACCAGCGTGGTGGTCATGATCCAGAACACCGCGTAGCTGCCCACCATCATCACGTCGCCGTGGGCGAAGTTGATCAGCTTCACGATGCCGTACACCATCGTGTAGCCCAGCGCGATCAGCGCGTAGATGCTCCCCATTTGAAGCCCGCCGACCAGGTTTTGTAAGATGACCTGCATGGGTTTTCCCCCTCGAGCGATTGTGCCGTGTTGCCGTGATGCGAAATGTGCGCCTGCGCGCAGGGACTCCTCCACTTACAAGCATAGGGAAAAAGGAACTCATCGCTCCTTTTTCCCTAGCTTCATAGAGGTTTTACCGTTTCTATCCTACGGATCGATTCTGGTGTTCAGCGTCGGCTCACCGCCCGCAAAGCCCATCATGAACGCCGACTTGATCGGGTCGTTGTGGTCGTTAAAGATGATGTGGCCGCCCACGCCATCGATGCCGGTCGCCTTCATGGCGTCCACGATGGCCTGCTTGTCGTCCACCTTGCCGGCCGCCTCGATGGCGGACAGCAGGATGTGCGCGGTGTCATAGCCCAGCGAGTTGAAGCCCGACGGGGTCTTGCCGTACTTGTCGGAGAACGACTTCACGAACGCCACGGTGGCCTCGCTGTCGTCTGCGGGGCTGAACGAGTCGCAGTAGATCGCTTTTTCCAGCAATTCCGGCGCGTCCGCGACCTGCTTTTGGATGTCGGCCCAGCCGTCTGCACCCAGCATGTAGCAATCCAGACCCACGTCCTGGGCTTGGCGCAGCACCAGCGCGGCAGACTCATAGTAGTACGCGATCAACAGCGCGTCCGGCTCGGCGTCCGCGATCTTGGTCAGCTGCGGCGAGTAGTCCGCGTCGTTCTCCACGGCGGCCTCCGTCGCCACGACGGTCGCGCCCAGCGCCTCGGCCTTGGCCTTGAAGGACTCCATCAGGCCGATGGAGTAGTCGTTGGTGTTGTCATACAGCACCGCGACATTCTTCGCTTCCAGGTTCTCAACCGCCAGCTGCGCCAGCAGCTCCGCCTGGAACGGGTCCAGGAAGCAGGTGCGGAACACGTTCGGCTTATCGCTGGTGACATCGTAGGCGGTGGCCGACGGGCTGATCATGGGCATGTTGTCCTTGACCGCCACCTGCGCCACGGCCAGCGTGGGCGTGGTGGTGACCGGGCCCATCAGCGCGACGATGCCCTCTGAGACGAGCTGGTTGTATGCGTTCGTCGCCTCCACGGCGTCGTGGGTGTCGTCCATCCAGAGCACCTCGACCTGCTGGCCGAGCACGCCGCCCTTGGCGTTGATTTCGTCCACGTAGAGATCAATGCCCTCGCGGCACAGGATGCCGTAGTTGGCCACCGGGCCGGTCAGCGGCGCGATGCCGCCAATTTTGAGGGTATCGGCCAGCGCGCCCGCAGACACCGCAAACACCAACACCATCGCGAGGACCAGAGACAGACATTTCTTCATCACCAAGACCCCTCCTCTTCCATGCTGCATTTATGATTGCATCGATCCGTATGATGCGATTCATAATACATCATTATAGTGGGTCTTATGCGCGATTGCAAGCAAGAAATGAAGAATTAATGGAGTCAAACTGCAGCCTTATTTTTTCCAGCCCACGATCACCTCGATCCGGTCCTCCTTTTCCACTACCTCGCCCGTGGCGTCGATGCCGACGCTCCGCAGCTGCTTCACCGACGCCAGCACCGTGTTGATCAGCATCCGCCGGTCCCTGATCCGGAAACTCACCTTGCGATTGGGCATGGCCGACAGCCGCACCACCAGTTCCTCCGTCTGGCGCACGCTGAGGTTTCGGGCCTGGATCATCGCCGCGGCCTCCAGCTGCATGGACTCCGTCTTCAGCCTGAGCAGCGCCCGGGCGTGGCGCTCGCTGAGTCCGCCCGCACGCAGTGCCGCCCGCACGGCTTCGGACAGCCCCAGCAACCGCAGCCGGTTCGCCACCATGCCCTGGCTTCGGCCCACGCGCTCCGCCAGCTCCGCTTGGGTCAGGCCGTGATCCTGGATCACCGCGCGAAAAGCCTCGGCCTCCTCCAGATAATGCAGCCCGTCCCGCTGCAGATTCTCCGTCAGCGAGATCAGCGCCGCCTCCAGGTCAGAGGCGTCCAGCACCAGCGCCATGACGTCCGTCCGCCCCAGCAGCACCAGCGCCCGCAGCCGCCGCTCGCCGCTGATCAACTCATACATCCCGCCCCGGGCCAGCCGCACCGCAATCGGGTGCAGCAGCCCGTGCTGGCGGATGGATTCCGCCAGAAGCATCAGCTGCGCCTCCGAAACCTCCAGGCGCGTCTTCAGCCGCGCCGCCCGAATCCGCTCGATCGGCAGCACCACCAACCGCCCCGCATCTTCCGGCTCGTGCCACAACTCGGCCATGGGCATGTCCCTCCCTCGGAATGACGACATGGGAAGAGTATATTCAGGTGCGCGCGCGTTTGGAATCAATCGACGAAAGTTTCGCGGGTGAGGGGCACATGGGCGGGTATGCATGGGCGGTGGATGGTGGGCACATGGGCTGAGTATCAACCTCTCAACCTCCCCCAACCCGGTCATCCATCGCTACGCTACATACCTTCTTCAAACTAAATGCAGAAAGCTTGAGGAAGGTCCTTCGCTTGCGCTCAGGATGACGGGGGTTTATGGGATTTGGTTTCCTTATTCAACAATTAATTATCGATATTCGATATTATTCTATTGACAAACGCCACATCCCGCGCTATACTACCCTCAAAACCACACAGGCAGGAGGGAACACTCCATGAAACCTTCGACGCTTCTCAAGGCCGCGCTAATCCTGGTGTTGCTGGTGGGGCTATTGCTTTTATTCTGGATTCCGGTCACGGCGATACCGCGCATCACGTCGCTGGACACGCAGGTGGCGCTGTTCTTTGTGCGCGGCGGGAACGCCTACAGCGTCCACCCCAAGGGCCTGGCGATTCTGTACGCCATGGGCGTGCTGGGCCTGTGGATCTGCGCGGAGCTGCTGGTGATGCTGAACACGATGAGGCAGAACCCCTTCATTGCCCGCAACGCCCGGGCGCTGCTGCGGATCGGCTGGGTGGCGATGGCGGTGACGGCGCTGGCGTTCTGGGCGGGATACCGCTGGCGGGACAGCCTGATGTCGCTGGGCGCCTGCGCGATGCTGATCCTGGGCCTGTTCGCGATGACGCTGTCCCAGCTGTTCGGGCAGGCGGTGCGCTACAAAGAAGAAAACGACCTGACGATATAGGGGGCGGCGCGATGATTGTGGTGAATCTGGACGTGTGCATGGCGAAGCGCAAGATCGGCCTGCAGGAGCTGGCCGACCGGGTGGGCCTGACCTCCGCGAACCTGTCCATCCTGAAGAACGAGCACGGCAAGGCGATCCGGTTTTCGACGCTGGACGCGCTGTGCCGCGAGTTAAACTGCCAGCCGGGCGACATACTGGAATACAGAGAGGGCGGCGATAGCAGATGAGTCAAGAGACAGGCGAACAGGCGTCGGCGGTCGCGCAGACCAAATCGGACCCGATCAGGCTGACGAAGGACCACTACAGCGCAAAGGAGCGCTGGTTGCTGCTGGTCGCTGTGGCACTGGCGGTGCTGCTTGACAGGACCTTGTTCCATGTCGACACCGAATCGGGCGAAGCCGGGATGCTGATCGCGAGGTATCTGGGCGGCGCGGCGCTGGCGCTGCTGGGCGCTTATGTGGCGCTGAACTGGAAAAATCTGCGCTGGGACGGCATTGCCTGGGCGCTGCTGGGGTCTACGGCCGCGCTGTGCGCATGGATGATCCTCTTCGGCGGCGGTGGCTGGACGATGTTTAGCCTGATCGCCCTGCTGGCGTCGGAGATGCTGTACATGCAGTATGCCCGCAGCTCCCTGTCCCCCAAGCGGGCGGCGCACTTCTTCCTCCAGACCGTGCGCGGGTATTTCGTTCAGCCGTTCCGGGGCATTCCGCACTGCTTCGGCGCGATGTTCTCGGGCAACCGGATCGACCGCAAGATCTTGCTGCGGGTGTTGGCGGGCGTGGCGCTGGCGGCGCTGCTGGTGTGCGCCGCGATGCCGCTGCTGATGTCGGCGGACAGCGTGTTCAGCCACATGCTGATCGGCACGCGACTGGACGGCGGCACGGTGGGCCATGCCATTGGCACCGCGATCCTGGCGCTGCTGATCTACTCGTTCCTGTGGTGCATGATGGAGCTGCCGGAGTCCACGCTGCACATCTTCGAGGAGAAGCCGGTGTTCGACCCGCTGGTCTGCGGCATCGGGCTGGGTGCGCTGCTGCTGGTGTACGGACTGTTCGCCGGGGTGCAGTTCGTGTACCTGTTCGCCCACGCGGGGCTGCCCCTGCAACTGACCTACGCGGAGTATGCGCGGCAGGGGTTCGCGGAGATGATGTGCGTGACGGCGCTCAACCTGGCGCTGTTCGGGCTGTTCCTGGAATGCGTGCCCAGGGGAAAGGTGTTTGTGGGGCTGCTGATGGGGCTGCTGGCGGCCAGTGCGCTGATGGTGGCGTCTGGGATCGTGCGGCTGAATCTGTACCTGTCGGCATACGGGATGACGGAGCCGCGGCTGCTGGCGTACTGGGGACTGCTGCTGTGCGGGATGGCGATTGGGGTCTGCGCGGTGCGGCTGGTGAAGGAGAGGGTGCCTGCGGTGGCGGTGCTGATGGTGGCGGGGTTGGTGTGGTATTGCGTGCTGGCGTACGCGAACCCGGAACGAATCATTGAGACGTACAACCAGACGCATGTGACGCTACACCAGCAGATTGTGGAGGAGGAGACGCGGGTAGAGGGGGTGATCGGGGGACGGTAGAGGGTGGACAGACCCTCCTCCCCGTCATCCTGAGCAGAGCGAAGGACCTTCCTCATGATTATTGAGGAAGGTCCTTCGCTGCGCTCAGGATGACGGGGGAGTGGCAAGATGACGGGGCGTGGCAGGATGATCGAGGTACGACCTACCCGATGACTTCCTTCGCCTTCTTGACCACGTTTTCGACCGTAAAACCGAAGTGCGGGAACAGGGTCTTGTACGGCGCACTCGCGCCGAACGTATCCATGCAGATCGTCGCGCCGTCCAGCCCCACGTACCTGCCCCAGCTCAGCGAGCTGGCGGCCTCCACCGCCACGCGGGCGCGGACCGCCTTGGGCATGACGCTCTCTTTGTATTCAGCGCTCTGCGCCTCGTACAGCTCGAAGCTGGGCATGGACACCACGCGGGCCTTGATGCCCTCCTTGGCCAGCTCGTCCTTCGCGCCCATGCACTGCTCCACCTCGCTGCCGGAGGCCATCAGCAGCACGTCGGGGGCGCCTTCACAGTCGGACAGCACATAGCCGCCCAGCAGCGCGTTCTGCTTGCTGTTTTCGTACAGCGGCAGGTCCTGGCGCGTGGTGACCAGGCACACCGGGTGCTTGGCGGTCAGCGCGGTGACCCAGCCCGCAGCCATTTCGCAGCTGTCGGCGGGGCGGAATACGATCGCGCCGGGGATGGCCCTGAGGCCCGCCAGCTGCTCCACCGGCTGATGGGTGGGGCCGTCCTCGCCCACGCCGATGCTGTCGTGGGACAGGATGTACGCCACAGGCAGGTCCATGATGGACGACATGCGGATGGCGTTTTTCATGTAGTCAGAAAACACGAAGAACGTGGCGCAGTAGGCCCTCAGCCCGCCGTGCAGCTGGATGCCGTTGCAGATGGCGGCCATGGCATGCTCGCGCACGCCGAAGTGCAGATTGCATCCACTGCGGTCCTCGGCGGAAAAGTCGCCCTTGCCCTTCATGTAGCTCTTGTTGCTGGGGGCCAGGTCGGCGCTGCCGCCGAACAGGTTGGGGACCTTGGCGGCCAGCTTGTTCAGGATGTCGCCGCAGGCGTTGCGGGTGGCGGCCTTGCCGGCGAAGGACCACAGCTCGTCGTCCTTCAGCGGGTCGAAGCCCAGCCCGTCCGCGTGCCACACGGCCCATTCCTCGGCCAGCTCGGGATAATCCTTCGCCCAGGCCTTGAAAAGCTGTTCCCATTCCTTCTGGGCGTCCGAGCCGCGCTTGCCCACTTCGGCGGTGTAGTCGTACACTTCCTGCGGCACCTCGAAGGCCTCCTTGCAGGGCCAGCCGAGGGTCTGCTTCAGGGCTTGAATATTCGCGTCGCCCAGCGGTTCGCCGTGGGCGGAGGCCATGCCGGCCTTGGGCGAGCCGAAGCCGATGGCGGTATGGCACACGACCAGCGTGGGCTTATCTGAGGCCTTCGCGAGCCGCAGCGCGGCGGACACATTGTGACGGCAGTTGGCATCCGCCACGTCGATCACATTCCAGCCGTAGGCGCGGAACCGGGCGGGCACGTCCTCGCGGAACGCGATGTCGGTGCTGCCCTCGATGGAGATCTCATTGTCGTCGTACAGCGCGATCAGCTTATTCAGCTTCAGCGTGCCCGCCAGCGAGCACGCCTCGTGGGAGATGCCCTCCATCATGCAGCCGTCGCCCAGGATGCAGTAGGTGTAATGGTCCACCACCGGATAGCCCTCGCGGTTGAATTTGTCCGCCAGGTGCGCCTCGGCCATGGCCATGCCCACCGCGTTGGCGATGCCCTGGCCCAGCGGGCCGGTGGTGGTCTCGATGCCCGCCGTGTGGCCGTGTTCCGGATGGCCGGGGGTCTTGGAGCCGAACTGGCGGAACTGCTTCAGGTCGTCGAGGGTCAGGCCGTAGCCGTACAGGTGCAGCAGCGAATAGATCAGCATGGAGCCGTGGCCGCTGGAGAGCACGAACCGGTCGCGGTTAGGCCAATTGGGGTCCTTCGGGTTGTGGGACATGGCCTTGCCCCAGATGGCCTGGGCCATGGCGGCCGCGCCCATGGGCATGCCGGGATGGCCGGAGTTCGCCTTCTGCACCGCCTCGGCGGACAGGATCCGGATGGCGTTCACGACGAGTTTGTCACATTTGTGCATGGGTGTATCGCTCCTTTGATGATAGAATTGCAGTGTGATGAGGGCGGGTGGAACCCCCTCCGAGCCCCCCGGGCCCCCAACCCCACACCCCGCCAGGAGCGGTGGGGGGGCCGCCAGGGCCCAGACCCAGGGGGGGGGGGGGCCGGGGGAGTCGGG
>JAVBUD010000165.1:0-2922 GCA_031555755.1 Eubacteriales bacterium | reverse complement strand
ATCCTGAGCGCAGCGAAGGACCTTCCTGTAACTGGTTTGCTAGGGCAACACCGCAAAAGCAGCGAACGCGCTAATGGGCTGCTTTTCCGCCCAGGCAGTCCCGCAAAAACACTTGAATTAGCGCTGCTAGTCCTGCGGTTTGTGCACGACCACCTGGACGAAAAATCATCCCATCATCACATCCGCTGCTTGTGCGGTGTCGCCCTAGTCGTCCCAATCGGTGAACGGATCGTCGGGGTCAGAAATGGGCACGCCGAGATAATTGCTGAGCGTGTTGATCAGCTCGGCTTCCTCCTGTTGGGGGTCAAAGGGGCCGCCGTGGGCCTCCCGAAGGCCGGGAGATCGGAGCGTCTGCATCGGTGTTTCTTTGGTCGCCGTCTCCTGCATCGACAGCAGCGAATCCCGCATCAGCTGGTCCAGCGACTCACCCAGCGCGTTGGCCAGCTTGACCAGGGTCTCCATGCTCGCTTTGCGGCTGCCGCGCTCGATATGGCCAAGGAATGAAAGGGAGATGCCGACGCGGCCCGCCAGCTCCTCCTGGGTCAGGTTCAGTGCGCGCCGTGCGGATTTTATGCGTCTGCCAAGCCCGATATAGTCCATGTTTACTCATCCTCTCGGCCAGTTTATGTTTATTTCATCATATCAAAGTACTCTGATTTTCCAGAGTGTCCATCGGCTTGATTTGTCACATTACATACGAGATGGTAACAAACAAAATTTTTAACGATAATTTCGCTTATTCGCTTCTCGCGGCCTATCCCGCGCTACGCAGCCGCATAGGTCAGCTCGGGCAGTGCTGTCGCCGCGTATGCCCTGGCGCAGCGAACACTCACACTTGATAGCTTGGCCCAAAGAGTGCTATAATAGCCGTAATCCATGAAATGGCGGGTTTTGTGCATGAAGAATCGCATGTTGCGCGTGGCGCTGGCGCTGGCCGTGCAGGAGGCGCTGGTGCTGGGTTTGGCGTCGCTGCTGATCTTTTTGTCGCTGGCGATGCCGGGCACGGTGTACGAACTGGTGATGTGGGCGGCGGTGCCGCTGCTGGGGCTTGGCTCGGCCTGGCTGTGCGTGCGCATGGGCGCGCCGTACGGCATGGCATGGATCGCGCCGCCGTTGTGCCAGGTGGGCGCGCAGTGGCTGCTGACAGGCGTGCTGCCCGCGTCGCCGGGCATGCCGATGGTGACGCTGCTCGCGAGCGCGTTCGGCGCGGCGGCGGGCCACGAACAGGCGCGGCGGATGCACAAAGGAAAGAAAAAGTAAGGGGATAGCGCCCATGGCACAGGACATGCTGCTGACAATCGATGCGGGGACCACGGGCTGCAAGTGCGCGGTGTTCGACCGGCGCGGAAACGCGCTGTGCGCCGCAAAGCGCGAGTATCTGACGGACTATCCAAGGCCGAACTGGGCCGAACAGGACATGTTCGTGATCCTGAGCGCGGTACACCAGTGTGTGCGCGAACTGTTGAGCCAGGTTCGGGCGGCGGATGTGGCGTGCATCGGGCTGTCGGGCACGATGAACGGCTGCGTGGCGGTGGACGATCATGGCCAGTTGCTGTATCCGAACATCATCCATTCGGACACGCGGGCCGAGGCGGAGGTCAAGCGGATCGAGTCGGTGATCTCCCAGCGCGACTATTATCAGCTGACGGGCAACCGGCTGGACGAGCACTTCTCGCTGCCGAAGATCCTGTGGCTGAAGCAGCACCGCCCGGAAGTGTACCGGCGCACGCGCTGGTTTTTGAACACGAAGGACTATATCTACGGCAGCCTGACGGGCCAGATGGGCGCGACGGATTATTCCGACGCATCGCTGACGGCGATGCTGGACATCCGTAAAAAAGAATGGGCAGGCGCGCTGCTGAGGGAGCTGGGGATCGACCTGGGGATACTGCCGCGCATCCTGCCCGGGCACGATGTGTCGGGTCGGGTCACGCGCGAGGTGGCGCAGCGGACGGGCCTGGTGGCGGGCACGCCGGTGGCGATCGGCGGCGGCGACGGCGCGTGCGCGGGGCGCGGTGCGGGGTTGAGCGGCCCTGGATCGGCCTACTGCTGTATCGGGTCGAGCGCGTGGGTGTCCCAGCTGACGAAGGAGCCGCTTTTGGACCCGGAGATGCGGATTCTGAATTATATCGACATGAGCGGCGACGTGAACCACGCGCTGGGCACGATCCAGACGGGCGCGGCGGCGTACGATTGGGCGGTGCAGAACCTGTTGGGTGGTGCGCAGGGCGGGGACGTGCACGCGGGTCCGGACTATTACCGGATCGAGAGCATGGCGCGGCAGATCGAGCCGGGCGCGGAGGGCGTGCTGTTTTTGAACACGCTGATGGGGGAGCGGACGCCGTACTGGGACCCGAACACGCGGGGCTGCCTGGTGGGTTTTTCGCTGTACCATGATCAGCGGCATGTGGCGCGGGCGGTGTACGAGGGCGTGGCGATGTCGCTGAACCAGGTTGTGCGGATCATGCGGGAATGCGGGGAGCCGATCCAGTCGTCGGTGATTTTGACGGGTGGCGGGGCGCGGAGCGGGCTTTGGCCGGATATTTTCGCGAGCGTGTTTGGGCTGCCTGTGCGGGTGCACATGGCGCCGGGCGAGGGGACGCCGCTGGGCGCGGCGATCGCGGCCGGGGTCGGGGTCGGAGTGTTTGGGAGTTATGAGGAGGCCGCTGCGATCGTCAGGACGCGGTCAGCCCACGAGCCGAACCCGGCCTGGGTGCAGCGCTACGAGCAGGTCTTCGACGTGTACAGCAAGATCTACTGCCGCATGAAGCCCCTCTTCGACGGCATCGCGGCCCTGTAAGCCGCGATAGGAGACAGCGAAGCGAAATAGGGGGTCCAGGGGGATTTAATCCCCCTGGCAGGAGGTCTCGGAGGGCAGCGCCCTCTGAGCGGGGGGGGGGGGGGGGGGGGGGGGGGGGGGGG
>JAVBUD010000178.1:0-25277 GCA_031555755.1 Eubacteriales bacterium | reverse complement strand
TGAGGAAGGTCCTTCGCTGCGCTCAGGATGACGGCGCGGAGGCTGACGCACAGACGGCGTGTGGGGCGGCGAACATAACCGTTTGCCAACCGTTAACTTTCGGTGTATAATATGCCCAAACAGGGGAGGTGCAGGCTATGCTGAAAAAACCGAGTCAGGCCGATATCCGGCGCGAGGTGTCCGAGAAGATGGACGACCTGCGCACAAAGATGTCGGTGTTGCAGCAGCAGGCGCGCGCGCTGGGGCTGCCGGTGGTGGTGGTTTTTGAGGGATTCGACGCGGCGGGCAAGGGTGAGATGATCTCAGGGCTCATCGAGAGCCTGGACCCGCGCGGCTTCAAGGTGCACACTGTGCGCGCGGCGACGGACACCGAGCGCCGCTATCCCTGGTGGGCGCGGTTCCGCCACATGACCCCCGCCGAGGGCCAGATTTCGATCCTGGACCGCAGCTGGTACCGGGACGCGACCACGGCGAAGGACGAGGACGAGTTGCCGGACAGCGAGATCGACGCGCGGTTCGAGGAGATCATCGACTTTGAGGGCAAGCTGGCCACCTCCGGCGCGCTGGTGGTGAAGTTCTTCCTGTACATCGGCGAGAAGGAACAGAAAAAGCGGTTCGAAAAGCTGGAAGCCGACCACGACACCGCGTGGCGGGTGAACAAGTCGGACTGGAAGCAGAACAAGCGCTACAAGCAGGTCTACCGCACCTTCGACGACATGATCCAGCGCACGGACAGCGAGTTTGCGCCCTGGCACGTGATCGACAGCACCGACCGCAAATATGCGATCCGGCGCGTGTACGACATCCTGCAGGGCCTGCTGGAGCCCGCGCTGGAGCGGCGGCGGCTGCAGGTGGAAAAAAAGATTCAGCCGGCGTATCAGTTCGTGCCCTATGTGGAGCCGGTGAAGCCGAGTCCCATCAAGCTGCTCGCCGATGTGGACCTGACGGTGGCGCTGGACGAGCGCGAGCGGACCTATCGCGAGCAGCTGAAAAAGGCGCAGCGGCGGCTCTCGGAGCTGCACAACCGGCTGTACCTGCACAAGGTGCCGATGGTGCTGGGGTTCGAGGGCTGGGACGCGGCGGGCAAGGGCGGCAGCATCCTCAGGCTCACGGAGGCGTTGGACCCGCGCGGCTATGAGGTCTGCCCGACCAGCGCGCCTGACGCGACCGAAAAGGCGCACCATTATCTGTGGCGGTTCTGGAACCACATCCCGAAGGACGGCCACATCGCGATCTTCGACCGCACCTGGTACGGGCGGGTGATGGTGGAACGGGTCGAGGGGTTCACGCCGGAGGCGGATTGGGCGCGGGCGTACGACGAGATCAACCAGTTCGAAAAGTCGCTGGCGCGCTGGGGCGCCATCGTGATGAAGTTCTGGCTGCAGATCGATCAGGACGAACAGCTCAAGCGTTTCAACGACCGCCAGAACACGCCGGAGAAGCAGTACAAGATCACCGACGAGGACTGGCGCAACCGCGAGAAGTGGCCGAAGTACGAGGTCGCCGTGAATGAGATGCTGCAGAAGACGAACACGAAAGACGCGCCCTGGGTGATCGTGGAGTCGGTGGACAAGCACTACGGGCGGCTCAAGGTGCTCAATTCGGTGATCGATGCGATGGAGGAGCGGTTGCAGCGGTAGAGCCAGGAGGCGCTGCCTCCTGGACCTCCGCCAGGAGGGATTAAATCCCTCCTGGACCTCCCTGGTCGCTTCGCTGTGGTGATGCGCAGCGATAGAGGGCGGAAGGGCGAGCGCTCGACGCGCTCGGTGATTGACCGCACTCGGGCCGTTGTGACAACCGGTACCGCGACGGGGGATTCGCGATCGCAGATCGCGACGTTGGGATTGTTCATCTGGCGGGGACGTCGCTCACGCGGGGTGGGAACGTCCTTTCCTATTCACCGATCATAAAATCAAAATACGTCCCCGGATGCGGCTCGTCGTTCAGGGTGTAGTGCCACCACTCGCGGTCATACCGCTTAAACCCCGCCCCCTCCATGATCTTTAGCAGTGTGCTCCGGTTCTCCCGCTGCGCCTGTGTCAGCCCCTTCGCGCCGTGATGCGACAGCACGTCCATGAAGTCGAACCCCGTGCCCATGTCCAGCGCCTCGCCCGTCGCCTTGTCCGTCAGGGTCAAGTCGATCGCCGCGCCTCGCGTGTGGCCGGATTTCTTGGCGATGTAGCCGAGCTTGAACAGATCCGCCTTGTCCACGCGCGGATAATGGGCGGCCTTCGTGGCCCCGTCCTCCGGCGCCTCGGACCAGGCCATGAACGCGTCGACGGCCCGCTGGGGCCTGGCGGTGTCCCAGATGAGCAGCGAATAACCCGCCTCGTCCGCCAGCGCCATGGCCTTTTTCAGCGGCGCGACCATCTCCAAGGACAGCGCGATGCGGTTCGTCTCGTAGCCGGGCACGGGCGCGCCGGTGACGTTGTCCGCCGTCGCGTATTTCGCGTCCCAGGTGACGCCCCGCACGGCCTCGTCCAGATAGACGAACCCCTCGGGCAGCGCGGACTCCGCCAGCGCGGGCATGATCTGGGCGTCGGGCTGCGCGGAAATCTGTTGGTATTGCATCATCATGCGTCCTCTATTCATCAATAAATCCTCGTAAAGCGCCGCGCGTGCTTGCGCAGACGCGGCCACACGGTATATAATACAGCCAACCCCCTGCATGCGCAAGCATACCGATGAGGAAAGATGTGGTGCCGGATGAAAACCAAATGGGTGGTCATCTACATCGTCCACGGCGAAGCCGGTGCGGAGGCTGCCCGGGCGCTGATGGACCGCGAAGGCTTCCTGTGCCGCATCGAGCCGATCGCAAAGGGGGCGTCCGGCGGCGAGGCGTGCTACGAAGTGTTGGCGCTGCCCACAGAGGCTCAGGAGGCGCGAGACACGCTGCAGGAAAACGGATTCTGATCGATTTTAACGGAGGATTTTGAAGGCATGAAGCGAATTGGTGTCTTGACGTCCGGCGGAGACGCGCCGGGTATGAACGCGGCGACCCGCGCCGTGGTGCGCTGCTCGCTGAACAACGACATGTCCGTGGTCGGCTTCAAGCGCGGCTACAACGGCGTGCTGATGCGCTCGGCGGACCAGATCGACGATTATCAGATGATGACCTCGCGCAGCGTGTCCGACAAGATCCACCGCGGCGGCACGTTCCTGATGACCGCCCGCTGCCTCGACTTCATCAACCCCGAGGTCCAGGACAAGGCCATCAAAAATCTGCGCACCCTGGGCGTGGAGGGCCTGATCACCATCGGCGGCGACGGCACATTCCGGGGCGCGGCGGCGCTGAACGCCAAGGGCTTCCCCACCATCGGCGTGCCGGGTACCATCGATAACGATTTTGAATACACCGATCTCACCATCGGTTTCGACACGGCGCTGAACACCGCCTGCGAGTGCGTCAACCGCATCCGCGAGACCTCGGACAGCCATGAGCGCGCGTCCATGATCACCGTCATGGGCCGCAACTGCGGCGACATCGCGGTACACACGGCGCTGGCGTGCGGCGCGGAGATCGTGCTGATCCCCGAGCGCAAATGGAGCGTGGAGGAGGTGGCGGACCACGTCAAGTGGGGCGTCATGCGCGGCAAGCGGTCCATGATCATGATCATGGCCGAGGGCGCGGTCGCCTCTTTGACCAGCGACATCGCCGCCATCCAGAAGGAGCACGAAGAACTGGCGGACATCCGCCCGAACAAGCTCTCCGCCAGCCAGATCGCCGAGGTCATCGAGGTGCTGTCCGGCCAGGAGACTCGCGCCACCGTGCTCGGCTACACCCAGCGCGGCGGCAGCCCCACGGCCAGCGACCGCATCTTGGCGTCCAGGCTGGGCGCGCGCGCGGTGGAGTTGCTGCAGTCTGACGTCACGGGCCGCGCCGTGGGCATCCATGACAACCAGCTCATCGACGTGCCGATTGAGGACGCCACCGGCGGCAGCCGCCACGCGGATCAGGAGATGCTGGACCTGATCGACGTGCTGAGCTAGCGTGGTTCGCATCGAAAAAGACATCCTCATCCAGGGCGTGGGGTCGGAGCTGCAGGGCGTGGGCCGTGAAGCCTCCGGCCGCACGCTTTTTGTTGCGGGCGCGCTGCCGGGCGAGCGGGTGGATGTGCGGATCAATAAAGAGGGCGCGCGGTTCCTGGCGGGGGAAGTCGCGGGCCTTTTGGATGCGTCACCCGAGCGGATTGAGCCGCCCTGTCCCCACTATGACCGCTGCGGCGGCTGCGTGGCGCAGCACATGACATACGCGCTTTCACTGCGGCTGAAGGCCCAGAAAGTGCGCGACGCGCTGGCGCGGATCGGCGGGCTGCGGGACGTGGAGGTCCTGGAGACGCTGCCGTCGCCGGACGAATGGCGGTATCGGAACAAGGCCGAGTACGCCTGTCGCGGCGGTGCGCTGGGCATGACCGAGCGCGGCGGACACGGCGTGGTGGACGTGCGGGATTGCCTGCTGCAGAGCGAGGCGAGCGTGGCGTTTTTGGACGCGATCAGGGGCATGAAGATCGACGGGCTGGCCGGGGTGGTCACGCGGACGAACCATCTGGGGCGGGTGATGGGGGTGCTGTGCTACCGGCATGGAGTGCGGGCGGACCAGAGGCTCGCCCCCACAGGGGTGCCGGGGCTGGTGTCGCTGTACGGGTGTCGGCTGGGGCCGAAGCCGAACCATGCGCTGGACGGGCCGTGTCGGTGGCTGTGGGGCGAGGAGCGGTTGCCCGAGCGCCTGTGCAGCCTGGACTTCCAGCTCTCCCCCCACTCATTCTTCCAGGTGAACCGCGCCCAGGCGGAGGTGCTGGTGGCCGAGCTGATGCGCGCTCTGGCATTGACCGGCAGCGAGACCGTGGCCGACCTGTACTGCGGCATCGGCACGCTGACCCTGCCCCTCGCCCGGGACGCGAAGCAGGTCGTCGGCGTGGAGATCGTCGCCCCCGCCGTGGAGGATGCCAAGCGGGCGGCCGCCGTCAACGGGGTCGGCAATGTGGAGTTCGTGAAAGGCGACGCGGCGGTGGAACTCCAGCGCCTCCTCAAGTCTGGCCTCAAGCCCGACGCCGTGGTCGTGGACCCGCCCAGAAAGGGCCTGGCCCCGAAGCTGATCGACTCGATCCTCACCTGCGCCCCCGAGAAAATCGGCTACGTCAGTTGCGACTGCGCCACGCTGGCCAGGGATGCAAAGCCGTTCGTGGAGTCGGGCAAGTATCAGCTCGTGAAAGCCCAGCCCGTGGACATGTTCCCCTGGACGGAGCATGTGGAGACGGTGGCGGTGCTGACAAAGATCCATCGTGCGTGAACGCGATGGATAGGGCGGTTTGGTCTGGGGTGAACCATAGAGAGGGAGGGCATGGATCATGGACCGGATTCGACATGTGAAGGTTTCGGAGATGGACGTGGAGCATGTGGCGGACTATGGGGACTACGAGTTCATCCGGCGGCGACTGATTCCGATGAGTGAGGCGCGGCAGTGCACGGTGGCGGTGTATGAGATCCCGCCGGGCAAGGCGGGCTATCCGTACCACTATCACATGAAGAACGAGGAGATCTTCTACATCCTCAGCGGCACCGGCACCCTCAGGACGCCGGAGGGTGAGCGCACGGTGGGCGCTGGGGAGATCATCCATTTCCCCGCGAACGAAAACGGCGCACACAAGCTGACGAACAGCTCCGCCACCGAAATGCTGGTGTACATCGATTTCGACACCCACAACGACCTGGAAGTCGCGTTCTATCCGGATTCGGACAAGGTCGGTATCTATGGAATGGGCATCGCGCAGATGTACCGGACGCGGGACGAGGTGGACTATTTTGAGGGGGAGTGAGGGCCTTCAGCATCGGTGCAACGGACAACAGGCGCGGGCAGGGTTCCGCCCCAGCCCGCACTTTGCAGCGATGGCCCTACCCCTCCGGCCAAAGAATGTCGTCAATCGTGTAGAACCTCGGCTTCTGTGCTGCCGCCCACCTCGCGGCCCTAATCGCGCCGTTTACGAAAATCTGACGGCTCTGAGCGGTGTGCTTGAACTCCAAGGTCTCCTGGTCGCCCAGGAAAAACACGGTGTGGTCGCCTGCGACGGTGCCGCCGCGGATGGCGTGCATGCCGATTTCGCCGGGTGTTCTGGCGCCCACGATGCCGCTACGGCCCTCGACGGACGTCATCTCACCGACGGGGTCGATGGCGTCTTTCAGCAGCTTCGCCGTCCCGGACGGGGCGTCGGCCTTTTGCCTGTGGTGGGCCTCGACGATCTCGATGTCGAAGCTGCCTTTGAGCGCGGGCGCAACCAGGGCCAGCGCCTTTTTCAGCACGGCGACGCCCAGTGAATAGTTGTAGCTGAATACGATGGGCGACGTCTTGGCCGCCTCGCGCACGGACGCGATCTGCGCCTCCGTCATGCCGGTGGTGCCCAGCACCAGCGCGCAGCCGGTTTTCTTCACATAGTCCAGGGTCATCTGGAGGTTTCCCGGATAAGAAAAGTCCATCACCACGTCCGCTGTCCCGCTGATCTCCTCAAACGAGCGCTTTTGGTCCACGTCCACGATGCCGATGACTTCCATGTCGGGCGACTCGCTGATGGTCTCGGCGATCAGCTTGCCCATCTTGCCGTATCCCACGAGGATCACGTTCATTTTTATCCCTCCAGCACCCGCAGCGCGGCCTTCAGCTTCTCGCGGTTGGCGTCGTCCATCTCGCACAGCGGCAGCCGGAACGGGCCCACGCCCTTGCCCATCAGGTTCAGCGCCTCCTTGACGGGGATGGGGTTTACCTCGACGAACAGCGCGTTGATCAGGTCCAGGTAACGAAGCTGCAGTTCCCTGGCCCGCATCACATTGCCGCTTTCGAACGCGGCGCAGATGTCGTGGCATACTTTGGGCGCGATGTTGGCGAACACGGAGATCACGCCGGACCCGCCCAGGCTCATCACGGGCACGATCATGTCGTCGTTGCCGGAGAGGATCTGGAAGTCGTCCGAGATGTAGCGGGCGACCTCGGCGACATAGGAGATATTGCCGCTGGCCTCCTTGAGGGCGACGATGTTTTGGTGCTTGGACAGCTCCGCCACGCAGGACACGGGCAGGTTGCAGCCGGTCCGACCGGGCACATTGTAAAGGATGATCGGGATGTTCACCGCATCGGCCACGGTGGTGAAGTGGCGCACCATGCCCTTGGCGTTCGCTTTGTTGTAGTAGGGCGTGATCAGCAGCAGCCCGTCCGCGCCCAGCTTTTCATAGGCCAGCGACTTCTCGAGCGACGTCTCGGTGCAGTTGCTGCCCGCGCCCGCGATGACCGGGATGCGGCCCGCGACGGTCTCCACGGCGCAACGGACGACGGCCTCGTCCTCCTCGTGGGTCATGGTGCTGGACTCGCCTGTGGTCCCCAGCACCACGACGCCGTCGGTGCCCGACTGGACATGCCATTCCAGCAGCTCCGCGAATTTCTCGAAGTTGACCGAGCCGTCCTCGTGAAACGGCGTGACGATGGCGACGAATGAACCCTTGAACATGATTCTGCCTCCTTCTCCCGCGCAAAAGAAAATGTCAACAAGATAGGTATCTTGCTGACAGCGCACGCGGGATGTGTCACCAAGATAGCACTCCTACAGCACATTGTCTGTAGACAGTCCTGTGAATGTTCTCCACAGGCCCATCGGGGATTCGCACCCGAACCCGCGATTCGGCGGAGGTCCCTTTCATGCGGCTCAATCGCCCGTCGGCTCGCCCCATGTCCATGATGCTCCGCGCCTCTATCCGTTTGTCAGACCATGATACCACGGCAGAGGAGATTGCGCAAGCGCATTTTATGTTGCGCATCCCCCTGCGCATCCATCTCCCTCCCATCGTCCTCCTGAGCACGGCGAAGGATGACGGCGTGTGGGCGTGAGGAGGCAAAAAAAATACAGCCTCGTGAACGAAGCTGTATTGATTGGCACCTCCAAGGGGACTCGAACCCCTGTTTTCGCCGTGAGAGGGCGACGTCTTAACCGCTTGACCATGGAGGCACAGTGGCTGCCGAACTAGGATTCGAACCTAGACAATACGAGTCAGAGTCGTAGGTGCTACCGTTACACCATTCGGCAATGGGGGTCAACCAAGCACCGCGTTGCGTCAGCACCCGATCGACGCTGACTATTGTATCAAATGGGGATGGGCTTGTCAAGTGCTTTTTCCTCGATAACAAGATCTAAACGTTTGAGCGGATCAGTGGGGAGAAAAGCGGTGTGCTGTGCTCAAAAACCCCAGGGATGGCAAGAATTTCCAGGTGTTTTGCCGGTGAATTTAAATTGTGGTAAACGATCTGATTGCGCTTGTATTCGCCGTGGGGAGCATGTATATTGGTAGCAAAGCGGCAGTGCGCCGCCGAATCACGAGACCAAGTGAGGTACCTGCATTATGAGAGCTGTGAATATCAAGCTGTCGCTGGCGGAGAACGTCAAGACGTTCGTGAACATCGTGAACAGGCACTCGTATGACATCGACCTGCGCGCGGGCCGGCATGTGGTGGACGCCAAGTCCATCTTGGGCATCTTCAGCCTGGACCTGTCCAAGCCCATCACCATGGAAGTGTACGCCGACAACTGCGATGATCTGATGAGTGAGATCCAGTCGTTCGTGGTCAACTGACCGACGGGTCGCCCGCCAAGGGAAAAATGGGGAGTTTCGCGCAAGAGGGGATGATTGCGCGAAACTCCCATGTTTTTTATTTCGATTCATGACAGGAATCCGCGCCGAGGATGGCGAAACTATACGCTCAATGCACAATACATTGGAGGTACGACATGAACAAACTGAGTCTGATTGCCCTGGCGCTGATCCTGTTGCTGTGTGCGCCGCTCGCCCTGGCCGATGCCGCGCCCGCGGAGACCGCCGCCCCCGCTGAGGCGATGCAGGCGGCTGAACCCGCCGCTGAGCCCGCTGAGGCCGCAGCCCCCGCCGAGTCGACGCAGGCGGCTGAGCCCGCCGCTGAGCCCGCCGCGCCTGCGCTGACGATGCAGACGGTGCTGGCGACGGTGAACGGCGTGGACGTGACCTATGCGGATGTGGTGAAGTATTACAACTCCATCACCGCCCAGTTCGGCCAGATGTACGACATCACCGACCCGTCCATCGCCGGGCCGCTGAAGGAGATGTCCATCAACTATGCGGTGACGGAGCAGGTCGTCAAGCAGAAGGCCAAGGAGCTGGGGCTGGACACGTTCACCGACGAGGAGATGCAGGCCATGCAGCTCAAGGTGGATGACAACTACAAAAAGGCGCTGGACCAGATCTCCGCGCTGTTCGTGAACCAGGGCTTGGCCGAGGACCAGGTGGAGTCCACCGCCGTGGCCTACCTGGAGAGCAACAACTACACCCCCGAGACGGTGCTGGCGCAGACAAAGGATTCGGAGCTGTTCGCGCGGGTGTTCGCCACGGTGACGGGCGATCTGGACATGGAGGAGGAGGCGCTGAAGGCGCTGTTCGACCAGAAGGTCGCGGCGGCGAAGGAGGCCTACGCCAAGAGTCTGGCCCAGTACGACGCCGACGTCAAGAGCAATGCCATCATCTACTACGTGCCCCAAGGCGTGCGCGCCGTGAAGCACATCCTGATCAACATGGACCGCACCGAGGCCGCCGAGCTGAAGAACACCATCGCCAAGCTCGACGCGCTGCCTCAGGACGATCCGGGCCGCGCGGAGCTGGAAAAGAAAATCGCGGACCTGAAGGCCCCTGTGCAGGCCAAGCTGGACGAGATCATGGCGAAGGTCGCAGCCGGCGAGGACTTTGAGGCGCTGATCGACGCATACGGCGAGGACCCGGGCATGAAGCAGGGCGCCGCCTCCCGCGAGACCGGCTATGAGATGAACAAGGACACCACACAGTTCGTGCCGGAGTTCCAGGCCGCCGGCATGGCGCTTGAAAAGCCCGGCGACGTGTCCGAGCCGATCCTGACCGACTTCGGCTATCACATCATCCGCTATGACCACGACATCGAGAGCAAGACCGCCGAATACGAGGCCACCAAGATCGCGCTGAAGGAGGCCGCGCTGGCCGAGCAGCGCACCGCGCTGCAGAACGAGGCCATCGAGGCGTGGTCCGCCGCCGCGACCATCGAGACGTTCCCGGATCGGTTCACCGCATAACAGAGATCCCCTGTCGGGCGAGGGCTTGCCTCAGCCGCGTTTTGATTGATGGTGTGCGGCGTGGGCGAGCCTTCGCCCTGCGAATGATTGTGAGGAGGTCATCACCATGCCCAACACAGCCCCCATCCGCCTCGGCGTGCTGGGTCCCGGCGCGATTTTCCGGCGCATCATGCAGGACCTGCACAAGGCGGAGCACATCGCACTGACCGCTGTGGCCAGCCGCGACCTCGGCCGCGCCCAGGCAGCGGCCCGAGCATACGGCGCGGCGCACGCCTTCGGCAGCTACGAAGCGCTGGCCGCGTGCCCAGACGTGGACCTGGTCTATGTCGCCACGCCGCACAACTTCCACAAGGACCAGGCCATATTGTGCATGGAGCATGGCAAGCACGTGCTGTGCGAAAAGCCCATGGCGCTCAATGACGCCGAGGTGCAGGCCATGATTGACTGCGCGCGGCGCAACAACGTGTTCCTGATGGAGGCCATGTGGACCCGGTTCTTCCCGGCGACGGAAAAGGTGCGGGCGCTGCTCAAGGAAGGCGCGCTGGGCAAGGTGTGGCATGTGTCGGCGGACTTCTGCTTCCATATGGACTTCAACCCCGAGAGCCGGCTGTTCGCCCGGGAGCTGGCGGGCGGCGCGCTACTGGACCTGGGCATCTATCCGCTGGCGGCCATCTCCATGGTGCTGGGCGCGGCGCCGGTTGAGGTAATGAGCGCCATAGACATGGCGCAGACCGGCGTGGACGCCTGGGACGACCTAATGCTGAAATATCCCTCCGGCGCCACGGGCAGGGCGCTGGCGGGCATGCGAGCGCCCTCCGCCCAGGCCGAGGTGATCCTGGGCGAAAAGGGCCGCATCGACATCCCCGACTTTTGGCACCCGACGCGGTTCACGCTCACCGCTCATGACGGCGAGGCCCAGGAATTTGTGTTCGAGCCCGAGCTGGAGGGCCACTGGCGCGAGTTCGCCCACGCCGCCGACTGCATCCGGCAGGGCGTCACCGACTCGCCCGTGATGCCGCTGGACGAGACGCTGCAGCTGGCAAGGCTCATGACCGGGCTGCGCCGCGAGTGGGGCGTCGTGTATCCCGAGGAGGAATGATTTGCCATGCCCAAGCTGGAGCCCTACGACAAAAAGCTGCCCTACAGCTACTGCCTGGGCATCTTCCCGTCGATGACGCTGCTGGAGGCGCGCCCCGATCGCGCTCAGCGGCTGCTGCTGCACCCGGTGGGCCTCACCAGCGACGGCTTGGACAAGCTGCGCGAGCGCTGCCGCGCCCTGGGTGTGCGCGAGGAGGAGGCCGAGCGCATACTGCGCCGTGAGGCCAAGAAGGACAACTGCTACGCGGCGGTGGTGTTCGACAAATACGAGGCCGCGCTGGATCGTGAAGCGCCCCATGTGGTGCTGCACCGAATCTCGGACGGCGGCAACTTGGGCACCGCCCTGCGGGCCTGCCTGGGCTTCGGCATTCGCGACGTGGCTGTGATCAGGCCCTGCGTGGACGCCTTCGACCCCCATGTGCTCAGGGCGTCCATGGGCGCGTTCTTCAAGATGAATGTGCGCACCTACGACAGCTTCGAGGCGTATCGCGCGGACCATCCGGACCACGCGCTGTATCCGTTCATGCTCACCGGCGCAAAGCCGCTGGCCGAGGTGAAGCGCGACCATGCGGAGCGGTACGCGCTGGTGTTCGGGAACGAGGCGACGGGTCTGCCGGATGCGTTCGCCGGGCTGGGCCAGAGCGTGTTCATCGAGCAGGGCGACGAGATCGACTCGCTGAACCTGGCGGTGTCGGTGGCGCTCGGCGTGTACGGGTTTCAGCGAGGTTGAGGGGTCTGCGCCCATCATCAATCCCCTTTCGCTTGCATATACTCCCCATGCAAGCGGGAGGGGGTTTTGTTTGATGCAGCCAATGCTCATGATCCGCTCGGACATTCCAGGCGTCGTATACATCAACGGCCGGTTTGCGGGCGAGGCGGGGGAGGACAGTGCCGTCTCGGTCCCGGTGAGTTCACGGGGAACCCTTTATGTTGAACTGAGACCGCTTCTTGGTGGCTTTCTCCCGCTTGCGCGTCGCATTGCGCTCTCCCAGGGGCAGATCGTGCCCGCGTCGCTTCAGGGTCAGGACGGACTTTTTTTGGTGGAGTGGCCGGGCGCGGTGCTGGATCTGCAGCTGAGCCCGGAGCGGGCGCGAGGTGCGCCGCTGCGGGCGTTTGAGCGGGCGGAAGGCGGGCTGACGGTGCGGCTTTTGCGCAATGGGCTGGCCGCGCGGCTGGAGGTCTCGGACGGCGCGATGACCGCCGTGCATGCGCTGCCGGACGGCGCACAGCCGCCGGATCTTTTGCATCTGCCGGACGGCGCGCTGCTGTTCATAGGATCGCTGGACAGGGGTGGGCGGTATGCGCTGGCGCTGCCCCGGGACCTGGACCCGGCGCTGCTCAGCGTCTCGGCGCAGAGCGTGGAGCTGATGGACGATTTTTCGATCCGGGCACTGGTGGACGCCAACGACCAGGTGGGCCACGCGCAGCTGATCACCTATCGCGCGTCTCACGATGGCTTCGAGGCGGCCCAGGTGGAGCCGCTGTGGGCGTCTGGCGCGCCCAACTGGCCCCAGACCGCCGAGGAGGCGGCGCTGGCGGCGCTGCAGGCGGCGCGGCTGGGGCTGTCGGACGAGGCGAACGGGTATTTTTCCGCGGGCATCGCGGCAGGCGGCGGGCCCGCGCTGGCGGAGGCGGTGCGTTCGGACGGCGCGGTGGCGTTGAAATACCCCTTGCCCACGGGCGAGCAGGCGGTGGGACTGCTGAAGCTCGTGGGGGAAAACGCGGCCCAGGTGGCGCCGGTGGCCTACCGGGCGCTGGCCATGGGCGGCGGACAGGGCATGTGGCGGCTGGAGTCGCTGGAGCTGCTGTGAGCGCGGGATGGAAAAAAACGCCGTCATCCTGAGCGCATGCGAAGGACCTTCTTCAAACTGAGCGCCAGAAGAGTTTGAGGAAGGTCCTTCGCTGGCGCTCAGGATGACGGGGTGTTTGGAAGTCAGTCTGGTTTGAGGAAGGTCCTTCGCTGGCGCTCAGGATGACGGGATTTTGATGGATGACGCGCGGGCTTTTGCGCACCGGTTTTTTCGAATTTCCCGTGAACCGGCATGGCGAGATTGCAATTTTTTTGTCGAGCGTGTATACTGTCATTTATCGTGGGGGATTTGCGATCACAATGTCCCTGCGCAAAAATGATAGGGGGAATCGCTCCGATGAAGAAACTGTTTGCCATACTTTTGTGCCTGACCTTGGTCCTGTCATCCGCCTCTATGGCGCTGGCGTTTGAGCCGGTGTCCAAAGACGACATCAAGCTCGGGTTTCTGTACATCGGCGACGTGACCGACATGGGCTACACCTACGCCCACCATCAGGGCACGCTGTACATGCAGAAAGAACTGGGCCTGCGCGACGACCAGATTCTGATCAAGAAGAATGTGGCCGAGGATTCCGCCGCCGAGACCGCGATCCGCGAGCTCGTGGAGCAGGGCTGCAGCGCCGTGTTCGCCACCAGCTTTGGCTACATGGACTACATGGAAGAGCTGTCCGAGGAGTTCCCGGAGGTCATCTTCCTGCACTGCTCCGGCTACAAGAGCAATGAGACCAACTTCGCCAACTACTTTGGCCGCATCTACGAAGCCCGCTATCTGTCGGGCATCGCTGCGGGCCTGAAGGCGAAGGAGATGGGCAACAACCACCTGGGCTATGTCGCCGCGTTCACCACGATCCCCGAGGTCGTGTACAGCCTGGACGCGTACTACCTGGGCGCGAAGTCCGTCAACCCGGACGTCACCATGACCGTCAAGGCCACCAACTCCTGGTATGACCCCACCGCCGAGCGCCAGGCCGCCGACGCGCTGGTTGCCGCCGGCTGCGGCATCATCTCCCAGCACTGCGACACCACCGGCCCGGTCGTGGCCGCCCAGGAAGCCAAGCTGTTCGCCGTGGGCTACAACGCGGACGTCACCGAGTTCGGGCCGGACGCCGTGCTGACCGCGCCGGTCTGGACCTGGGGCATCTACCTGACCGATGCCGTGCAGAAGATCATCGACGGCACCTGGGCCCCGGAAAACTCGCTGATGGGCCTGTCTGAGGGCCTCGTGGGCCTGGCCCCGCTGACCAAGAACGTGACCGAGGGCACCCAGGAAGCCATCGACGCCGCCGCCGCGACCATTCTGGACGGCAGCTTCGGCGTGTTCGTGGGCCCGATCAAGGACAACACCGGCGCCGAGAAGGTCGCCGAAGGCACCACGCTGACCCCCGGTGAGATCCTGGGCATCGACTGGTTCGTCGAGGGGATTACGGTGGGCTAAAAGTGCTTCAATGGCCCGTGCGGCCATCACGGTACCCCGCGCCGTCATCACGGTAACTCCGTGCGGTTACCACGGTGCTCCGTGCCGTCATCCTGAGCGCAGCGAAGGACCTTCCTCAAACGGATCTGAGGTAAAGTTTGAGGAAGGTCCTGCGCTGCGCTCAGGATGACGGCGTGTGGGGGTCCTGGGATGACGGCGTGGAGGAGGGCCGGGATGACGGCGCGGGTTTTCTTTGTCATTCGGATCGAATCCTGATATAATGCCATCATAGGTTTATCCGAAAATGTAGCAAGGAGGCGCGCCCATGCTGATCTCAGCTCCCGTCCTCGCCCTGATCGACCGCCTGTCGTCCTGCGGTCATGCCGCGTATGCCGTGGGCGGGTGCGTGCGGGACTGTTTGATGGGGCGTGCGCCCAGCGACTGGGACATCACCACGTCGGCGCGGCCCGAGCAGATGAAGGCCTGCTTTTCCGATCTGCGCACTGTCGACACGGGGCTTCGGCACGGCACGCTGACGGTGCTGATGGACGGCAGGCCGTACGAGGTCACCACCTTTCGCGCGGACGGCGCGTACACGGACCACCGCCGTCCGGACGCGGTGCGGTTCGTGGGCGAGCTGCGGGAGGACCTGGCGCGGCGGGATTTCACGATCAACGCCATGGCCGTGGGGCCGGACGGCGCGCTGATCGACCCGTTTTCTGGACGCGCCGACCTGGACAATAAGACCGTGCGCTGTGTGGGCGATCCTGCCGCCCGCTTCGAGGAGGACGCACTGCGCATCCTCCGGGCGCTGCGGTTTGCCTCGACGCTCAGCTTCGGCATCGAGCCCGCGACGGCCGCGGCCATGCGCGAGAAAAAGGGCCTGCTCAGGCATGTGTCCGCCGAGCGGATCTGCGCGGAGTTTTCGCGGATGCTGTGCGGCACAGGGATCGAAAAGGTGCTGCTGGAGCACGCGGACGTGCTGGCGGAGATCATCCCTGATATCGCCCCGGCGGTGGGCTTTCCCCAGCACAACCCGCACCACGCCCACGATGTCTGGGGCCACACGGCCCGGGCGGTGTCGCTGATACAGCCGGTGCCCGCGCTGCGCTGGACGATGCTGCTGCACGACCTGGGCAAGCCGCTGTGCTTTACGCGCGGCGCGGACGGCGTGGGCCATTTTTATGGGCACGCGAAGCTCAGCGTCCAGATCGCCCGGTGCGCCCTCGCGGACCTGCGCGCCGACAACCGCACCCGGGACCGGGTGCTGACGTTGATCCGCATCCACGACCTGCGGCCCGAACCCACGGACAGGTGGCTGTCGCGGCGGCTGAACGAGCACGGCGAGGCGCTGCTGCGCGACCTTTTCGCGGTGCAGCGGGCGGACACCGGCGCACAGTCCACCTTCAAGCGGCGGGAAAAGCTGGCGCTGCTGGACGCCTGCGAGGCGAGGCTGGACGCGCTGCTGAGGGCCGGCGCGTGCTTTTCGCTGGCCGCGCTGGCGGTGAACGGCCAGGACATGCTGGCCATCGGCATGCCCCGGGGAAAGCAGATCGGCATCGCGCTGAACTGGCTGCTGCGGCAGGTGATGGACGGCGCGCTGCCCAACGAAAAAGGCGCGCTACTGGCCGCCGCCCGCGCCCTTGAGAGCGCAGAGCCGGTACGGCGCACGGACCGCCCCTCACCGTCATCCTGAGCGCAGCGAAGGACCTTCCATGATCACGCAGAAGGTCCTTCGCTGCGCTCAGGATGACAATGGAGGAGATGGCGACATCCAAACAAGATGAAAATCGTCCCCATTTCTCGTCTGCGCCTCACAATTCTATATAAAATAGACTACACATCCACACTGAAGTTAGGCAAGTTTCAGTGTTTTTTTAAAGGTACTGGTATTTGTGTTTCGGATACCGTATAATGTTACTAAACGGTTATGTCTCCACCTTGGACATAGCCCTCTCGCATTCCTGTGAAAGCACGACGTAAGGAGCTGGTGACCTATGCGCCACAAACAATGCATTGCCATGTTGCTCGCAGGCGGCCAAGGCTCGCGGCTGGGTCTGTTGACCCAGAAGCTGGCCAAGCCCGCTGTGCCCTTCGGAGGGAAATACCGAATCATTGACTTCCCCCTGTCCAACTGCTCCCATTCCGGCATCGACACGGTGGGCGTGCTGACCCAGTATCAGCCGCTGGAGCTGAACCACTACATCGGCAACGGCCAGCCCTGGGGCCTGGACGTGAACAATGGCGGCGTGTTCGTGCTGCCGCCGTATATGAAGGCCAAGAGCGGCGAATGGTATAAGGGCACTGCCAACGCCATCTACCAGAACATCCAGTTCATCGAGCAGTATGAGCCGGACTATGTACTGATCCTCAGCGGCGACCACATCTACAAGATGGACTACAACCGCATGCTGCAGGCGCACATCAAGCACAGCGCGGACGTGACCATCGCTGTGCGCCCCGTGCCGTGGGAGGAGGCGCCGTCGTTCGGCATCATGAACACCGACGCTGACAACCGCATCATCGAGTTCGAAGAAAAGCCCAAGAAGCCCAAGTCCAACAAGGCGTCCATGGGCGTGTACGTGTTCACCTGGCCGGTGCTGAAGGCCTATCTGGAGGCCGACGAGCAGGACAAGAAGTCCAAGAACGACTTCGGCCACAACATCATCCCCAAGATGCTCGAGGACGAAAAGGTGATGATGGCGTACAGCTTCGAGGACTATTGGAAGGACGTCGGCGCGATTTACAGCCTCTGGGAGGCGAACATGGACCTGATCAAGGACCCGCCCGCGTTCAACCTGTACGACAAGAACTGGCGCATCTATGCCCGCAACCCCATCCAGCCGCCGCACTACATCGGCGAGGGCGGGCAGGCCACGGGCTCGCTGATCACCGAGGGCTGTGAGATCTTCGGCAAGGTGAAGAACAGCGTGCTGTTCGCGGACGTGAAGGTCATGGAGGGCGCGATCGTGGAGGACTGCGCCATCATGCCCGGCAGCGTGATCCAAAAAGGCGCGGTCGTCCGGCGCTCCATCATCGGCGAAAATTGCCTGATCGGCCAGAACTGCGTCATCGGCGACGGCGGCGACAGCGAGATCGCCCTGGTCGGCAGCGACACGTCCATGCCCGCCGGGTTCATCGTGAAGCCGGGCGAGCAATGCGGCCAAGCGGACTGCGACGCGAAGGGAGGCGATGTCAAGTGAAAAATGTGATGGGCATCATCTACACCACCAAGGACGACATCGCCATGCGCGAGCTCAGCACCACCCGCGCGGTGGCCGCGCTGCCCGTGGTCGGGCGGTATCGGATGATCGACTTCATGCTGTCCAACATGGTCAACAGCGGCATCAAAAACGTGGGCGTGATCGTGCAGAAGAACTATCACTCGCTGATGGACCACTTGGGCTCAGGCCGCGAGTGGGACCTGCACACCAAGACCGACGGCCTGTTCATCCTGCCGCCGTTCCAGACCCGGGAAAACGTGGGCCACTACGACGGCACGCTGGACGCCATCCGCTCGAACCTCGGCTATCTGCGCCGCAGCAAGCAGGAGTATGTCATCATGACGTCCAGCTACGGTGTGTTCAACGCCACCTACGACGACTTTGTGCGGCAGCACATCGACACCGGCGCGGACATCTCGTGCATGTACACCCGCAACTACACTGAGACCAACGTGTCCTCCAGCATGATGAACGGCCACACCTACTTCAACGTGGGCGAGGACGGTTTCATCAAGGAGCTGGAGATCGGGCCCAACGTGCCGAATTATCCCAACTTCTCCATGAATGTGATCCTGATGAAGCGCACGCTGCTGATCCACCTGGTGGATCAGGCGGTGGCCCACGGCATGCACGATGTGCACCGCGACCTGTTGAACTACTATGTGCGCACCCAGTCGCTGCGCATCAAGGGCTATGAGTTTAAGGGCTACTATCGTTGCGTAGAATCAATCCCAAGTTACTATCGATTTAACATGGATATGCTAAGCTATCCAGTGCGCCAGGAAATGTTTGGCATCCGTCCGGTGTACACCAAGGTCCGGGATGAGGTCCCCGCCAAGTACGCCGAGGACGCCATCTGCCAGAACTCGCTGGTGGCGGACGGCTGCATCATCGAGGGCACGGTCATCAACTCCGTGCTGTTCCGCGGCGTGCGCGTCCGGCGCGGCGCGGTGGTCCGGAACAGCGTGATCATGCAGGAGTGCGACATCCAGGAGAACGTCGAAGTGGACAACGTCATCTTCGACAAGATGGTGACCATCCGCGCCGGCAAGCTGATCGGCCAAAAGGCGTACCCGATCGTGATCGGCAAGGGCATTACGTTATAAGCTGAGCATCCGCGAAGGATGTCCCCCCCGCGCACCATCCCCCAAGGGGTCATCCTGAGCGCAGCGAAGGACCTTCCTGTAATATGGAAGAAGGTCCTTCGCTGCACTCAGGATGACCGCGAGGGAGGCGCCCGGCACTGTGATTTTGCAAACCCCGGACCCGAGCGCGGGTTCGAGAGGCATATGGAGGTTGGTTCAATATGAAAGTCCTGTTCGTGGCATCGGAGTGCGTACCGTTTTCCAAGACCGGCGGCCTGGCTGACGTGGTGGGCGCGCTGCCCAAGGCACTAAAGAAAAAAGACGTGGACGTGCGCGTCATCTCCCGCTGTAGTCCTCCATCCCCTACGAGTGGCGCAGCAAGATGGAGCACGTGCTGTACTTCTACGTCAACCTCGGCTGGCGCCGCCAGTATGTGGGCATCGAAAAGCTCGTGCTGAACGAGATCACCTACTACTTCATCGACAACGAGTACTATTTCGGCCGCCCTTACATCTACGGCCTGGGCGGAGACGAGGGCGAGCGGTTCGCGTTCTTCTGCCGCGCGGTGCTGGAGGCGCTGCCGCAGCTGAAGTTCGTGCCGGACGTGCTGCACCTGAACGACTGGCAGTCCGGCCTGATCCCGCCGATGCTGGAGATCCAGTATCGCGTGCTGCCGGAGTTCAAAAAGGTCAAGACGGTCTACACCGTGCACAACCTGCAGTATCAGGGCCTGTTCCCCATCAACGAGATCGAGGACCTGTTGTCGCTGGGAAACCTGGCCTACACCGCGGACCGGCTGGAGTTCTACGGCCAGTGCAATTTCATGAAGGGCGGCCTGACCTGGGCGCAAAAGATCACCACCGTCAGCCCGACCTATGCCCAGGAGATCCAGACCGCCTATTATGGCGAGCGGCTCGACGGCCTGATGCGCAGCCGCAAGGGCGATCTGGTGGGCATCCTGAACGGCATCGACGAGGACGAATACAACCCCGCCACCGATCCGGCGATCGCCAAGAACTACACCGTCGAGACGCTGGATCTGAAGCTGGAAAACAAGCTGGCGCTGCAGGCTGAGCTGGGCCTTGAGGTTGGCGCGGACATCCCCATGATCGGCATGGTCGGCAGGCTCTCCGGGCAAAAGGGCCTGGACCTGGTGGAGCGCGTGCTGGACAGCCTGATGGCCACCGGCGCGCAGCTGGTCGTGCTGGGCATGGGCGAGGACAAGTATGTGGACCTGTTCAGCTGGGCCCAGTGGAAGTATCAGGGCCGATTGGCCGCCCGCATCGAGATGAACCACGCCATGGCGCACAAGATCTATGCGGCATCCGACATGTTCCTGATGCCGTCCATGTTTGAGCCCTGCGGCCTGAGCCAGATGATCTCCATGCGCTACGGCACCATCCCGATTGTGCGCGAGACCGGCGGACTCAGGGACACCGTGCTCAGCTTCAATGAGTTCAACAACGAGGGCAATGGGTTCACCTTCCTGAACTACAACGCCCACGATATGCTGTCCGTCGTCGAGCGCGCCGTGGACTACTACCTCAACCACAAGCAGACCTGGCGCGAGCTGATGGAGCGCGACATGCGCGGCCAGTATGGCTGGGACCAGAGCGCGGAGCACTACATGGACCTGTATCAGGAAGTCACCGCGCCCCAGAAAAAGGCCCCGAGGGCGAAGCCCGCCCAGCAACCGGTGGTCGCGGTGGAAGCGGTCATCGCAGCCGCGGATGAAGCGCCGAAGCCCGCCCGCAAGCCGCGCGCCAAGAAAGTCCAGGAGCCGGTGTTAGAGGCTCCGGTCGAAGCCCCGAAGCCCAAGAAGACGCGCGCAAAGAAGGCCGTCGAGTCGGTCGTCGAAGAGGCGCCCAAGCCCGCTCGAAAGCCCCGCGCCAAGAAAACGGCGGAGACGAAGGCGGAATAATCCCATAATCGCATACATCGGCAGGGCGGGGGCGAGCGCTCCCGCCTTTCCGTCTGATCGTTGCGCTCGCGGCGGCTTGGCGTGGAAGCCCGCCCCTACAACCCCTTTTGATTGATCGTGACCGCAGTGGCAGCGCCGGCCGTGACATGGGCATCATAAAATGGTTGAGATTGCGGCTTTGGGCGACAAAAAGGCTGTTTTGGGGCAAATAGTCATTGCATGTCGGTCGAGAATACGTTAAAATGAATCCTGAGGTGTTGTGTGTATGAAGACGAAGCTGATCAAGTCCGCGATCCCGATCTACATCGCGGCGGGCATCTGGGTGGTGTTCGGCATGGTGTTGCCGCTTTATCAGCTGCCGTTCCTGCTGATGGCGGCGGGGCTGTCGGTGGTCGCCTATCTGGCCGCCACGAAGTTCTTTCCGGGCCGCAAGGTCGAGATCGCGCCCACCAGCGGCGACGCGGCCGTGGACGCCCAGCTCAAGCAGTGCCGCGAGGACCTGCTGAAGATCAAGCAGGCCAATGAGGGCATCCAGTCGCCTGAGATCAGCGCAAAGATTGACCGCCTGGAGGCCGCCGGCGCGAAGATCCTGAACTCGGTCGCCGAGAAGAAGGACCGCGCCCAGCAGGTCAGAAAGTTCATGAACTACTACCTGCCCACCACCGGAAAGCTGCTCAGCCAGTACAAGGCGCTCTCCGACCTGGGCACAACCGGCGAGTCCATCACAAAGGCCATGTCCTCCGTGCAGAACAGCCTGGACCTGATCTGCGGCGCGTTCGATAAGCAGCTGGACAACCTTTACAAGGACGAGGCCATGGACATGACCACCGACGTCTCCGTGCTCGAAACCATGATGGCAGGCGACGGCCTGACCGATGAAGGGATAAGCAAAGTCATTAAGGAGGAACAACAGCAATGTCAGACGACGTCAAACTGACCCTGGGCAGCGACCTGCCTACCGACAGCGCAGTGCAGATGGCCGAGGTGGCCAAGGCCACGGAAGTGGAAAAGCCGATGACCGCCGCCAAGGAGGTGCAGCCCACCTTCACGCCCCAGGAACAGCAGATGATCAACGATTTTTCCAAGAAAATCGACGTCACGGACACGAACCTGGTGTTTGCGTACGGTTCCTCCGCCCAGCAGCAGATCGCGTCGTTCTCCGACAGTGCGCTGAAGAACGTGCAGGCCAAGGACCTGGGCGAAGTGGGCAACATGATCTCGGGCCTGGTGGCGGAGCTGAAGGGCTTCACCGTGGACGAGGACGAGCGCGGCGGGCTGTTCGGGCTGTTCAAGCGCCACATCGACAAGCTGGCGGTGCTGAAGAACCGCTATGACAGCGCCGAAGTGAACGTCAACAAGATCGTGGACGCGCTGGAGGCGCACCAGGTGCAGCTGCTCAAGGACATCGCCACGCTGGACCAGCTGTATGAGCAGAACCTGAAGTATTTCAAGGAACTGTCCATGTACATCGAGGCCGGCAAGAAGCGCATCGCCGACGTGCGCGCCACGGACCTGATCGCAGCCCGCGACAAGGCGCAGAAGTCCGGTCTGCCCGAGGATGCCCAGGCCGCCAACGACCTGGAGGCGAAGATCGACCGCTTCGAGAAGAAAATCTATGACCTGGAGCTGACGCGCAACATCTCCATACAGATGGCGCCCCAGATCCGGCTGCTGCAGAACTCAAACCAGATGATGGCCGAGAAGATCCAGTCGTCGCTGGTGAACACCATCCCGCTGTGGAAGAGCCAGATGGTCATGGCCATGGGCATCGCGCACACGCAGAGCGCCATGGAGGCCCAAAAGCAGGTCACCGACCTGACCAACGACCTGTTAAAGCGCAACGCCGACATGCTGCACCAGGCCACCATCGAGACCGCCAAGGAGTCCGAGCGCGGCATCGTGGACATCGAGACCCTCAAGGCCACCAACGAAAAGCTCATCCAGACCATGGACGAGGTGCTCGACATCCAGGCCCAGGGCAAGCAGAAGCGCGCCGAGGCCGAGAAGGAACTGGCCGCCATCGAGCAGCAGCTCAAAAACAAGTTGCTCGAGGTCCGCGACACCCCGACGACGCCCGCAGCCGCCCCGAAGGCCATCCAGCCCGACCCGTCCATCGAGCCCAACGCGGCCTCGCCCGCGCCATCGGCGCCCATGGCGGATGACAGCACCGTCTCAAACGGCACGGTCACGCTGACCCTGGACCCCAACGTCAACAAGGCCCCCACGGACCTGTAGGCATCAGAATCAATCATCAGGAGGTGTCCGACCATGCGCTTTTCTGAAAACCGCACCATTGCCTGGGCCGTGCTGGCTGTGGTGGTGCTGCTCAGCATCTCGCTTTCCGGCGGCAAGGCGATGAAGGACATGCGCGTGGAGGCGCAGCAGGTGTTCTTTGATGGCGCGCAGAAGGACGGCCTCTCCATCAACCGCGACCTGGATGTGCGCGCGGACAAGGCGTATCAATTGACCAGCATCGCCTCAAAATACTACGGGGCATCCGACCGCGTCCTGGTGGAGGCCCAGCAGGCCTGCCAGCAGCTCACAGACGCCAAGGACATCCCCGACCGCCACGCGGCCAACACCCGCCTCACCCGCGCCGTGGAGGACCTGTACACGGAGCTGGAAAAGGCGAACCTGTCCGAGGACGACAAGCAGAACGCCTACAGCGCCTACAAAGAGGTCAAGTCCCGCGCCGACACCATCAGCCGCGACATGTACAACAGCGAGGCGCGCAAGTTCAACGACTCCATCAGCCGCTTCCCCGCGAACATCATCTCTGATTTTACGGGCGTGGATGAATTGCAACTGTTTGAATAATGTGAAATGATCCCAGGCGCGGAAAGAAAGGCAGGTGCGCCATGAAGAAGAACCGAATCGCCACGATTGTGCTCTTGCTGCTGGCGCTCGTGCCGCAGCTCGCCTTCGCGAGGCCCAACGTGCCCGCGTCCTCCAACGACTTCGTGCTGGACCAGGCGAGCGTGCTGGCCAATGACACCGAGGCCTACCTGTCCCTGAATGCGAAAAAGCTTAAGGCCGCCACGGACGCCGAGATCGTGTTCGTCACTGTGCCCAGCACCGGCGGTGCGCCCACGGGCGACTACGCGCTGGAGCTGTTCAACACCTGGCAGATCGGCGGCAGCAACAACAGCGGCGTGCTGGTGCTGATGGCCATCGACGACGACGACTATTGGCTGCTGCAGGGCCGCGGCATAGAGCGCAACCTGTCCAGCGGCGACCTGTCGGAGATGCAGAACAAGTATCTGGAGCCTGACTTCGCCCGCAGGGACTACGATGCGGGCGCGCTCAAGCTGTATGACGCGCTGCACAAGCGCGTGGCCGACATCTATGGGAAGTCCGTGCCGCTGCTGAGCATGTCCCAGGTGCGCAGCCAGATCGGCGAGACCGGCAGCGGCTATTCGTCCAACAACGGCGGCAACTACAGCGGCGGCAGCGATTATGGCGACGATTACTACGGCGAGGATGACTTCGACTGGGGCGAGATCGTCATCGCCATCGTCGTGGTCGTGCTGATCTTGTACTTCGCGGGCCGCTCGCGCCGCAACTACACGAACAGCGGCTGGGGCGGCGGCTACAATAACGGCGGCTGGGGCGGCGGCTACAACAACCGCCCGTCGAACGGCAGCTTCTGGTGGGGCTACCTGATGGGCCGCGGCAGCGGCAGCAACAGCAACTGGAACCGCCCGCGCCCGCCCCGCCCGCCGTCCGGAGGTGGAGGTTTTGGCGGCTTCGGCGGCGGAGGATTCGGCGGCTTCGGCGGCGGTGGTGGCCGGGGCGGCGGCGGATTCGGCGGCGGCCGCAGCGGCGGCGGTTCGTCCAGAGGCGGCGGATCGGGCCGAGGGCGGTAACGCATTCCGCCCAGCCCACGCCGTCATCCTGAGCGCGAGCGAAGGACCTTCCTCCAGATGGAAGAAGGTCCTTCGCTTGCGCTCAGGATGACGGCCATGGTGGCGCGTCGTGCGAAAGCGCTTGACAGCCGTGCGCCCATGGCGTAAGATCAGGGCATCAACATGGCATCGAGGAGGTATGGGATCATGGCGATGAAGGCACTGGTGTTGTACGCCACAAAGCACGGCGCGGCGAAGGAGATCGCGCAGCGGATCGGCAAGAAGCTGGGCGCGACGGTCTGTGACCTGGCGGGCAAGGCGCCCGACCTGACGGGCTACGACTGCGTCATCGTGGGCAGCTCGGTCTATGCGGGCCAGCTGCGCAAGGAGGCCAAGGCCTTCGTGGCGGCGAACGCGGACGCGCTGAAGAAGCTGAAGCTGGGCCTGTTCGTGTCCGGCATGGCTGCGGATGGCGAGGAAGGCTATCTGACCCAAAACTACCCGGCGGACGTTGTGTCCCACGCCACAGCCAAGGCCATGCTGGGCGGCATCGCCGACCCGAAGAAGGAAAACATGTTCGAAAAGCTGGTGATGCGGATCGTCACCAAGAGCGGGAAGTACACGAACACCATCTCGGACGAGAAGATCAACGGGTTTGTGGGGAAGATGAAGGGGTAGGAGCGCGGCAGATCCCCGTCATCTACCATCCCCGTCATCCCCCCCCACCCCCCGTCATCCATCGCTACGCTACGGACCTTCCTCATACTTTATATA
>JAVBUD010000094.1:0-6536 GCA_031555755.1 Eubacteriales bacterium | reverse complement strand
CCGTCATCCTGCGCGCCAGCTAAGGACCTTCTACATATTTACGTGGCCCTGTATTTGGAGCAAGGTCCTTCGCTGGCGCTCAGGATGACGGATGTAGGGGAGGATGAAAGGAGGTGACCTTCGCGCAATTCCCCCCTTGACAACCTCCCACCAATGTGGTATGATCTTGCCCAACAACCGAATATCCTGAAAAGGCAATGATGAGCAGGAGTAGGCACTTGACCCAAAGCCAAGCGAGGAACAGATGGTGTGAGCGTTCCGTGCGGGGGGTGCGCGAAGTCAGCTCGGAGCTGCGAGGCGAACGGACATTTGTCCCAGTAGACTTCGACGGCGATTCCCGCCGTATCAACGGGAAGCGGCATCGGTGTGGTCTTTCCCGCCCGTGTCGGCAGAGGTCCGGAGGTCACGTCCCGGGCGAAGTTAGGTGGTATCACGAGTCGTCACTCGTCCTAATGCTAGGATGGGTGGCTATTTTTATTTTCATGATGAGGTGTACAGCGATGTTGGAAAAGAATTATCTGAGCCGCACCGAGTTTAGGGACTACCGCGACTTCAAAGAAAACCTGAAGCCCGTCGTGCCGGAGGCGTTCAGCTTCGCCGTGGACATCGTGGACAAGTGGGCGGCGCTGGAGCCTGAAAAGCTGGCGCTGCTATACACCGACGACGAAGGCACGGCGCTGCGCTTCACGTTCAAGGATATCTCGGACCTGAGCAAGCGGTGCGCCGCGTACCTGCTGTCCCTGGGCGTTTCGAAGGGCGACCGCGTGCTGGCGCTGATGCGGCGGCGGTGGGAGTATTGGGTGATCGCGGTGGCCACCAACCGCATCGGCGCGACGCTGATCCCGGCGTCCATCCAGCTCACCGAGAAGGACATCGCCTATCGCGTCAACGCCAGCAAGGCCAAGCTGGTCATCGCGCTGGACGACCCGTTCGTGTTGTCGCAGACCGCGCAGCTGAAAGAAAAGTGCCCGTCGCTGCTCGATGTGATCGTGGGCGGCAGCGATGCCGCGCCGTTCAATGTGGGCATGATGGCCGCCGAGCCGCTGACGGCGTCGCCTTCGTTCGACAACGCCGACGAGATGATCATCTACTTCACGTCCGGCACCACCGGCATGCCCAAGATGGTGGTGCACAACCGCACCTATCCCATCGGGCACATCATCACCGCCAAATACATGCAGTGCGTGCAGAACAACGGGTTGCACCTGACCCAGGCCGACAGCGGCTGGGCCAAGTTCGGCTGGGGCAACATCTACG
Organism: Eubacteriales bacterium; assembly: GCA_031555755.1. Taxonomy (GTDB): domain Bacteria; phylum Bacillota; class Clostridia; order Christensenellales; family Aristaeellaceae; genus JAJDGF01. The sequence continues at coordinate 5,279 of JAVBUD010000094.1, read as the reverse complement.
GCCAGTGGATCTGTGGCAGCGCGATATTGGGCTATGACCCGATCCGGTTTTCCGCCAAGGCGTTTTTGGATACGCTGGAGACCCATCGGCCCACGTCGCTGTGTGTGCCGCCGACGATCTACAGATTCCTCTTGCGCGAGGGCATGGCGGAAAAGCATGTTAAGAGCATAAAGTGGTATTCCACCGCGGGCGAGCCGCTGTCGCCGGAGGTCAACAGAGAGCTGGAGCGCATTAGTGGCCACCCGATCCACGAGGGATTCGGCCAGAGCGAGGGCACGCCCATCACCTGCACGTTCCCGTGGCTTTCTGTGCGGCCCGGCTCCATGGGCAAGCCGTCGCCGCTGTATGATGTGCGGCTGGTGGACAAGGACGGAAACCGCGTGGAGCGCGGCGACAACGGCGAGGTGGTCATTTTCGTCAACCCGGATGAGGTGCCCGTGGGCCTGATGTGCGGCTATGACGTGGACGGCGTGCTGACGCGGAACTACACCAACGTCTACCACACCGGCGACATCGCCTATGAGGACGAGGACGGCTACTATTGGTATGTGGGCCGCGCCGACGACATCATCAAGTGCAGCGGGTACCGCATCGGGCCGTTCGAGATCGAGTCGATCATCAACACGCACCCGGCGGTGAAGGAATCAGCCGTCATCGGCAGGCCGGACGAGATCCGCGGCCAGGTGGTGTGCGCCGTGATCGCGCTGCGGGACGGGTTCGAGCCCAGCGAGGAACTGAGCAAAGAGATCAAGCAGCATGTAAAGACGAACACCGCGCCGTACAAGTACCCCAGGATCATCGAGTGGATCAAAGAGCTGCCGAAGACGACATCGGGGAAGATCATTCGGAATGTGCTATAAAATCATGTAGGTCGTCCATCAACACCGTCATCCTGAGCGCAGCGAAGGACCTTCCTCAAACTAAAGCAACGGGAAGTTTGAGGAAGGTCCTTCACTGCGTTCAGGATGACGGCGTTGGGAGGTGGGATGGGAGGACGTCGCCTCACGGCGGGGCGGGCGGGCACGGAGGCCCGCCCCTCCGACCTCGAACGCGGCTTATGCATTCGTTGGAGGCTGGTTTGTGGCGCAGGGGGCTGGCTTCCACGCCAGCCCGCTCCCGCCATGAGGCGACACACCCCCGTCACTCCTCGTACACCACCACCGCTCCCTCGTCGTGCCGCTTTTCCATCACGTGCCGCGCCTTGCGGTTCGCCACTGTGTCGAACACGATCGAGAAGTCGTAGTCCTCCGGGTACATCTCGCTCGCCGGGGCGATCAGCTGCAGCCGCTTGTACAGCACCTGTGCCTTTTTGCCCTTGGTCTGTACGCCGAGCATGCCGCGCATGTCGGTCTCCTGATACACGATGCCGATCGTGCGCTCCGGGAACACGCGCACGCTGTCGCCGCGATGGAACGACTTGGCGCGGGCAGGCGCTTCCTTCGCCTTGTCGTACGCCCCGATTTTCGGCGCGGACAGCTGTGCCTTTTCCTCTGCGATCCCGCCGCCCGCCAGCTCGCCGCCGTACGCCGCACGCCGGGCGCGGTCCAGCAGCACGTCTGTGAAGCCCAGCCGCTTCGCGATGGACAGCGCGCAGCTCTCGCCCGCCTCGCCGAGGATCATCCGGTACAGCGGCGCCAGGGTCTCCGAATCGAAGGCCATCCGCGCGTTCAGCATCCCAGGCGTCAACCGCGCGAACTCCTTCACCTCCGGATAGTGCGTCGTCGCCACCAGCAGGCAGCCCCGCTGGGCCAGCGCGTCCAGCACCGCCACGGCCAGACCCATGCCCTCGGCGGGGTCGGTGCCCGAGCCCAGCTCGTCCAGCAGCACCAGGCTGTCCTTCGTGGCCCGCTTCAGCACGTCCAGCACCTGCACCATGTGGGACGAAAATGTGCTCAGGTTTTCCGCGATGCTCTGGCCGTCGCCGATGTCCACCAGCACCTGGTTGAACGGGCACAGCCGCGTGCCCTCGGCGGCGGGCACGTGCAGCCCCGATTGACCCATCAGGCTCATCAGGCCGATGGTCTTCAGCGACACGGTTTTGCCGCCGGTGTTCGGGCCGGTGATGATCACGCCGCGCACGGTATCGCCCATCTCGAAATCCAGCGGCACGGCGCGGTCCGCCTGCAGCAGCGGGTGGCGGCCCCTGACGATTTTGATGCCGCGTTCCTCGGTGATCTCCGGCGCGACTGCGTCCATGGCGAGGCTCAGCTTGCCCTTGGCGAACGCGAAGTCCAGCCGCTCGCACAGCCGCGCGTTGGCGGAGATGGCCTCGCCGCACTCGGCCACCAGCGACGACAGCGCGTATAGCACCCGTCGCACCTCGTTTTCCTCGTCCAACTGCAGCATCTGCAGCGCCTCCTGGGCCTGGCGCACGGCGGTGGGCTCGATGAACAGCGTGCCGCCGCTGCCCGAGCGGTCGATGATCGCGCCGGGTACGTTCGCGCGGTACTGCGATTTCACCGGCAGCGTCTGCCGCCCGCCGCGCGCGACCACAAACCCCTCGGAAAACCAGTCCTTGTGCAGCTGCAGCATCCGCGACAGCTTCAGCTTCACATTGTCGGCGGCCACAGTGATGTTGCGCCGGATGTCGCGCAGGCGGGGTGACGCGCTGTCCATGACCTCGTCGCCGCGGATCGCGCCTTCGATCTCCAGCCTCAGGTCGTCCAGCGGCATCAGGGCGCGGCCGTTCAGGCTCAGCTCGATGCGCGTCAGCTCGCCCTTTTTCAGGTAGCCGGACATCCGCGAGCAGGAGCCGCAGAACGTGGCCACGCCGGACAGCTCATCCGGCGACAGCAGGCCGCCCTGTGTCGCCAGCAGCACGCCGTCCGAGAGCCCCGTCATGTACGGCAGCGGCGGGTTGCCGAAGGCCTCTATCATGGCGCGTGCATCCTTCGTCTCACGCTGGGCGACGCGGAGCAGGTCCAGATTCAGCATCGGCGCTGTGGCTTCGCATCGGGCTTTGGCGCCATCTGACAGGGCGTGGTGGGCCAGTTGCGCTTGGATCTTGTCAAATTCCAGTGTGGTGAAGACTCGGTTGGCCATGGTGATTCTCCCTCTATCCAAAAATGAAAACAGCCCGGGCGTCCCCGGGCAGCGCACACAAAAAGCAGGCCCCGGACGCGGAAGCGAACAGCGGGACGCACAGAAACAAGCCGGGCATCTATCCCCCAGCCTGTGCCATACGCCCAATTGTCAGCTAACCGACATCCACATACCTGCCTTGCGATTGATGTTGTGGGGATTATAGCACGGGAGGGGCAGGGGTGTCAAGGGGGCGAGCCTCCATACCCCGCCCAACGCCGTCATCCTGAGCGCAGCGAAGGACCTTCTTCAAACTGAAGCAAGAACAGTTTGAGGAAGGTCCTTCGCTGCGCTCAGGATGACAGCGTTTTGGTGCGGGCATAGCAATCGCGCTTTATGCATGCGCAAGTCTGCTCCTCCACCCAATCACGATTGCATTCCCCACCACTTCGCGCTATAATAGTGCCCAACGCATTCTCACATAAGGAAGTGCATCCATCATGAAAACCATCGATCTGCGCAGCGACACCGTCACCCAGCCGACCCAGGCCATGCGCGAAGCCATGTTCGCGGCGTCCGTCGGCGACGATGTGTATGGTGACGACCCCACCGTGAACGAGCTGGAGCGCCTGGCCGCCGAGATGCTCGGAAAGCCCGCCGCGCTGTTCGTGGCCAGCGGCACAATGGGCAACCAGCTGGCCGTCATGACCCACGTGCGCCGGGGCGACGAGGTCATATTGGGCATGCAGAGCCACATCATGGAGCATGAAGTCGGCGCGGCCGCCGTGCTTTCTGGCGCGTTCATGCGCCCGCTGGCCTTCGAAAACGGCGTCCCCGACCCCGCCGTGGTCGCGCGCAACATCCGAGGCGAGGACATCCATTATCCTGAGACCGGCCTGATCTGCGTGGAGCAGCCGCTGTCGGGCGGGCGCGTCGTGCCCCTGGAGACGCTGCAGCAGGTCAAGGGCGTGGCCGAGGTGCACGGCATCCCGGTGCACATGGACGGTGCGCGGGTGTTTAACGCCGCCACCGCATTGGGCGTGGACGTCAAGCGGATCACCGCCTGCGCGGACAGCGTGATGGCCTGCCTGTCGAAAGGGCTTTGCGCCCCCGTCGGCTCGGTGCTGGTGGGCAGCGAGGACTTCATTCGCCGCGCCCGCAAGAACAGAAAACTCATCGGCGGCGGCATGCGCCAGGCGGGCTTTTTGGCCGCCGCGGGCCTGATCGCGCTGAAAGACATGACCCGGCGGCTCCATGAGGACCACGAAAACGCCAGGTACCTGGCTGCAGAGCTCAAAAAGCTGCCGCACATCCAGATCGACCCGTCGGCGGTGGAGATCAACATGGTGTTCTTCAAGATCGACAGGGACGCCGCGTTTTGCGCCCGCCTGCCCGGCGAGCTGCTGCACGAGGGCATCAAGATCAACGGCGAGGACCAGGGCCTGTTCCGGTTCGTCACCAACAACGACGTCTCGAGTGCGGACATCGACCGCGTGGTCTCGCTGCTGCGGTCGATGCTGGAAAACTGATGGCGGCGTGCTACATCGTGGGCGCGGGCGATTTTGACGCGTCCTGTTTTCGGCCTGCGCCGGGCGATTTCGTGATCGCAGCGGACGGCGGATACCGGCACCTGCAGCGGATCGGCACTGCGCCGGACCTGCTGATGGGCGACTTTGATTCGCTCGAAAAAGTGCCGGACACCGTCCCCGTGGAGCGATTCCCGCCGGAGAAGGACGACACGGACATGATGATCGCCATCAAGCGGGCGCTGGCGATGGGCCATGAACAGATCGTGCTGCTGGGCGCCATGGGCGGCCGGTTTGACCACACGTTCGCGAACATCCAGGCGCTCAGCTACATCGCGCGGCACGGCGCCAGGGGATACATGGCGGGCGGCGGCACAGTGGTGACGGTGATCGAGGCCTGCGAGGCGGCGTTCGACGCGTCGCACAGGGGGTATGTGTCGGTGTTCGCGCTGGGCGGCGCGGCGGAGGGCGTGTGCCTGCGGGGCTTGAAATACCCGCTGGAGGGCGCGACCCTGACGCCCGACGTGCCGCTGGGCTGCAGCAATGAGTTTTTGGGCGTGCCCGCCAGCGTGTCGGTCGCGCGCGGCGCGCTGCTGATCACGTGGCAGGGAGAGATCTAACCCACCGTCATCCCCTCCCTACACCACGCCGTCACCTCACCGCGCCGTCATCCTGAGCGCAGCGAAGGACCTTCCTCATACTTTTCTTGCTTCAGTTTGAGGAAGGTCCTTC
>JAVBUD010000194.1:0-15273 GCA_031555755.1 Eubacteriales bacterium | reverse complement strand
TCAACCTAATTTGGTGGAGTTTGAGGAAGGTCCTTCGCTGCGCTCAGGATGACGGCGTGGTTTGATATCCGCTCATATCGCCGCCCCGCCTCACAAATCCTTAACTTGCGCCCATGGCCAAAACCTGCTATAATCAGTCTGTTTGATACGAACCCAAAGGAGGTGTAACCATGGGCAAGTTCTGTGAAGTGTGCCATAAGGGCGTCTCGTACGGCAACAACGTGAGCCACTCCGAACGCAAAACCCGCCGTACTTGGGCCCCGAACACCCAGCGCGTGCGCGTGGTGGTGGGCGGCACGCCGATGCGGATGACCGTCTGCACCCGCTGCCTGCGCAGCGGCAAGGTCGAGCGCGCCATCTAAGCGCCTCTCCATCCAGTGCAAAAAATCGCGGCGACCCCTCGAAAAGAGCGGTCGCCGCATTTTTTGTCTCTACGTGCTGATGCGCCACAGGATAAACCCGGCAATCGCCAGCGCCAGTCCCACCAGCGCCAGCCAGAACCGGATCGGCACCGACACCAGCAGGATCAATATGCCGATCACCATCAGCGCGATCCCCACCCACTTCATCCAAGGCGAACCACCGCCGGACGACGGGCACTTTTTCTGGGTATATGTATACCGCCTCACGATGTGCGCACCTCCTCCCCTATGCGCTCATCATATGCGAGTGTTGAGCCACGCGTGCGACCGCCCACACACCATTTTTGAGTTACTGCGTGAGCATCCGCCTTTATAACACCCGCGACAAAAACGCCCGCGTCCGCTCCATCTTCGGCTGCGTGAAGATCACTTCAGGCCTGTCCTCCTCCACGATGACACCCTCGTCCATGAACACGACCTTGTGGGCCGCGTCCCTCGCGAACGCCATTTCATGGGTGACGATCAGCATGGTGAGCCCCGTCTTGCCCAGTTCCTTCATCACGTTCAGCACGCCGCCCACCATCTCCGGGTCCAGCGCGCTGGTCGGCTCGTCGAACAGCAGCACTTCCGGGTCCATGCTGAGCGCCCTGGCGATGGCAACGCGCTGCTTCTGCCCGCCTGAGATCTGCCTGGGCTTGGCGCTGCGGTGGGAGTCCATGCCCACGCGCTCGAGGTAGGTCAGCGACTTCTTCTCGGCCTCCTGGCGGCTTCTGCCCAGCACCTTCATCTGGCCGATCACACAGTTTTCCAGCACCGACATGTTGTGAAACAGGTTGAACTGCTGGAACACCATGCCGACCTTGGCGTGATAGTCCGCCATGGGCACAGACCCATCCTGGATGTTGCGCCCGTGGAACAGGATCTCGCCGCTGGTGGGAATCTCCAGCAGGTTGATGCAGCGCAGCAGCGTGGATTTGCCCGAACCGCTGGCGCCGAAGATGCAGGTGACCTCGCCCTTTTTCGCGGCGAAGTCGATGTCCCTGAGCACCTCGTTGTTGCCAAAGGACTTTTTCAGGTGGCGGATCTCGATGATGTTTTCGGACACCTAACCCACCTCCTTCGGCTGCTTGTGCACGGCGATGTCCGCGCGGCTGTCCGACTGGCTGCCGTGGATCACGAAGCTGTCCGGGCCGTCCATTTTCTTTTCGATGAACCTGAGAATGCGCGTCACGGAATAGGTCATCACCAGATACACCATGCCGATGATGAAAAACACCTCAAAATAGCGCCCATAGGATCCGGCGGCGGACTTGCCTTGGAAGTACAGCTCCGCCACCGAGATCACGTTCAACACGCTGGAATCCTTGATGTTCACGATGAACTCGTTGCCGATGGAGGGCATGATGTTGCGCACGGCCTGGGGCAGCACGACGTTCACCATCGTCTGCCAGTGGGTCAGCCCGATGGAGTGCGCGGCCTCGGTCTGGCCGTCGTCCACGGAGATGATGCCGCCGCGGATGATCTCCGCCATGTACGCCGCGGTGTTGATCGTCACGATGAAGATCGCGGCGGCGAGTGTCGGCACCTGCACGCGGAACGACTGCACCAGCACGCCGAAGATCAGGCCGTAGTAGATGACCATTGCCTGCACGATCATGGGCGTGCCTCGAAAGACCTCGATATACAGGCCCAAAAATCCCTTCAGCAGCTTCACAGCCCAGACCTTTACCGGCGATGCCTTCGGCCCCAGCTCAATGGTCCGCGCGATGGCGACCAGCAGCCCGAGCAAAAACCCGAGGATCGTGCCCGAGAGCGCGATGATCAGCGTGTTCCCCGCACCCCTCAAAAACAGCGGCCAATACTGCTCCACCAAGAACCAGACCCACGGGAAAAAGCCTTGAGGTTGGGTCATTATGTTTCACATCCTGCATGTTAATGAAATGAACAACTAACAATTAGCAATTGGGATATGAGGAGCGAGGACCCAATTGTTAATTGTTAATTGTTAATTGCAATCCTCTACGGCCGCCGCTCCCCCGCCTCAATCATCATCTTGGTGCGGGTCTCGGTGTCGATGCCTGCCAGAACCTGATCGATCTCCGCCTTCAGCGCGCTGCCCATCTGCAGGCCCACGCTGATCGCCACGTCCTCCGGGCTGGCCACGAAGCCCTCGCCCTCCGGGAACGCCACATACGCCAGGTCCGGGTTCGACGCCACGTCGGATTCCGCGCCGGGCCGCTCGCAGACGTAGCCGTCCACCGCGCCGGTCTTCACCGCTACAATCATGGCCGGAAAGGTCTCCATGGCGGTCTGCATCTGGACGCCCTCGATCTGGCCGATAACGCTGTAGTGGAAGGTGTTCAGCTGGCCCGTGATCCGCGCGCCGGAAAAGTCTGCGAGCTTCGTAGCGCCCGCGTACGGGCCGTCCTTCTGCACCACAATCACCAGGTCGGAGCTGTAGTACGGCTCTGAAAAGTCGATGGTCATGCTGCGCTCGGCGGTGGGGCTCATGCCCGCGATGATGGCATCGATGGCGCCCATCTGCACCGCGGGGATCAGCCCGTCCCACTCGGTCTTCACGATGACCAGCTCGCGGCCCAGCCCCTCGGCGATTTTCTTGGCGATCTGCACGTCGTAGCCGTCGGCGAATCCGCCGCTCTCGATGGGCATGCTGCCCTCGGTCTCTGTCGCCTGGGTCCAGTTGAACGGCGCGTAGTCGCACTCCATGCCCACGCGGAACGGCTCCGCCAACGCGGCAGTTGTCGCCAGCAACACCATGGCCAGCACCAGAGCTAAGATCTTGTTCATCATGGAAAACGTCCTCCTTTTTGTGTGGCGCCCAAAAACACAGGCGGCCGGAGCGTATTCTTCACTCCGACCGCCAAAAGAGATGTCTTCAGGCGAACGTCTGTGATAGCGCTCCACAACATCGCCGTTGTGACAACCCGGACGGTTTTCCCATCCAGGCCAACGCCCGCGCCGTCGGCAGCGCGGCCATTTCGGCAGGCACCCCTTTCGCGCCACCTCAAAGCCGCCCACCGGCTCCGCGTCGCTACTGATGATGCCCGCGCCTCTATCCAGGCCCATTTCTGCCTTTCATTGTACAGCATCTTGGGCTATTCGTCAACACCCCCGTCAACCGCCGTCATCCCCTCACGCCGTCATCCTGAGCGAAGCGAAGGACCCTCCTCAAACCAAACTCCGAATGTCTAGGGTAACACCGCTCAGGTAGCGGATGTGATGATGGGATGATTTTTTGTCCAGGTGGTCCTGCAAAAGCCGCAGGACTAGCAGCGCTAATTCAAGTGTTTTTGCAGGACTGCCTGGGCGAAAAAGCAGCCCGTCAGCGCAATCGTTACCTGTGCGGTGTTGCCCTAGAGGAAGGTCCTTCGCTGCGCTCAGGATGACGATGTTTGCGATCAGGATGACAGTGTACTTGCGCTCCCCCCTTCAAGCATATATAATATACACATCCCATCCAGGAGGTTCAACCTCGATGAAAACCGTACGACTCAATACGGACACCAGTTTCCTCAAACTCATCGCCATCCTCACCATGCTCGTCGACCACCTCGGCGCGGTGTTTTTTCCGCAGCAGGAATGGATGCGCATCGTGGGCCGATTGGCGTTTCCGATCTTCGCCTACTGCATCGCCGCAGGCGCGGCGTTCACGCACAGCATGCCGAAATATCTGGGCCGCATGCTGATCATGGCCGTGATCGCGCAGCCCATCTATGTGCTGGCCATGGGCCACGCGCAGCTGATCCCGGCGGCGGCCTTTTCCGCCAATCCCGTGGGCGCATGCCTGAGCTGGTACCTCGACAGCCTGCACACCTCGAACATCCTGTTCGAGCTTTCGCTGGGCCTGGCGCTGATCTGGAGCCTGCAATCGCGCACCTTCGTGGTCACCGCCGCGCTGACCTGCGCCGCGTGGTACCTGTCGCCCTTCCTGCGCACCAGCTACGGCTGGCAGGGCATCGTGATGATGGTGATCTTCTACGCGCTGATCGACCAGCCGCTGTCGTCATTCGTGTGGCAGGCGGGGTTCATGGCCTGGTGGGGTTTCTATTCCAGCGCGCCGGCGTTCAGCCTGACGCGTCCCAACATGATCACCCAGGCCTGGGCACTGCTGGCGCTGCCGCTGATCTACATCCCGATGAACACGGGGATCAAACTGCCCAAGTGGGTGTTTTATCTGTTCTATCCCGCGCATCTGGCGGTGATTTACGCGCTGAAACTCTGGCTGAAATAGTATCCCGACACGACAAAAGCAGGTGATGCCTCCATGTCCAATAATCGCACCACACTCGCCTTCATCCTGGCCGTCTGCGCGCTCGCGGCGGCCATCGTTGGTGCCTCGATGTGGCGGGGCGGGCAGGGCTGGAACCCTGCCCCTACGGCCACGAGCGCAGCGTCCGAGGTCGTCGGGGCTGGTTTGCACGCCAGCACGGCCCCGTCCGCAACTTCCTCCCCCATCCCCACTGCTCCACCGCTGGCCATCGTCACCCTCCGCGCCGCGGGCGACGTGATCATCGACGCCCCCATGCTCGCCGCAGCATACAAAAAAGGCGCGTACTCCTTCGGGAAATACTTCGCGCTGATCGCTGGCGAACTGGGCAACGCCGACCTCACCGCCATCAATGTGGAAGCCGCCATCGCCCGCCAGGGCGAGCTGGGCTACACCGGCTACCCCTCGTTCAACACCCCTTCCTCCATCCTCACTGCCCTGAAGGCCGCCGGCGTGGACCTGCTGACATTGGCCAACAACCACAGCCTAGACCGCTATTTCGACGGGCTGATGGACACGCTGAGAAACGTGGACAAGGCGGGCCTGCTGCGCACCGGCGCATACCGGTCCCAAAAAGAGCACGACGCGCCGAAGCTGATCGAGGTGAGCGGCATCCAGATCGGCGTAACCAACTACACCACCGGCCTGAACGGCGTGGAGAAGCGATCCGACAAGCGGGCGACCCAGTACGGCGTCCGCACCGTGCAGAAGGCCAACTTTAAAAAAGACATCCAGGCGCTGCGCGACGCGGGCGCCCAGGCCGTGGTGGTCTTCATGCACTGGGATCGCGAATACAAGCGCATGCCCAGCGCGAAGACCGAAAAGCTGGCTCAACAACTGGCCGACGCCGGCGCGGACGTGATCATCGGCGGCCACCCGCACCAGGTGCAGCCCATCGCCTGGCTGGAAGGAAAGGACGGCCACCGCACGCTGTGCGCCTACTCGCTGGGCAACTTCCTGTCCAACCATGAGGGCGAGTACTTGGACAACGGGATCATTTTACAGGTGCGCTTCGCGCTGACCGAGGCGGGCGAAGTGGAGGTCGTGGACCCCGCGTACCTGCCGGTGTGGGTGTGGGTGCAGAAACAGGACGATAAGCTGAACTATCAGGTCGTGCCCATCGAAAAGACCCTGGCCGACAGACCGGCGGCCATGACCGACGAACAATACGAGCGGCTTGGCGCGGCGCTGAAGGAGACCGAGTCGCTGCTGGCCGATTCCCCCGCGAAGCGCGTTCTGGATTGAGAGACGGAGCGGCGGGTCGCTTTGGCCCTTCCACTACCTCCCCGTCATCCTGAGCGCAAGCGAAGGACCTTCCTCAAACTTCCATCAGCTGTAGTTTGAGGAAGGTCCTTCGCTTGCGCTCAGGATGACGGGGTTTCTGCGCTCAGGACGACGGTGTCATTGCGCTTAAGATGACCGCGTCTTTTCATTGACAATCCCTACCTCGCACTGTATAATACTCGTAAAGTATGTTTAATCTATTCGCCGCTCACACATTACAAAGGATGTGAATGCCATGCCCACTGCCTTCCTGTACCATCGGGTCTATGACGCGCTGAAGGCGCGGATCGCGTCGGGCGAGCTTGCGCCTGGGGCGAAGTTGCCGGGTGAAAAGGAGCTGACGAGCGCGTTTTCCGTCAGCGTGATCACCGTGAAAAAGGCCATGAACCTGCTCGTGGAGGAGGGCCTAGTGGCCCGCATCCCCGGCCGGGGCACCTTTGTGCGCGAAGGAGGCGAGGCGACGTTCGCCCGCGCCGAACTGCCGCTGGTGGGCGTGATCTTTGAGCATGTGACCAGCGCGTTCGGGCTCACGATGCTGTACGAGATGGACCGGCTGCTGCTCGCCGCGGGCTGGCGGATGGTGCACCGGTTTTCCTATTGCGACCGCGCCCATGAGTCGGATGAGATCCGGTTTCTGCTGGACCTGGGCGCGGCCGGACTGATCATCATGCCCAGCCACGGCCCGAACTACAACCCGGACGTGCTGAAACTGGTGCTGCAGGGCTTTCCGGTGATCTTGGTGGACAAAAAACTGGACGGCATCGACGTGCCCTCCGTGCGCACCGACAACCGGGCCGCCATGCGCTTTCTGGCGCTGTATCTGGCGAAGTCCGGCAAAAAGCACATCGGGCTGTTGACCACCGCCATCGGCAACGCCTCCTCCACCGCCGAGCGCCGCCAGGGTTTTCGCGACGCACTGCGGGAGGCCGGTTTGCCCGAAGCGCCGGAATGCGTGCTGCCATCCGTCAGCGCGCCGGAGAGCGACGAGTCCTACCAGGGCACCGTGGCGCGGCTGGCCCAGTACCTGTCGCTGCATCAGTCGGCGCTGGACGCCATCGTCTGCAGCGAGTACGACATCGTGCCCAAGCTGCTCCGCGCGGCGCGGATGATCGGGTTGGACCTCACGGGCCGCATCGAGGTCTGCTGCGTGGACGAGGACAGCGAGGCGCCCATGGGCTGCACATTCGCCCACATGAAGCAGGATGAAAAAGCCATCGCCCGCCGGGCCGTGGAACTACTGCTGCAGCGCCTCGGACCCGGCCCCAACGAACCCGCGACAGACGAGCTGATACCCGCCATATTTTTTGAAAAGCGAGGATGACCGACATGTTGATCCAATATCTGGGCACCGGCGCCGCCGAGGGTTGGCCGGGGGTATTCTGCCGCTGTGAGGCATGCGAAAAGGCGCGGGCGCTGGGCGGCAAGAACATCCGCACCCGATCCCAGGCCCTCATCGACGGCAAGCTGCTGGTGGACCTGCCGCCGGACACCTATCTGCACGTGCTGCAGCACGGCGTGCCCATGCCGGAGATCCAACACCTGATCGTGACCCACGCCCATGAGGACCACCTGTACCCCGACGAACTGTACATGCGCAGCCGGCCATTCACCAACACGCCCGACGGCCTGCTGACCGTGTACGGCAACGAGGCCGTGGGCGAGCGCGTGCAGATGAAGCAGCAAGACTGGGGCCGGGAGGTTTTCTTCCGATACCAGTACGTGCCGCCCTTTGAGTGGTTCCGGGCGGGCGAGCACCGGGTCATGCCGCTGCTGGCCACCCACGACCGCGCACAGGCGTGCTATGTGTACGCCATCGAGGGCAGTGACGGCAAGCGCATCGCCTATCTGAACGACACCGGCCTGCTGCCCGAAGCCAGCCTAAAGGCCGTGGAGGGAATCCGGTTCGACCTGATCAGCATGGACTGCACCACCGGTAAGGAGCCCGACGGCAACAACCACATGGGCCTGGACGACATCCCAAAGATGATCGCCCAGCTGAAGCAGCGGGGCTGTACCCACGAGGGCACGCGGTACATGCTCACCCACTTCTCGCACAACGGCGGGTACATGCACCACGAACTGGAGCAAATCGGCGAAGAGATGGGCGTCGGCGTAGCGTACGACGGGTGCGTGGTCGAGGTGTAATACTCCATCAGCCACCCGCGCTCGTCATCCTGAGCGCAGCGAAGGACCTGCCTCACACTCTCAGTAGGTTATGATGAGGAAGGTCCGTCGCTGCGCTCAGGATGACGGATGGGCGTCAATGAAAAGAGATACTGCGTTAATCCATCTTGCCTTTACAACCCTCCTCTCCCCATGTTATCATCATCCCATCCACCCACGTTTCAAGGAGCGCGCCATGCATCAAACCAACCTTCACACCGGCCTCACTGCCGCCGAAGTGCGGCAGCGCGCCCAGTCCGGCCAACTGAACACACAGACGAACCGCGCCAGCAAGTCCGTGGCGCGGATCCTGCGCGACAACATCTTCACCTTCTTCAACCTGATGAACGCCGTCCTCGGCGCGCTGATCCTGTCTGTGGGCTCCTATAAAAACGCGCTGTTCCTGCTGGTGATCGTGTTCAACACCGTGATCGGTATCGTGCAGGAACTGCGCGCCAAGCGCACGCTGGACCGGCTGTCGCTGCTGAGCGCCGCCCGGGCGCGGGTGCTCAGGGACGGCCTGGAATCGCAGATTCCGCTGGATCAGGTCGCCCTGGACGACCTCTGCATCCTCACCGCGGGCGCACAGATCGTCTGCGACGCCATCGTGCGTGACGGGTCCATCGAGGTGAATGAATCGCTGCTCACCGGCGAGGCCGACGCCATCCTCAAACACCCCGGCGACAGCCTGCTGTCCGGCAGCTTCGTCGTCTCCGGCAGGGCCGTGGCCCAGGCCACCGCCGTGGGTGCGGACGCCTACGCCGCGAAGCTGTCCACCGAGGCCAAGGCGTATAAGCGCCACCCGTCCGAGCTGCGAGACGCCATGAACACGATCCTGAAGGGTGTTTCCATCGTGATCCTGCCGCTGGGCATCGGGTTTTTCCTGAGGCAACATTTCGCCGCCGGCTCCTCGCCGCAGCAGGACATCGTGGGCACTGTGGCCGCCGTGCTGGGCATGATCCCGGAGGGGCTGGTGCTGCTGACGAGCATTGCGCTGGCGGTGGGCGTGGTGAACCTGGGCCGCCGCGACACGCTGGTGCGCGAGTTGTTCTGCATCGAGACGCTGGCCCGGGTGGACGTGCTATGCCTGGACAAGACCGGCACGCTGACAGAGGGCCGCATGCGGGTGCGGGACGTGATCGCGCTCGAGCGCGGCATCGATCTGGACGAGGTCATGGGCAATCTGGTCCGAGCGCTGCCGGACGAGAACGAGACATTCCAGGCGCTGCGGCAACAGTTCGCGCCGCAGTCGTCCATGGAGGCCACCGCCACGCTGCCCTTTTCCTCGGCGCGGAAGTACAGCGGCGTGCAGTACCGGCAGAGCGAGGCGCACCTGCTCGGCGCGTACGAGTATCTGTTCGCCCGGAAGGACCCCGCCCTGACGGCCCAAATCGAGGGCCACGCCGCCGACGGCGCGCGGGTGCTGACGCTGGCGAGGGGCCGCATGGAGGACCTGGCAAAAGCGCAGGAAGCGGACCTCGTGCCCATCGCGCTGATCCTGCTGAGCGACGTGGTGCGCGCTGAGGCGGCGGATACGCTGCGCTATTTCAAGGACCAGGGCACGGACCTGATCATCCTCTCCGGTGACCACCCGCATACCGTCTCAGCCATCGCCGGTGCCGTGGGCTTTCCCGGCGCGGACCGCTTTGTGGACGCCTCCACATTGACGACGCCGGAGCAGGTCACGCGCGCAGCCACCGAATACCGCATCTTTGGCCGGGTCCAGCCCGCGCAGAAAAAGCAGATCGTACAGGCGCTGAAAACGGCCGGGCACACCGTGGCCATGGTGGGCGACGGCGTGAACGACGTGCCCGCGCTGAAGGAGGCCGACTGCTCCATCGCCATGGCCCAGGGCTCAGACGCCGCCAAGCAATGCGCGAACCTGGTGCTGCTGGACAGTAATTTCGCGTCCATGCCCCACGTGGTCCACGAGGGCCGACGCGTGATCAACAACATCCAGTCGGCGTCGTCGCTGTTCTTGGTCAAGACGCTGTTCTCCATGATCCTCACGGCCCTGCTGATTCTTTTCGGCAGCGCCTATCCGTTCATGCCCATACACCTGACGCTGATCTCCGCCTGCGCGGTAGGCATCCCCACGTTCATCTTCGCGCTGGCTCCGAATTATGACCGCATCGGCCAAGACTTCTTCGGCTCGGTCCTGAAGCATGCCCTGTCCGGCGCGCTGACCATCGTGCTGTTCGTGTCGCTGAACACCGCCTTCTGCTGGGGCGCCGGTCTCGGCGAACAGGTCCGCAGCACAATGTGCATGATCACCACCGGTCTCACCAGCCTGTACCTGATCCCGCGCGTGTACGCGCTGAACACGCCCGTCCGCAAGGGCGTCTACCATGTGATGTTCGCGCTTTTCCTGGGCGCGCTGCTGTTCATGCGGGGCTTCCTGCAGCTCGGCGAGCTGGGCTACACCCCCGCCATCCTGGTCATCATCATGGCCGTCGCGGCGCAGCCGATGCTGGATGGGATGAGCGTGCTGTCGGCGTGGGTGCTGGGGAAGGTCCGAAAATAAGCTCCATCCTCAACACCCCCGTCATCCTGAGCGCAGCGAAGGACCTTCTTCAAACTTAATTAGGCAAAGAATGAGGAAGGTCCGTAGCGCAGCGATGGATGACGGGGTTGTTTCGAGTCGCCACGGACACCCTCTCCTCCATACGCACCCCTTTCGGAAAACGCGCATTCGCTTGCCAAAACTGCGCCCTTGTGCTAAACTGATGTAAACTTCTGGTAAGGTTGAGGGGCCGAGCCAGTCGTTTCACCAATCAGTTCGGGGAGGGAACCACATGAGGAAATGGGTCGCATGCATCCTGGCCGTGGCCATACTGTGCAGCAGCGCCGCCGCACTGGCGGAGCGCAAGGACGTCAAATCGGTGAAGCCCGACGCCGCCGCCGCGCTTCAGACGCCACAGCCGCCGCCCGCCATCTCAGACGCGCCGCAGGTGTCGTTCACCGTGGGCGGCGTCACATACACGCTGGGCGAGCTGCAGGACACGCCCCGCCGCAGCATCGACAACCAGCTGGACTACCTGCCCGGCCACGCCATCACGTTCAACTACCTGGGCACCGGCGAGGCCTGCGAGGAGGCCAATATGCTGCTGTTCCGGGGCTGCGAGCTGATCGTCCCGGAAGGGTGCGAGGGCGGCCGCGTGTACAGCAACGACGGCAACCAGGAAAACCCCTACACGCTCTTCTTCGGCCTCACCGAGGGATTCTACCTCAGAGACTGCATCCTGGTCGTGCCCACCGACGGCGGCGAGCTGCAGATCCCGCTGGACGTCAGCGCACCCCTGCCGGACCCCACGCCCACCCCCGCGCCCACCGCCACGCCCGAACCCAAGCCCGTCACGCCCGTCAAGGCCGGCGACATGCGCGACATCGTGATGATCCCATTCGAGGGTCAGACCATCGCGGGCTGCTTGGGCAGCATCGAATATGACGAGCAGCGCAAGATGATGGGCGTTTCATTCTACTGCGAAGGGCTGCAGGACCACATCAAGATGCAACAGACAAACGGCGGATTCAGCATCGTGGTGCCGGTCCAGGCCAAGGCCACATTCGGCGGCGTGGAGATGAAGCCCACCGACGGCACATTCACCCAAAACGAGGCGCTGTGGTTCTTCGACACCGACGAGGCGCCGGAGACCGTCACATTCTATCCCTACGGCGGCGAGGACGATCCGTCCACACACACCGTCGTGGAGGCCGCCACGGGCAGCCGCATGAGCCCTGCGTCGCCGGAGCAGCAGGCCGCGAGGACTGAGCCCACGGAAAAGCCAGAGACCACGCTCGGGCCGACGCCAGAACCCACAGCGGAGCCCACGCCCGAGCCCACCGAGGAGCCGGAGCCCGAGGAGACCCCCGCGCCGGACCCCGCCGAATGGGATAAAGAGGACGTCGAGGCGCTGCTGAAAGAGCTGTCCGAGCAGGCGAAGGACCCCTGGCTCAAGGCGATCTACGACGCCGGCCCCGAGGCCGTGTCCCAGCAGGGCGCGGAGCTCATATTCGAGCTGCGCACCTACGACCCGAAGCTGGACGAGCTGGGCGAGTACGACAAGGACCCGAGCACCTGGTTCAGTGACTTCAAGTACAACGCGGGCGAGGGCACCATGGCGCTCGCGCTGATCATGACGCCCGACGGCCCAGATGAGGCCAGTCTGTCCGCCCTGAAAAAGGCTGTGCAGCAGCAGGCCGAGACCTCGAAGGCCGCCTTCGACAAGAAGGCCACCCGCATCGCGCTGGCGGACTACATCCTGCCGAAGCCCTGCGAGTCCATCAAGACCACCGACGACATCCTCACCGACAACCTGACCCGCGACTTCCGCAGCCACGCGGGGCTGATTTCCGACGACTTCACCGGCCTCGCGACCCTTTTCTGGGCCCAGCAGAGCCAGACGCTCAGCGTCAAGGACGGCCCGCATGCGCTGGTGCTCAACTGCAAGGGTGCTGACAGCGTGAAGCTGATGCAGGGCGCGTACGAAAAGACCCTGGACGCCATGAAGCAGCGCTACAAGGCCAACGAGCTGTCCGGAAACGAGATCGAGGACGCGCTGAAACTGAACTTGATCAAGGCCGCCAACACCGCCCGGGAAAACGGCGGCGCGTCCTACGCTTTCAAGATTGACTTCGACAAGCTGTACGGCGACGACGACTTCGGCGAGGAATACCGCGCCTACTTTGACGCCTTCGACTACAGCGAGACCTCTGAAAAGCTGGTCGAGGAGGTCCAGGCCCTGCCCGACGCCCAGCCGCAGCCGTTCCCCAAGTCAGGCCGCATCTCCGGCAGCACCGGCGGCACAAAAGTCATCATCAGCGCCCCCAGCGACGGTGACGGCCGCTACGTGCAGATGCGCGAGTCAGGCACCGACGAGGTCAAGGTGTCCATGTTCATCCGCAGCGGCGGCTCCGCCACGGTGTACGTGCCCAGGGGCATGTACTATCTGTTGGTGGCCTCCGGCAGCGAATGGTACGGCGTGGACGGCCTGTTCGGCGACGACGGCACCTACAGCGAAACCAGCGAGACCGAGATCCTCAGCAGCAAATACTACCACACCATCAAACTCCAGGCCACCACCGACGGCAACATGTCCAGCTACGGCGCCAGCATGAGCGATTTCTTCTAGAGAGAAGCGAAGCGCCCGCCCTCCCCCGTCATCCTGAGCGAAGCGCAGCGGAGTCGAAGGATCTCCCCGCCCGCAGGCGACGTCCCCCGCATCCGGGCACGTCCCTCACGGGAGGAGATCCTTCGACTCCGCTTTGCTTCGCTCAGGATGACAGCGAGGAGCGGCGACCGGTATGCGATAAAGCATGAGGAAGGTCCTTCGCTTCGCTCAGGATGACGGCGCTGAAAGGCGGTCACTACCAGCCCCCTCACCGACTCCTTCCCACCATCTCCCCCAGCGCCGTCCCACCCGGCGCACTCAGCAGCTCGCGCTCCTCCACGACCCCCATAAGCCCCAACGCATCCGAATACACCGCCACCCGGTGCAGTGCCCGCGCCTGTAGCAGCGGCAGCAGCTCCGCAGCAGTCTGGCTGTCCAGCGCCGCCACCCACCTAACCGGCAGCGCCCCCTCGTCCGCGATCTCCTCTCTCCGCTTCAGTAGGCTCAGCACCGCGCCACCCCCGCTGAGATTCATCTCCCGACCCGCCGATGTGATCAGGAAAGCGCCCGCGAACACCAGCGTCACGTTCAATGTCCCGCGCCAAAAAAACATCGCCAGCGCGCCCGCGATCATCACAGCGCCGAGCCCCTGTCCAAGCCGCGCGAACAGCCGCACGGCCCGCCGCTCCCCCATCACCGCGCCCAGCAGCGCGCACAGCACGCGCCCGCCGTCCAACGGCAGCACCGGCATCAGGTTGAACAGCATCAGGCTCAGGTTCGCCTCGATCCAGAGCATCGCCGTCCACGGCCCGATGACCTCGCTGAAGGCGAGCGTGGACGCCATGGCAATCAGTAGCGCGTTGGCCGCCGGACCCGCCAGCGAGATCAGCGCCACCTGCTGGGGCCGGAGCGACCACAGATCCTCCATCCGCGCCGCGCCGCCCATGGGCATCAGTTCCAGTTCCATCACCCGCACCCGCAGCAGCCGCGCTGCCAGCGCGTGGCAAAACTCATGCAGAATCAGCGAGCTGAGCGCGATCCCTAGTTCCGCGCCCAGCCCAAGCACCATCCCAATCAGCAGCAGTACCGGCAACAGCGGAGAAATTTTCACCGGAATCCCGAGGATGCGCATGGGCTATGCCCTCAGCGCCGGGTCCTGGGGCTGGCCGTCTTTTCTCAGCTCAAAGTACAGCCGTGACGCCTCCTCGTCCTTCGTCACGCCCACCTGCGCGCCCTTTTCCACGGCGTCGCCGGGCTTGACCAGCGCCTGAGCCATGTACGCGTACACCGTCTGTGCACCCGATTCATGGTCGATCAACAGCGTCCAATCCCCCGCCGAGCCCTGCATGACCGCCGCGACCGTCCCCTTTTCCGCCGCCACCACCGACTGTTGCGGCTTGCACACGAACTCGACCCAGGGCTGCATGGCCGAGTATTCGTGGGCGATCGTGCCCTGCACCGGCGGCTCCATCTTGCCATTTGCGCCCATGTTCCAGAACACCAGCGCCGTGTCCGGCACCAAGCCGCGCACGAAGTTCAGCCGGCCCAGTGACTCGTCCAGGTCGATCCGCATCGTGAGCACCTGCTTCAGCTGCGCCGTGGCGTTCTGGGTCCAGGGTTGGTTCACATTCTGAAGCGCCAGCACCATCAACAGCAATGCGCACGCGATCGCCGAGTTGCGCATGAGCTTGTCTGTGATCGACAGCATCGGGCGCATTTTCTTCTGCGCCGTGTGCACGCCGACGGCAGGCCTGGCAACCTTCGGCTTCATCTGCGGCTTCGGCTTCTCCGTTTTCTGGGCCTTTTGGGCCTTGGGTGGGCGCTTGAGCCACTTGAGCTGGATGCGGTTCGACTTCGCGGGTTCCATCGTGATCTCCGGGGCCGATGAGCTGGTATATATCTTGAGGCCGGATTTCTGCATGACGATCCCTCCTGTCTGGGGGAGTGTATGCACGCGCCGCGCGGGACTTGCCTGTTTTCAGGGGGACGTCGCTCACGCGGCGGCGGGGGCAAGCCCCCGCCCTACAAGCTGTGCGTCGTACTCGTAGGGCGAGGGCTTGCCCCC
>JAVBUD010000050.1:0-4949 GCA_031555755.1 Eubacteriales bacterium | reverse complement strand
AGTAATAAGATTAACAAGCATGGTGGTCAGATCAATAGATGGGGGGTGGTGGGCGACGTAGGGGGTATGAGCTTCTGGTTCAGCCTCATCTTGACGATGGGGTTCAGTGGCGCCGCGGTGTGGATGTCGTAGGCGTGGGGTGGGGGTGGAAGTTTGGGGAAGGTCCTTCGGCTGCGGCCTCAGGATGACGAGCGGGAGGGATGGCGACGGGGGGGCGGGTGAGTTTGGGGAAGGTCCTTCGGCTGCGGCCTCAGGATGACGAGCGGGGGGGGGACGGCGACGGTGAAGGTTTTGGGTTGGGTGAGGACGAAACGCCCGTCATCCTGAGCGAAGCGAAGGACCTTCCTCATTCTTCCTCATTCTTCCCTCATTCTCCCCCGCTCTCCCTCGCCCTTCCTCCCTATCCACCACTCCGCTCTCCTGCTCCTCCCATCCCTCGCTCAAATCCACCCACCTCGGGTTCATCGTCTCGACGAGTGCGTTCTTCTTCGCGCGCGTCCAGCCCTTGATCTGCTTCTCGCGCCGGATGGCGTCTGTGATGTCTGCGGCAGGTTCGTAGTAAACGAGGGCGTTCACATGATACGCCTGGGTGAAGCCTGAGCGGAGCCCGTGCTTGTGTTCAAACACGCGGCGCCGCAGGTCGCTGGTGACGCCGGTGTAGAGCACGGTGCGGGTGAAGTTGGACATGAGGTACACGAAGTTGTTGTGCACTGCGCGATACCTCGCTTTCGGGTGGTGAGGGTCGGGGTGGGTCAGGAGCGTGGAGGGGTTCGATACCCCGTCATCCTGAGCGAAGCGAAGGACCTTCTTCACGATTCGGTGGTGTGAGTTGCGAGGGACGGGTAAGTTTGAGGAAGGTCCTTCGCTGCGCTCAGGATGACGACGGGGGTGGGCGGCGACGGGGGGTGGGCGCCGACGGGGGGGCGGCGGGAAAGCCTCGTCATCCTGAGGCGTCAGCCGAAGGACCTTCCTCTAGCTTCCCATCCCCTACTCCCCATACATCATCCGATACTGCTCGCGCGTCATCAGCACGCTTCTCGGCTTCGCGCCCTCGGCCTGGCTCACGACGCCCCTTGCGGCCATCTCGTCGATGAGCCTGCCCGCCCTGGCGTAGCCCACGCGCAGCCTGCGCTGCAGCATGCTGATGGACGCCTGGCCGGCCTCCACGCAGATCTCGATGGCCTGGGGCAGCAGGTCGTCGTACTCGGCGTCGCTGTCCTCTTTTTCGGCGTCGGACATCACGGCTGACTCCATGTGCTCGATGATGTCCTCGTCGTACTCGGCGTGGTGCAGGTTCTTGATGAACGCGACCACATCGTGGACCTCGTCGTCGCTGACCCACGCGCCCTGGACGCGCTGGGGTTTGTTGGTGCCGCTGGGCGCGAACAGCATGTCGCCCCGGCCCAGCAGTTTTTCCGCGCCGCCCACGTCCAGAATGGTGCGGCTGTCCACCTGGCTGGCGACGGTGAACGCGATGCGGCTGGGGATGTTCGCTTTGATGACGCCGGTGATGACGTTCACGGACGGGCGCTGGGTGGCGATGACCAGGTGGATGCCGGCGGCGCGGGCCAGCTGCGCCAGGCGGCAGATGCTGTCCTCGACCTCGCCGGGGGTGACCATCATCAGGTCCGCCAGCTCGTCGATGATGATCACGATCTGGGGCAGCGGCGGCTCGCCCTCGTCCAGGTGCTGGTTGAAGCCCTTCATGTCGCGCACGCCGCGCTCGGCGAACTTCTTGTAGCGGCTGCCCATCTCCACCACCGCCCATTCCAGGGCGGACGCGGCCTTTTTCGGGTCCGTGACCACCGGCACCAGCAGGTGCGGGATGCCGTTGTAGCTGCTCAGCTCGACCACCTTCGGGTCGATCATGATCAGCTTGACCTCCTCCGGCGTGGCGCGGTACAGGATGGAGCAGATGATGCTGTTGATGCACACCGACTTGCCCGCGCCGGTCGCGCCCGCGATCAGCACGTGCGGGAACTTGGCCAAATCGCCCACGATGTAGCGGCCCGCGTTGTCCCGGCCCAGGCCCACGGCCAGCCGCGACGCGTGCCTGCGCGCCTCGGCGGACTCCAGCACGTCCCGCAGCGGCACCACCTCGATGGAGTCGTTCGGGACCTCCACGCCCACGGCGGCCTTGC
This sequence comes from Eubacteriales bacterium, assembly GCA_031555755.1. GTDB lineage: Bacteria > Bacillota > Clostridia > Christensenellales > Aristaeellaceae > JAJDGF01. The sequence continues at coordinate 2,808 of JAVBUD010000050.1, read as the reverse complement.
CGGGGATCGGGGCCTCGATGCGCACGGAGATGGCGGCCAGGTTCAGCGCGATGTCGTCCGCCAGCGCGGTGATCCTCGAGACCTTCACGCCCGCCGCAGGGGACAGCTCAAACCGCGTCACGGTGGGGCCGTGAGCGATGCCGATCAGCCGCGCGGCGATGCCGAACGACGACAGCGTCTGGATCAGCACTTTCGCCTTTTCCTCGTCCCGCTGGGCCTGGTTGTTGATCTGGCTGGGCTTTGACGCCGCCAGCAGGTCGATGGGCGGATAGTTGTACGGCTCCTGGTCGCCGGGCAGGATGGGCTTTGGCGGCTCGGCCTTTTGCACGGGCTTGGCGATGGGCAGCTTCGACAGGTCCATGGCATGGCCCTTGAGGTCCGCCGGGAGGAGGCCGACTTCGGCGTCGTCATCGATCGGGTTTTCCTCGGCGTCAAACAGGTCGAACGGCGGCTCGTCGTCGTCCGAGATGTCCATGGGCGGCTCCTCAAAATCCGGCGTCATGTCGTCCAAACTGTCGCCGATCCGCAGCTCCGGCAGGTCCTGGTACAGGCCGTCGAACGTGGCCGAGCCGGACACCACGCGCTCCACCTGCGGGATGGGATCGGCCGCCGGCGCGTCCGGCAGCAGCGCCTTGAGCACCGGCGCGGGCTCCATAATCTCCGGCAGCGACGGGGCCTGGGACTTCTTGCGGCCCTTTTTCAGGTAGCCGGGGATGGGCTGGGGCGCGTCCTCGGGGGACTCGGCCTCCACGGGCTGCTGCACGGAAAACGGGTTGCGCCGGGAGACCACGCTGTGGCCCGGCTGAAATTTCGGCACCTCCATCTCGCGCACCGGCGGGATGAGGGTGGGCTGCTTGGGCGGAACCGGCTCGGCCTTCTTGGGCTTGCCGCGCCCGTCCCAGTCCTCCAGCTCGTCAAAATCCACGTCCCGGTCCGGCTCGTCCGCCTGCTCGATGTCGTCGATGGCCATCTGCACGGCCCGCGCCTCCTGCCGCTGCTGATAGCCCTCGCGGAACCGCACGGCCCTGGCCCGCGCCCGCTCGCCGATCTCGCTGAGCGAGATCTTCTGCATCAGCACCAGATCCGCGACGGCGATCAGGATCAGCGCGATGATCGTGCCCGCCGCCCGAAGCCCCAGCACATGATACAGCGGCCAGGACAGCAGCGCGCCCAGCACGCCCGCGCCGCCCTTGTACGCATACGACGCCCCGGCGAAGTTCTTGAACGTCCAAAACCGGAGCTTTTGGCTGATGGCGTCGAACGAGAACACATGCACCGCCGCGCACACGCACAGCACCAAAACGCTGACCAGCAGCGCGGAAAACACATTCGGCAGCCGCCGCTTTGAGGAGAACATGACCAGAATGCCCACCCAGCACACGATGGCGGGCACCACATAGTGCACCACCCCCGCCAGCCCGCGCAGCACGCCGGAGATCGCCGCGCCGATGGCCGAAGCGGTGTCAAACGCCACGAAATAGGTCAGGATCAGCCCGATCCCAAAAAGGGCGATGCCCACCACCTCGCGCCAAGCGCCCTTGTCCGGCGCGGACCCGTACCGTGGCGGCTGCTGCGGCTGCACCTGCGCCGCTGCCTTTTTCTTCTGTGGAGCCGCGCCCGCCTTCTTGGCAGGCGGCTTCTTCTGGGCAGGTTTGCTCGATCTGCTGGTCGTTGCCATGGATACCCCCAATTGATGATAGCGCCGCGCTCGATAACGGTCCCATTATACACCTAGAAGGTGGGTGTGGTCAAATGAAGTCTTGCGGCGCGCGGCGTCGGGCATCCCCATGCGCCTACCGATCCGCACCCGAAACAAAGAACAGCGCGATGGTCCCCGGCCCCGAGTGTCCGCCGATGATGGGGCTGATGGCGTTGATCAGCATCACGTCCACGCCCAGCCGCGTCTTGATCATGGCGGCGACGGCCTGCGCGTCCTCCGGCGCGTCCCCGTGGGACAGGAACACGGCGTCGCGCACGGGCATGACGGCCTCCTGCTCCATGCGGTCCACCAGATACCGCAGCGCCCGCTTCCTGCCCTGGACCTTGTCCACAGCGGGCAAATGCCCCTCCTGATCGATGCGAAGGATGGGCTTGATGGACAGCACCGTCCCCAGCAGCGCCATGGGCCCGGACACGCGCCCGCCGCGCCGAAGGTGGCTCAGGTCGTCCACGGTGACCCAGTGGTGCACCTTCTGGCGCAGGCCCATCGCATACTCCGCCAGCGCGTCCAGCCCCATGCCGTCCTCGCGCTTGAGCGCGCACAGGTGGACCAGCAGCCCCAGCCCCATGGAGGCGCACAGGGTATCGACGACGACGAGCTTTCTGTCCGGATATTTGTCCATAAGCTCCAGCCGCGCCACGCAGGCGCTGTCGCAGGTGCCGCTCAGCCCGCCGGAGAACGCCAGGTAGAGCACATCGTCGCCTGCCGCGAGCATGGGCTCAAAGGCCTCGACGAACCGTGGGCTGGTGATCTGCGTGGTCTTTGCGGGCACGCCTTTGCGGAGCTTATCGTAGAAAAAGTGGCTGTCGATGGCGGCGGGGTCGGCGGGGTCGACGGTAATTTTGTATTCCGTGCCCTCGATCTCCACATACATGGGCAGCACGACGAGGTCATGCGCCAGTGCATAATCCAGCGGCAGGTCGCAGCAGACATCGGTCACAAGCCGGTAAGCCATGATGGGTCCCTCCCGATAACTGTCAATTCCATCCACCATACAGTATACCACGCTTCCAGGGCCGCGGCGAGCCCGCGGGGGCGCGGCGCGGCGGGGGCGGGGGGGGGGGGGGGGGGGGGGGGGGCGGGGCGGG
>JAVBUD010000051.1:0-11665 GCA_031555755.1 Eubacteriales bacterium | reverse complement strand
CGCAAGCGAAGGACCTTCCTCAATGGTGGTTGGGATGAAGTTTGAGGAAGGTCCTTCGCTTGCGCTCAGGATGACGGTGCCCTCCTTTATGCGAGCCGCCACGGGATGCCGCGGGATTCGAATGCTTCTTTGGGGATGTCGAATTTCTGGTCTACTTGGAAGTTTTTTAGCGGATAGGCCATGCCCAACCCCTTGTACTTTGCGCCTGCGTAGGGGTTGTAGGGGAGCAGTTCCACGCCCTGCAGCGCCTTTGCGCCCTCGAGCAGTGCGGCGGTGGCTTCGAGGTTTTCTCGGTCGTCGTTCAGGCCGGGGATCAGCGGCACGCGGATCAGGAAGGGGGCGCCGCTCTCTTTCAGCCAGGCGAGGTTTGCCAGGATCTTTTCGTTGGGCACGCCGGTCAGCTTTTGGTGGACCTCGCTGTCCGCGTGCTTGATGTCCAGGTACAGCAAGTCCACCGCCCGTGCCACGGCCCGGAAAACCGCCGGGTCCGCGTAGCCGCTGGTTTCCACGATGGTATGCATGCCCTGGAGGCGCTGTATCAGGTCCAGCACGAACTCGGGCTGCATCAGCGGCTCGCCGCCGGAGATCGTCGCGCCGCCGTCCACCAGCATCGGCGCAAGGCTCAGCAGCCGCTGGGCCACGTCGGCCGCCTCCATGCGCTGGCCCGCCAAGCGCACCAGGCCGCGCGGGCAGGCGTGCACGCAGCGGCCCAGGCCCTGGCACTCCGGGTGTTCGCAGGGCAGCAGACACCTGCCGCAGTGGGTGCAGCCGGTCTCGCTGAGCATGGCCTGTGGTTTGGGGGACAGGCCCTCGGGGTTGTGGCACCACAGGCAGCGCAGCGGGCAGCCCTTCAGGAAGACCGTGCAGCGGATGCCTGGGCCGTCGTGGACGGCAAATTCCTTGATGTCGAATATGGTGGCGGTGGGCATGGGCAGACCCCCAATGAGCCGCACATGCGCCGTAGGGAACGCCCTCAGTGGCGTTCCGCGCACCCGTTGGGCGAGGGACGTCGCCTGCGGGCGGGGCGGAACGCCACGGAGGGCGTTCCCTACGGCGCATGGGTGGCGGTTTTCTTTATACCACGAACTCCTGCCGGGCGATGACGTGGTCCTGGTATTCCTCGTCCAACTCCACGAAGTAGGCGCTCCAGCCCCAGATGCGCACGATTAGGTTTTTGTGCTGGTCCGGGTGTGCCTTGGCGTCCAGCAGGGTGTCGCGGTTGACGGAGTTGAGCTGCATCTGGTGGCCGCCATTTTTAACGAACGCCTGCACCAGCGTCGCGACCTTGCGGATGGCCTGGGCGTCCTTGAACACGCTCTGGTGGAACTCCATCGTCAGCGGGCCGCCGTTGCAGACCTTCATCAGGTCGGGCTTGGTGAAGGATTTGATCACCGACAGCGGGCCGGAGTTGCGCACGAAAAGCTCCGGGGCGTAGTTCGCGGAGAAGGCGTCGCCCTTTTGGTGGCCGCTGAGCGCGGTGCCCACATTCGCGGCGAACCACAGATAGAACATGGCGCTGCCCGTGCCCGCCCGGACACAGCCGTCGCGCTCGTTGCGCAGGCCGGAGACCGCCGCACCGAAGGCATCCACCAGCGAGACGGCGAGCCGGTCCACGTCCTGGTTGTCGTCGCCGAACTTGGGCAGGTCGAACTTGATGCGGGCCAGCAGCGCTTCGCTGCCCTCGAAGCCCTCGCTGAGCACGCGCTGGGCGGCGGAGGGGGAGAGGGACTTTTCTTTGAAGACAAGCTGTTCCACGGTGTATAGTGAGTCCACCGCCGTGGACAGGCCCACGCCGTGGAAGCCGTAGTTGTTGTATTTCGCCCCCTGTGAGATGTCGCGCCCGCTTTCCAGGCAGCCGTCCATCAGCACCGACATGTACGGCGCGGGGATCATGTACAGGTTGTCGGTGGACGCCAGCAGTTCTGTGCAGGCGCCGCAAAGCCGTTGGGCGACGGCGTGGAAGAAGGCGTCAAAGTCCGCGCAGTCCGGCAGGTCCTGCATCACCGCGTCATTCACTAGCAGAGGGAAGTTCACCGCGCCGATGTTGGGGATGTCCATGCCCACGCCGGGGATGATGAACTCCCAGCACGCGGCCACGGTGTAGTCGCGGGCGTCCTCAAGCTCGTAGCCCTTCGCCACCAGCGCCGGGATGACCACGTCGTCGTTGTTGTACTGTGGGAATCCCAGGCCCTCGCGGGTCAGCAACGTGCCCTGCTCGAAGACCTCCAGCGGGGTGTCCTTCGACGCGCGCAGGTTGATCTTGGGGTCGATCAGCAGCAGTTCCCTGGAGGCGGTCAGGCACAGCGAGGACAGCTTGTTGAATGCCTGCTTGCCTTCGCGGTCCACGCCGCCCAGCATGATGGACTGACCGTTGTCGCCCTGCTGGATGCCTGGATACAGGTCGCTGTCCCGGTTCAGGCTCAGGAAAAACGCCTCCAGCAGCTCCAGCGCGCTTTCTTCTGTGAGGCGGCCCGAGGCCAGGTCGGCTTCCAGGTACGGCCACATATATTGGTCGAACCGGCCCAGTGTGTTGTGGTATTCACCTTCACACCACAGCGCGTACTGGATGATCCGCAGCGACTGCAGCGCCTCGTGGAATGTGGTCGCGCCCTGAGCGGGCACGCGGGCGAGGAGGTCGGCGGCCTCGTGATTGCCCACGGCCAGGGCGGCCTCGCGATAGCGCGCCGTGAGGTCCAAAATGGCGTCGATGCTGTCGATGGCGCACTGGTAGAACAGTTTGGCCTCGGCGGTCTGCGCCGCGTCAAGGCCGTCCCGGGCCTGCTGGCGCTGGGCCGCAAGGCCGATTCGGATCGTGCGCTGATAGTTCGGGCTGATGTTGCACACGCGGCCCGCCTCGTGGATGAAGTGCTCGGCCCGGACATTTTCCAATTCGCGGTCGGTGAAGAGCTGGGGCAGGTTTTTCGCCGTGCGCCAGAACAGGATGCGCTCTGAGGGGGCGACGATGGGGGTCTCGGCGGCGAGCACATCCATGAGCGCCCGCGTGACCCGCGCCATGGCGGGCAGGTTTTCCTTGGCGAATCGCTGCGCGGGTGGAAAATCCACTTCGCGGCGATGGGTGAAATGCGCGCCCGCACGGATGGCGTCGCGCTGGATACGGATGGACTCGGTCATGGGGATGACCTCCTCGACATTATCGTTAATGTAATTGTAGCATGGGGATGCGGGGTGTGTCAAGGGGGGATGGGGATTGACGCGGCATACGCATGAACGAAGAAAGTGGAAACGCAGCTCATCCGCGCCGTCATCCTGAGCGGCAGCGAAGGACCTTCCTCAAACTTTATCGGCATGAAGTTTGCACAAGGTCCTTCGCTGCGCTCAGGATGACGGCGCTGGTGCGGGTGCGACTAATGCCCAACTTCGTCACAGATTCTGCTTGATCGTGCGCTTCAGCACGCCCGCTTCCACCGGTTTGGCGATGTGGGCGTTCATGCCGGCCTCGAGGCAGCGCTGGACGTCCTCGATGAACGCGTTGGCGGTCATGGCGATGATGGGGGCGCGATAGCCCATGGCGCGGATGCGGCGGGTGGCCTCGTAGCCGTCCATCTCGGGCATGTGGATGTCCATCAGGATCAGACTGTAGCGGGCGGGGTGCTCCTTCACCATGTCCACGGCGATGGCCCCGTTTTCCGCGAAATCGATCTGGATGCCCGTGTCCTCCAGCAGTGCGAACACGATCTCGCGGTTCAGCTCGATGTCCTCGGCCAGCAGCGCGCGCTGCCCGGAAAAGTCGTACTTGCCGTCCCCCGCATCGGACCCGGACGCGCCCACAATCTGCTCCGCGCGGGCCATGCGGGCGGTGAACGAAAAGGTGCTGCCCCGACCCGGCTCGCTCTCCACCCACACCTGGCCGCCCATCAGCTCCACGATCCGCTTGGAGATCGCCAGGCCCAGGCCGGTGCCGCCGAACCTGCGGCTGATGCTGCCGTCCGCCTGCTCGAAGGACTGGAACAGCTTGGACACCTGCTCGCTCGTCATGCCGATGCCGTCGTCGGCAACCGCAAAGAGCAGCAGGCAGCCCGACTCGTCCTCGCTCATCACCCTGCAAGACAGCGCGATCCGACCGCCGGTGGGGGTGAACTTGGTGGCGTTGCTGAGGAAATTGGTCAGCACCTGGCTCAGCCGCAGTTGGTCGCCCATGAGCCAGTTTGGCACGTCGCTCGAGGCGGTGTGCTCGAACCGCTGGCTCTTTTCTTCGAACTTCACTGCCATGATGTTTCCGATATTGGTGAGCGTCCTGCGTATGTCAAAGGGCTCCTCGGAGAGTTCCAGTTTGCCCGCCTCGATCTTGGACATGTCCAGGATGTCGTTGACCAGCGCCAGTAGTTGCTTGGACGCGGCGTCGATCTTGCCCAGGCAGTCGCGGATGCGGGCCTCGTCGTCGGTGGCGTCGGCGATCTGGGACATGCCCAGGATGGCGTTGATGGGCGTGCGGATCTCGTGGGACATGCGGGCCAAGAACTCGCCCTTGGCCTTGCTGCCCGCCTGGGCGGCTTCGTACATGTCGGACATGTTCGTCATCATGGCGTTGAGCTTGTGCTCCATCTGGCCGAACTCGTCCCGCTCGGTGGCGTGGATGCGCTCGCGGAAGTTGCCCGACGCGCCCTGGTCGGCGAAGGCGTTGACCTTTTTCGCGATGCGGCGGAAGTGGGCCGCCACCAGGAAAATGGCGATGACCGACAGGATCAGCCCGATAATGGGCACGATCCCGATGATCAGCACCTGGCGCAGGGTGTTCTGGCCGATCTCGTTTTCATCGATGGCGATGGCCAGCGTCCAGTCCACATCGGGCATGCTGGTGGCGTATACGCGGTAGGTCACGCCTTGGTAGGTGAAGGAGGTGGTCATGGTGTCGGTGCTCAGAAGTTCCAGGCCCAGCGCCTTCAGGGCCGGGTTTTTGTCCTGGTGCATCTTCAGGTTGACGCTCATGTCGTTGCCGAAGAAGGAGATGTATTCGCCGCCCCGGCCCAGCAGCAGCGCGCGGCCCGTCTCGCCGACGCGGATGTTTGCGGCCAGGGCCTGGATGGCGCTGAGGCCCATGTCCGCCGTGGTCACGCCCAGCAGCGTGCCGTCGCCCCGATAAAACGGCACCGTGGCCGTGATCATGGCGGCGTTTGACACGGGGTCCACATAGGCGCTGGACCAGTGCAGCGCGCCGCCGCTGGTCGCGCCGCCTACGTACCAGTCCGCGCTGTGGTAGTCGTACTCGGCGCTGCTGTATTCCGGCGCGAACTTGGCCGAGCCGTTCTGCATGTAGACATACGGCCCATAGTATTGGCGGTCGGGATAGATGGTGAACGGCTCGAACCAGATGCCGCCGCCGATGGTGTTCTGATTGGAGGGGATGATGCGCAGCAGGTAGTCGCGAATCAATTCTGCGCTGAACGCGGAGGAGATGACGCTGCGGGTAAAAATGGCCGATGACTTGGCGATGGCCGCGTTGTTGTCGAGTTCCCTTTCGATCTCCAGCTCCGCCACCAGCAGGCTCTCCTGCATCTTTTCGTTCATGGTGCGGTTGATCTGGCTGGAGGAGAGGTTGTAACTGACGATGAGGAACACGAACACGGACGCCGTGATGACGGGGACCACCGACAGGATGATCCTGGACGCGATGGAGCGGAAGCGCATGTCGGTGACCTTCTTTCTCGGTGCTTCATACATCATTATAGCACATGCGCAGGAATTGTACAGACCGTTTTGACACAATCTTCGCGGCAATTGACTTATCTGATGAAGATTGCGTTGACATCACAAAAATGCTGTGCTAATCTAACAATAGGTAAATATCGGGTTGAGAATGGTGAAAGGGGGGCGCGAACGTGTTTGGATTGGGCATTCCGGAGCTGCTGTTGATCCTGGTGATCGCGCTGATTGTGGTGGGGCCAAAGCGGCTGCCCGAAGTGGGCGCCAGCCTGGGCAAGGCGATGGGGGAGCTGAGGCGCTCTTTCAATACCGCCGCGGCGGGTGAGCCGGAAAAGGCCGCGCCGAAAAAGGGCGAGGGCGAGGACCCGTAGATGGAGCGACTGATGCGGCTCTGGTCCCGGTTCCGCAGCGCGGTCATCGCATGCGCCGCTGTGTTCGCGGCGGCGTTTTTGGGCGGGTTTGCTGGGTCGTTGCCGATGATCTCAGCGTTGACGGCGCTGCTGCCCGAGGGTGCGCTGGCCGTGCAGTCGTATGTGGGCGAGTTGCTGATGGCGCGGCTGTTGGTGGCGGCGATGGTCGGCGCGTGGCCTGCGGCGCTGCTGGCACTGTGGTTTGCACTGCGCGCGGTGACGGATCGGCCTTCCTCGTGGGGGGAGGGGAGGCCAAATGGGGATGTCGCTCACGCGGTGTCGGGGGCACGCCCGCGCCCTCCGGGGTGTGTTGTCATGGCGGGGGTGCTGTTGGGGGGCGGCGGGGGGTTTGCTTACTGGGTTTTGTTGCCGAAGGCGATCGCGATGCTGGTGGCCATGGGCGGGGGTGGGTTTGCGCTGAACCTGACGGTGATGGGGTATGTGGCGTTTTGCTGCACATTTGTGGTGCTGTGCGGGGCGCTTTTCAACCTGCCGCTGCTGGTGCGGGCGCTGAACAGGCTGGGCTTGGTGAACGCGGAAAAGCTCAGGCGCGGGCGGAAGAAGGCGCTGCTACTGGCGCTGATCGCGATGGCGGTCCTTACGCCCACCCAGGACGCTGTGACGCTGCTGATCGCCATGGCGCCGCTGGTGCTGCTGTATGAGCTGTCGGTGCTGCAGCTTCTGGTGATGGAGAAGCGCCATGGATGAGCGCGAGATGACGCTGGTGGGCCACCTCGCGGAGCTGAGGCGGCGGATGCTGGCGGTGCTGGTCCCGCTTGCCGCGCTGCTGCCGGGGACGCTGTTTGCGGCGGGCTGGCTGCTGGACGCGCTGTTTTCGCCGCTTCGAGCGGTGGGGTGCGAGGTGTACCTGTACCATGTGACGGACGCGCTTGCGCTGAGGATCGGCGCGGCGCTGCTGATGGACGGGGCGCTGTGCATGCCGCTGCTGGTGGCGCAGGCGTACCTGTTCGTCGCGCCGGGTCTGTACGGGCGCGAGCGGCGGGCGGTGGTGCGCTGGGGGCTGCTGGGCGGCGGGCTGTTTCTGATGGGCGCACTCGTGTTTTCGATGGTGCTGACGGGTCCGCTGGTCCGGGCCTGGCACGGGTCGCTGGGCGGGTTTCCGGCGCGGCTTTCGGGCATGAAGTGCTTTGAGCTGTGGTGTGCGCTGACGGTGCTTTCCGGCGCGGTGTGCGCGCTGCCCTGTGTGATGATGGGGCTGAGGCAGGTATTGATGAGTTTTCGAGAGGGGGACGGCGCGTGAACAGGCGCGAGTTTTTGAAGGGCACGGCGGGCTTTGTCGTGGCGTGCGGCGCGGGTTTCGGCGCGATTGATAAGCTGTCGCGCACGCTGATGGACGCGGATCAGGTCGGGCCGCGGCTGCTGGAAGGGCTGAGCCTTGAGGGCGACTGTGCGTATCTGGGCCTTGAAAAGGTGTTCGAGGTGAATGAGCTGGGCGCGAAGCTGCTGGCGATGGCAGACGGCAGGCACGACCTCGGCGAGCTGGCCCGGGCGGGCGGCGGTGACGAGGCGGCGGTGGCCCGGTTTTTTCTGACGCTGGGCCAGGCCGGCTATCTCAGGGACAGAATTGAGGTGGACATGGTTGAAGTCCAGTTGTGACATCTATCTGCTGCGGGACGGAGAGGGTCCGATCCTGTACGCACCGCTGACGGAGACCGTGGCGCGGGTAAATGAGGCCGCCGTGGGCGCAGTGGGCCGCTATCTGAACGGCGAGCCGCCCACAGAGGAGGAGCAGCCCACCATCGGTGCGCTGGCGGAGCGGGGCCTGTTCGACGAGGTGGACCCGCCGCCGCTGTACGAGGGCCCGTTTCGGCCCACGGATGTGACGCTGTTCCCGTCGGACGGCTGCAACCTCGCCTGCCGCTACTGCTACGCCTCGGCGGGCAAGATCCACCACACGATGCCCATCGAGGTGGGCAAGGCCGCCATCGACCTGGTGTGCAAAAACGCCATTGACCAGGGGATGGAGAACTTCGTGGTGGGCTTCCACGGCAACGGCGAGCCGTTTTCGGCGTATCCGGTGGTGAAGGCGCTGTGCGAGTACGCCCGGGACCTGGGCGAGCGAATGGGCATCCCGTGCCAGATCACGATCGCCACGAACGGCGTGCTGAACGACGAGCAGATGGACTTCGTGCTGGCCTATTTTGATGGGGTGAACATCTCGTTTGACGGTCTGCCGGAGCTGCAGGACCGCCAGCGGCCGTTCCCGGACGGGCGCGGCTCGTTCGAGGCCGTGGACAGGACGCTGCTGCGGCTGAATGAGTCGGGCGTGTCGTTCGGCATCCGGGCGACGTTGACGGAGGCCAGCGTGGCGCGGCTGCCGGAGATCGCGGCGTTCGTGGCGGAACGGTACCCGAACTGCGCCTCGCTGCACGTGGAGCCCGCGTGGGAGTGCGGGCGCTGCCTGACGACGGGGGAAAAGGCCGCGCCGGTGCAGGCGTTCATCGACCGGTACCTGGAGGCGGAGCACCAGCTGCCCGCGGGCGGCCTGGAGCTGACGTACAGCGCGATGCGGTACGGCTCTGTGATGAACAGCTTTTGCGGGGTCAGCGAGGGCGGGTTTACGGTGACCGCCGAGGGGCTGGCGACCGCGTGCTACGAGGTGGCGACGCTTTCCGACGAGCGCAGCGGGCTGTACGTGTACGGACGGTATGAGGGCGGCGGGTTTGTGTTCGACGAGGAAAAGCTGGCGCGGCTCCAGCGGCGGAACGTACGGAACATGCCGGGCTGCCAGGACTGCTTCTGCAAGTGGCACTGCGCCGGGGACTGCCCGGCGAAGGTGCTGGGTGTCGGCGAGCCGGAGGGGCACGGGGGCAGCGACCGCTGCGCCATCACCCGGGCGCTGACCATGGACCGAATCCAGCAGATCCTGGCGTTCGAGGACGGCGAAGCCGACGAAACACCAACAGACAGGAGGCACCCCCATGAGTGACCGCATCCAACCCAGCGACACTGACGTGCGCCTGCCCAAGCCGCAGGTCAAAATTATCGTGTCCGGCGAGTCCGTCTACAAACCCGGCATGCGCACATTCCTGGCCGACGACGACGTGACCGGCGGGATCATCTTCGAAGGCGCGACGAGCTACAGCGTGGACGAAAACTATACCGTGCGCGGCTCCGACAACTACACGCCGGCGGAGTACGAGAGCGCCCGGACAGGCGCCGCGACGGACAGCTACGGCCGCCGGGTCACGCGGTACACCGTCTGCACCTGCAACACGGTGCTGATCGGCTCGATCCGCACGCTGGCCCCTGGCGAAAACCCCACGCCCTCGCCGTCGCCGTCGCCCACGCCGAGGCCCACGCAGAAGTGCACCTGCAACACGGTGAAAAAGTGCACCTGCAACACGCAGAAGAAGTGCAGTTGCAACAGCTACAAGGCCCCGAAAAAGTGCACCTGCAACTCGCAGAGCCGGTGCAAATGCAACAAGGTCTGCACCTGCAAGCCTGTGCATTGATCGATTGGAGGGAGTAGAGGGATGAAGAAGCGATTCATGGCGCTGCTGCTGGCGCTGCTGCTGGCGCTCATGCCCGCCGCGTGTGCCGGCGAGGTCCAGCCGTCCACCCGGATCATCGCCACGGCGCAGATGGCGGCGGCGATGGCGAAGGATAAAGAGGCGGAGATCATCGCGTCCGGCAGCCGCGACACGGACCAGTCCGCCCAGATCGCGGCGGGCAACGAGGATTTTCGCGCCGCCAACTACGAGGAGGCCTGCACCCACTACAAGCTGTTCGTCGAGCAGTACCCGGCCCAATGGCAGGGCTACAACAACTTGGCGCTGGCGCTGCTGCACCTGGACGACGCGGAAGGAGCGCTGAAAAACGCGCTGACCGGCTACTATGTGGGGGATGTGCCCAACGCCGAGCCGCTGATCAACGCGCTGGTGGCGGCGCACACGCTGGAACTGTCCCCGCGCACGCTGTTTGAGATGATCAACCAGGTGGACACCTCCGGCACGGAGGAGTCCCTCGCGGGCCGCTATGACGAGGCGATGGTCACCGAGTTCATCCGCGCCATGTGCTACAACGTGGCGTACATGCAAATGGAACAATCCGTCACACCCGTGGACGGCGCGGGCGCGCCCATCGAGACCGCCTCGGACATGATCAAGCCGGACGCGGGGCTTCAGGAGATGCTGGACTATCTGAAATCCATCGCCGAGGGGCATGAGGACGCCATGATGCTGGTGGATTATCTTTCCGGGCTGATCAAGAATCGATGAAGGTGGCGCTGATCCGACCGCTGTGCGAGGGCGATGGCGGCGAGTTCCAGTCGCCCTACGGGCTGGAGTGTCTGCAGGGCTATCTGGCATTACACGGGCACGAGGCGCGGGTGTTCGACCGGCGTCGGCTTCGCTGCACTGTGGGCGAGTTTGTGGAGCGCGTGGAGGCGTTCGGGCCAGGCCTGGTCGGGCTTTCGGCCATGACGGCGGAAGACATGCGGGACGCGCTGCCGTTGATCCAGCGGTTGCGGCAGGATGGGCGGCGGTTCACGCTGGGCGGGCTGTTCGCGACGACCTGCCCGGAGCGGGCGCGGGCGCTGTGCCCTCGGGACGTGGCGCTGGTGCGGGGCGAGGGCGAGCGGGCGCTGCTGGCGCTCTGCGAGGTGCGCGAGGTGGACGAGGCCCCGCTGCCCGTGGATGAGTGGCCCGTGGCGTGCCGGGACGGGCTTGCGGACGACCTGGCGCGGGGCGCGGCGGCGTCCATTCGGTCGGCGCGGGGCTGCCCGGGCCGGTGCGCGTTCTGCGCCACGCCGGGGTTGTGCGGGTCGCGGTTCGAGGCGCGGGATGTGGGGCTGGTGGCGGACGAGATGGCGGTGGTGCTGGCGCGATACCCCGAGGCCAGCTTCAACTTCGTGGACGACGACTTTGGGCCGCTCGCCCGGGTCGAGGCGCTGTGCGCGGCGCTGTCCCAGCGGGGTTGTCGGGCGGCGTTCAGCGCGGAGATGCGCGGACCGGCGCTGTATATGGAGCCAGACCTCGCCGAGCGGCTGAGGGCTGTGCGGGAAGGCGGGCTGTGCAGGCTGTTCGTCGGGCTGGAGAGTTTGGACGAGGGGACCCTGGCTCGGTGGGGAAAACCGATGGACATGGCGCGCCTGCTGGCGGCGCTCGGGGCCGTGCGGGCGGCGGAGGTCCGGCTGCACGTGGGGTATATGCTGTGGCACGCGGACAGCACGGCGGCATCTGTGCGGGCGGAGGCCATGCGGCTGCGCGGCGAGGGGCTGTTCTCGCCCAAGCTGGCGCTGTCGCGGCTGCTGCTGCTGCCGGGGAGCGCGCTGCACCGCGAAAGCGGCGGCGGCGGGAGCCGGTTGCAACCACTGAGGGCGGGGATGGAGCCGATGTATGCTCGGGTGAGTGAGGCGCTGGGTGCGCTGTACAGCGAGTGGGCGGCGCTGAGCGCCGGCGTGCCAGGCGCGGCGTGTCGGGCTTGGATGACGGGGGATCGGAGTGCGCTGAACGGGCTTGAGGCGCGGATCGACGAGATCAATGCGCGGGCGTATGAGGGGTTTCGACATGCGCTGGGGTAGGGGTGTCGCTCGCGCGGCGGCGGGGCAAGCCCCGGCCCCGTAGGGCGGG
>JAVBUD010000112.1:0-23941 GCA_031555755.1 Eubacteriales bacterium | reverse complement strand
CGAAGGACCTTCCTCATACTTTCATCTACTTGGTTTGAGGAAGGTCCTTCGCTGCGCTCAGGATGACGGGTGGAGGAGGATCAACGCGACGAATCACTCATCCATCGCCTCCGCAGGCTTTTTCTTGAGCAATGACACCAGCGCACGGTACGCGCCCTTCATGGCCTTGCGGTCCTTCTTGCCCATCTTGCCCAGCGGCTCCTTCCACAGCTTCCCAGCGGGCACAGGGCGCACGACCCGCCCCCTGTTCTTCAGCGCGCCGCGCCACAGGTAGACCGGCACATAGCGCGGGTCCTTCACCGCGATCCGCTCGTCCGCCTCCCGCTCCGCCGTGAACTCGAAGATCAGCCCGCCGTCGGTGTACTTGTCCGTCATGTACGCCACGAAATTGCCCAACGAGTACGCCACAGGCACCTGCCGCCCGTCCTCCGCCTGCACGATCTCGATCCGCTGCGCCACGTGCGGGTGGCTGCCGATGATCACGTCCACGCCCATGTCAGCCAGCTTCTTGGCATGATTCTGTACGGCTGCGTTGGGTTTTCGCACATACTCATCGCCCCAATGCAGGAACGCCACAATCAAATCAGCGCCCGCGTCCCGAAGCCGCTGGACGTCCGCCGGGACGTCCGATTTGTATAGCTGATTCACCAGATAGGACAGCGCTTCCTGGTCCGCCACATACCGCTCCATCCCGTTCGTGTGCTCCGTGTAGGCCAGCATGCCGATCTTGATGCCGTTCACCTCGACCACCGTCGCCCGGTCCCGCTCCGCCTGCGTGCGGTTCGCGCCGACGTGCGGGATCTGGCGCTCGTCCAGCTGGTCCAGCGTCTTGTTCACGCCGTTTTCGAACCGGTCCAGCATGTGGTTGTTCGCCAGTGTCAGCATGTCAAAACCCGCCGCCTTCAGCGCATCCAGCCATTCCGGCGGCGCATTGAACGCGGGAAAACCGGTGTAGCCCTTGCCGTTGGCTTTTCCGATGGTGCCTTCAAGGTTGCCAATTGTGTAGTCGGCAGACTTCAGTGAGGATTCGATCAGTTCGAATGTGTTTCCGAAGTCGAAGCCGTCCTTCGTCTTCGCGGCGAGCAGCTGCTCCTCGTGCAGCATGATGTCCCCGACGGCGCGGATGACGGCGCGCTGGGGGGCGGGCGTGGCCACGGGTTCGGCATGGGCAGCGCCCAGCAGCAACACCGAGGCCAGCAGCACCGTCAGTGCGCGGCGCAGCGCGGAACGGTTCATGCGCTCACTTCCTTTCCCGGACCGCCCCGATGCGCTCCACAATCCAGGCGGCGACCTCGGCGCTCGCCCGCCCCGTCTCGTACGCTCCATAAAACGCCAGCACCGCGCGGTCGTTCTCCTCGGCCTTCTCTGCTGTCACCCTCATGAGATGCCCCTCCAACTCTGCCTGAGAGGTCACCACCACATACGGAGACTGCTCTATCTCAAAATAGAAAGTCCGCTCCGCTTGCTCAAACGCCGCCCGGTCCTCTTGGAACAGCACGATGGGCCTGCCCGTCAGCGCGAAATCCCCGGCGCTGGAGGAGTAGTCTGTGATCAGCAGGTCAGCCATCACCAGCAGGTCCGCCATGTCCTCATACCCCGACGCGTCCACGATCCGCGCGTCGTCCGGCAGCCCGGAGAGCCCGATCTGCGTGGAGTGCGCCCGCACCGCGCACACCCATTCCGGCCCCAGCAGGTCCAGCGTGCGCGGTATGTCGATGGGCTGGATCGGTTGGGCCACGCCCGCGCGGCGGGACGAATTGCGCATCGTGGGTGCGTACAGCAGCACCCTCGACCCAGCCGAGATCCCCAGCGCCGCCTTGACGGAGGCGACCTTTGCCGGATCGGTGCGCATCAGCGCGTCGTTCCTCGGCGAGCCGAACCGCAGCAGTACACCCTGATACCGGAACCCGGTGCGATACGTGCCCTCGCAGAACGTGGACCCCGCACACATCGCATCGCAGATGTCCTTTTCATACAGCTCGCGGTCCTGAGGGTGGTCCGGCGCGTCGTACAGCATTTTCTTGAAACCGCGGTCGCCGTGCCAGGTCTGCACATAGACCGTGCCGCGCCGTTTTATCGCGTACTCGTGCACCGGCGCATTGAATACCCACGCCTTCGCCGTCGCCATCGCCCGCAGCGCCTCCGACGAATGGATGCGCACACGCCGCACATAATCGGGCGTCACGCCAGCCTTTTTTTCCGGGTCCTGCATCAGCCACACGATCTCCATCTCCGGCCTGATGGCATGCAGCGCCTCGGACACCGCCTTCGGGTTGTCCGAGTATGCCTTGCCCGAAAACGACATGAACACCGCCGCGTCCCGCATCGGGACCAGCGAGAACACCCGCATCATCGCCCTCCGCACGGCGTTTTGCCCGCGCTGGGCCAGTTTCCTCAACATATGATCACTCCACTTCGCGCAACATTGTAACCCATTTTGGGGTCATGCGCAAGCGGCGCGGGGCATATACTGGGCGTGAGTGGGGACAAGACAGGCGGGCAAGTGACTGTCCTGCTCTTGCCGTCATCCAGAGCGCCAGCGAAGGACCTTCCTCAAGATCAACCTGAGGTTCAGTTTCAAGAAGGTCCTTCGCTTCGCTCAGGATGACGGCGAGAGGGCGGACAGAAAAACACACTCGCCTGGAGGGATGGACATGCACCCGCTGCTTCGCCACCTGCCCGTCGCGATCAGGGCCCGCATCCCGCCCCGCGCGCTGGACGCCGCGCACGAGATTCGGTTGCGCGTCGGCTCGCCCATCGAACTGCGCACGGGGGATACCGGGCAGTTAGTGGGGGACAGGCTCTCCCAGGACGACCTGCGCGAGGTCGTGTCCATGCTCACCAACCACTCGCTGTACGCGCTGGAGCACCAGTTCCGCGAGGGCTTTTTCCCGCTCCCCGGCGGCTGTCGGGTGGGGATCACCGGCGGTTATCGGGACGGGGCTCTACAGCATCCGGCGTTCGTGTCGGTACGCGTCTCCCGGGAGGTCGTGGGTGCGGCGGACGCGCTGATGCCGCACATCCTGCGGGGCGGGCGGCCCAGGAGCTGCCTGATCCTGTCCGCGCCGATGATGGGCAAGACCACGATGCTGCGCGACGCGGCGCGGCAGCTGTCGCTCGCGGGGCTGCACGTGGCCATCGCGGACGAGCGGGGCGAGCTGGCCGGTTGCCTCTCAGGCGCGCCGCAGCTGGACGTGGGGCCGATGACCGACGTGTGCGACGGCGCGCCGAAGCGGGAGTCGGTGCCGCTGCTGATCCGGGCCATGTCGCCGGACGTGCTGATCACGGACGAGCTGGGCGGACCCGGCGACGCGGAGGCGGTGATGGAGGCCGCGCGGTGCGGCGTGTCTGTGCTGGCCTCGGCCCACGCGGGCTCCTTTGAGCAGGCCAAGGCCCGGCGGGCGCTTGCGCCGCTGTTCGAGGACAAGCTTTTCCCGGTGGTGGCGCTGCTGGGCGGCGCGCCGGGGCGCATCCTGCGCATCGCGGACGGGGAGTGAGGCTCTTTGAGCGAATGGACGCTGAAGCTGGCGCTGGCGGCGGCGGTCACGGCAGCCTGTGCCCTGGCAGGTCGGGCGCTGTGCCAGAAGGAGCAGCGGCGGGTGGCGCTGCTGCAGCAACTGATCCGAGCGCTGCCGCAGCTGAGGCTCGCCATGCTGGAAAAGCTGGACCCCCTGGAGGCGGCGCTCCGACAGAGCGGCAGCCCGCTGCTGGCCCATGTGGCGGGCAGCATGGCCGAGGGCATGAGCGCCAGGGAGGCCTGGCAGGGCTGCCGCCGCGAGCTGACCGCACAGGGCGCGACGCTGGACTGCCTGGAGGCGGAGGACCTGCAGCGGCTGGACGTGCTGTTCGAGTCGCTGGGCGGCACCGGTAAGAGCGGCCAGAAGCTGCTGCTGGACGCGGCTGAGGCCGGTCTACAGGAGTTGTTGCAAAAGGCAAAAGCCCGCGCCGAAGAGCGCGGAAAGCTGTACACGAACCTGGGTTTGCTGCTGGGGCTGGCGATCGCGGTGTGTCTGTTGTGAGCGGAGATGTTCAGTTGTCAATTGCACGGAGGTGTCTAAAAAATGTCCACCGACCTCGTCTTCAAAATCGCCGCCCTTGGCATCCTGGTCGCCGTACTGGGCCAATTGTTGAGCCGCGCTGGGCGCGACGATATGGCGATGCTCACCACCATCGCGGGGCTGGTGGTCGCGACATTGATGGTCGTGAACCTCGTGTCCGACTTTTTCGGCAGCGTGAAGACCATCTTCCAGCTGTACTGACGGCCATGGAGATCATTCGCATTATCCTGCTGTGCGTGGCTGCGGCGCTGATCTCGGTGCTGCTGCGCAAACAACAGCCGGGCATGGGCGCGCTGGTGGCCATGGCGGCGGGCCTTGTGGCGCTGATGATGAGCCTGCCCGCCATCCGGACCGTGGCGGACACGTTTACTGACCTGGCCGCCCGAGCCAATCTACTGGGCGGCAGCGCTGGGCTGATGCTCCGCGCCTGCGGCATCTCGCTGCTGTGCGAGTTCGGCGCGTCGATGTGCCAGGACGCGGGCGAGGGCGCACTGGCCCAACGGATCGATTTCGGCGGCCGCGTGGCACTGCTTGCGATGAGCGTGCCGCTGCTGACCCAGTTGGTGGAAGGGATGCTGGAATGGCTGCCTTGAGATATTTGTTTGCGCTGCTGATCCTGATGGTGCTGGCCTGCCCGCCCGCATCCTCGGAATCGCTCGCGCAACTGCCGACCGACGATCAACTCGCCGAACTGACGGACGTGATGAAGGACGCGTCCGCTCCGCTGGACCTGGGGTCGATGATCAGGACCCTGGCGGGCGGCGGCGCGGTGGGTTATCAGGATGTGCTGGATTCCGCGAAAGCTGCGCTCCGAAGTGAGATGGCGCGCTCGCTGCTGCTGTTGTTTGAGCTGTTGATCCCGGCGCTGCTGGTGGCGGTGCTGGGGGAGTTGATGGGCGGCTCGGACAAGAAGGCGCTGGCGGCAGGGTTCATCTGTTATCTGGTGGCGGCGCTGGCGCTGATGGCTGCCTTTCGGGAGGCGGCGGCTGCGGCGATGACATTGGCCCGGGATGTGGGCCGGTTCATCGAGGCGATGTTTCCGATTCTCACGGCGCTGCTGGCGGCCTGCGGCGCAACGATCACGGCGGCCGCGTACGCGCCGCTGCTGAGCCTCGGCGCGGGCATCCTTTCCGCCTCACTGACCTCCGCAGCCATGGGCCTGTGCAGCTTCGCGTCGGTGGTGGCGGTGTTCGGCAGCCTGTCGGAGCGGTTTTCGTTGGGCAAGCTGCTGGACCTCAGCAAGCAATTGCTAAACTGGTTGACGGGCCTGACGCTGACCGCGTTTCTGGGGCTGGTGGCGGCTCAGAACCTGCTGTCCGGTGCACAGGACAGCGCCGCGCTCAGGGCGTCCAAGTACGCGGCGAAAAACCTGATCCCTGGCGTGGGCGGCGAAGTGGCGGACACGCTGGCGACGGTGGGCGCTAGCGCCGCGGCGGTGAAGAACGCGGTGGGCGTCACGGGACTCGTCGCGCTGGCGCTGTTATGCCTGGCGCCGCTGGTGCGCCTGTTCGCGGCGATGCTGACCGCGAAGGTCGCCGCCGCGCTGTTCGAGCCGCTGGGCGGCGGGCCGCTTGGCAAGTTGATCGAGCGGTTCGAGACGGTGTTCGGGATGCTGCTGGTGGCGGGGTGCGCGTCGGTGGTGGTGGGTGTGATTTTGATCGGCGCGGCGCTGAGCGCGGGCGGGGCTGCGGTGGTGCCGTGAACATAAGAAAGGTCGGTGATCCCCTATGAATCCTGCATCCGACGCGCTCATCCGCATGGGCGCGCTGTGCGCCCTGGCCGCGCTCTCCGACGTGGTCGTCACCGGCGCAAGGCTAAAGTCCGGCGTGCGACTGATCGCGTCGCTGCTGCTGGTGCTGGCGCTGATGGACATGGCGAACGAGGGTCTGGCGCTGCTGGGGCTCAGGCCATGAGGGCCGCTGTCTTGGACAAACTCAAGGGCGCGAGACAGCTCCCGCTGCTGGCGCTGGTGCTGCTGCTGGGCGTCGCGGCGCTGCTCTATCTGAACGCGAACCCCACCACCGCCCAGCCCCGGGGCGGCACGGCGCTGGAGGCACGCATGGCGCAGGTGCTGGGCAAAGTGGAAGGCGCGGGCAAGGTGCATGTCTTGTTGCGCGAGACGGTCGCCGCGTCGACAACGGATGGCGCGCAGCTCG
Source organism: Eubacteriales bacterium (assembly GCA_031555755.1). Taxonomy (GTDB): domain Bacteria; phylum Bacillota; class Clostridia; order Christensenellales; family Aristaeellaceae; genus JAJDGF01. Next base: position 17,727 of record JAVBUD010000112.1, on the reverse strand, counting down.
CCGACGGCGCGGTGATCGTGGCCGAGGGCGCGGGGGAGATCAAAGTGCAGCTGGCGCTGCAGCGGGCGGCGAAGGCGCTGCTGGGCGTGCCGCTGGAGCGGATCGAAGTGCTGAAAATGGGGGATGGAAAGTGAAGTTTGACATGGACAGGCAGTCGAGGATTCTGTACTTTTCGACAATCGCGGTACTGAGCGTGGGGCTGGGGTTCGCGGTGCTGGGCCCGGTGTTCAGCCAGCCCGTGAAGCCCGTTGAGGCCATCGTGGAGCCAGCGAAACCCACGCCCAGACCCGACCCGCTGGCCCAGTTCCAGGTGGAGCGTGCCGCCCAGCGCGAGGCGGAGCGGGTGTCGCTGCGGGCGATCATGGAGGACGAAAAGAGCGAGTCGGTGCTGGTCGCCGACGCTGGCGCGAGGCTGATGAAGATCCTCGCCTGGCAGGACCAGGAGGCGACGATCGAAGGCGTGCTCAGGGCGCGGGGGTACGCGGAATGCGTGGTCACGATTCACCAGGACAGCTGCAACGTGATGCTGCGCGGCGACAGCCCGACCAGGCAGCAGGCCGCGCAGATCTTAGAGCTGGTGAGCCGCGAGACGGGCCTTGGCGGGGGGAACATCAAGATCATCGCGGTGGATTGAACGGATGCGCTGCCTTGGATGAACGATGTCAACCAATTACCCTGCGCCGTCATCATTCGCTTCGCTCCGGATGACGGCGCAGGGTGGCAGATGACACATCTTTCTTTCTTAACACCGCCATGCTGCCGATAGTGCGCCGCGATGCCAATTGCCGTGCCACTGCCGCTTGATTCTTCCCGGAAAAAATGGTATAATGCCAAATAAGGTGCTTCAGCGCGCCTTTGGAGTTGACTTAGGAGGTGCGTGTTCGGATGAGTGACAATCTGCCGACGAACGTGCAATTGGATACCAACCAGAATGGAACCGTCACATTTGCCACGGAAGTGGTGACCACCATCGCGGCCCTGGCCGCCAATGAGGTCGAGGGCGTCGCCAGCATGTATGGCGGCAGCACCGGCTTTGCGGACATCCTGTCCCGCAAGAACCAGCAGTCCAAAAACCTCACAAAAGGCGTGCGCGTGGAGCTGGTGGACGGCAAGCTGAACGTCATGATCACCATCGTGGTGGACTATGGCTCGCCCGTGCCCGAAGTTTCGCGCAACATCCAGGAGAACGTCAAAAAGGCCATTGAGACCATGGCCGGGCTCAATGTGGGTCACATCGACGTGCACATCCAGGCCATCAGTTTCGACAAGGAGCAGCGCGCCAACGCCGAGATCGAGCAGCAGCAGCGCATCCTGTTGCAAAAACAGCAGGACACATCCGCCATCGGCGGAGAGCGTGCGCCCGACCAAACGCCAGAGGTGCCCGCCGCGCCGCCCGCGGAGGACGACGACGCGGACTTCGTGCTGATTCTGGACGAAGAGGAAGAAGAGACCGAGTCTGTTGCCGATGAAGAGCCGGAAGAGATCGAGCAGGATTGACCGACGCCAGGAGGTGGCTTAATCAATGGTGAAAATCAGGTGGACTGACCGGCTGCTGATGGCGCTGTTCGGACTGGTCGGCGTGGCTTTTTCGCTGGCGCTGGGTGCGCTGATCCTGTATCGGCGAACGTTTTCCGTGAATGTGGCGGGCCTTGTGGTCTCGCTGCAGGACAACTGGGTCACCATCGCGGTGATCGCCGCCGTGGCCGTCGTGCTGCTGTTTTGGGCCGTGCGAATGATCATGCTCGCGTTCTGGCGGCCGCCGAAGGTGGACAAGTCCTCCGTGTCTGTGCAGAACACCGACAACGGCTCCGTGCGCGTGTCAGTGGGAGCGATGGACATGCTGGTCAAGCGCGCCGTGGAGGGCACTGAGGGCGTGGTGGACACCAAGACCCGCATTGACAACCACGACGACAGCATCACTGTCAATGTGGACATGACGCTGGAGTCGGATGTACATATCCCCAACGTCACCATGCTGATGCAGCGCAACATCAAGAACTTCATCGAGGAATACAGCGGCATCGCCGTGCGCGAGGTGCGCGTGATGGTCTCTCGGATCGTCGAGGTCACCCCGCAGCCACCGCTGCAGATTCAGGCCCCTGCCGATCCCGCGCCGGAAATGATCGACCAGCCGGACGCCATCGTGTCCACGGACGACGGGCAGCAGACCCCAGAACCCGCGCCTGTGACGCCCGATGAGATTGAGGACCAGGCGCCGGTTGCCGAGTTCGAGGCCGATCATGAGCCGCCCACAGAGGATGACCCCGAGGTGGAAGATAAGCCCGCCGAGATCACCGAAAAGGACATCTGGTGAATCAGCGTTCGCGCAAAGGATGTGTGTGATGATGGACAGGCGAATGATTGTGCGCATCGTCGGCGCGGGGCTGGGCGTGCTGTTGGGCGTGCTGATGCTGACGATCGGGTTCTGGAAGGCGCTGCTGTTGGGCCTGCTCGGCGCGGCGGGCTGGTACCTGGCGGGCAACACGACGTTCAAGGACTGGGTCCGTACAATCTGCGAACAATTCAAGGCCGCCCGGAGCCAGGGTAAGGACATATAAGAAGCCGAAGAGGTGCATCGCGCATGCCGTGCCCCTCTTTGTTTGTGCAATGAGGAGAGATTTCCGATGAACAGAACCGAGGCGCGGGCGGCCGCGATGAAACTGATCTACGAATGGGACATGGGCGGCGACGGTGGCGAAGACACACTGACCGAAATTTTGGAACTGCGCCCCGGCGAGAAGGAATACGACTACATGCAGTCCATGTTCGAGGGTGTCAAGCAATGCGTGGACAAGCTGGACGCGAACATCGAAAAGCACGCCGTGGGCTGGCGGCTGGACCGGTTGATGCGGGTGGACCTCGCCATCCTGCGCCTGGGCGCATACGAGCTGCTGCTCGGCAAAGAGCCCGCGCCAGCCGTCATCAACGAGGCCGTGGAGCTGGCACACACCTACTCCACTGAAAAGGCATCCGCGTTCGTCAATGGCGTGTTGGGCAGCCTCAGCCGCGCCGGGTTCGAGGGTTAGATGGGCTGCATCGGCATCGACACCAGCTGCTATCGGACAAGCGTGGCCTACGCGGACGATTCGGGTTTTGTGCAGCGGCGTCGCCTGCTGGACGTGCCGAAGGGCCAGACCGGGCTGATGCAGTCTGAGCTGATGTTCCAACATGTGAGGCGGTTGCCCGAGTTGATCGAGGCGCTGATTCAGCCTTCGATGTCCATCGACGCCGTGTGCGCCACCGTGCGGCCCAGGCCGGACGAGGACTCGTACATGCCGGTTTTCCGGGTGGGTGAGGGCTTCGGGCGGGCCATGGCGAAGGCTTGCGGCGCGCCGTTTATCGAGACCACCCACCAGCAGTGCCACCTGAGGGCGGCGATGGTGGGCGCGGAGATGGGGGACGGCCCGTTCCTGGCGATGCACCTGTCGGGCGGCACCACGGAGATCATGCTGGCGCAGCCGGACCTGTCCGTCGAGCTGCTTGGCGGCACCACAGACCTGCACGCGGGCCAGTTGGTGGACAGAGCGGGCGTGCTGCTGGGCTGCGGTTTCCCAGCGGGGCCGGAGCTGGAAAAAATTGCGGTTGCTGATGCGGGGTCCGTGATCCCGGTTTCGGTGGACGGCATGCGCTGCAGCTTTTCCGGCGCGGAGTCGCAGGTGCGGCGGATGGCGGAGGCGTACCCGCCGGCCGTGATCGCCAGCGAAGTCTACTCGCTTCTGACCCGCACCGTCGCGCGGATGCTGGAGGCGGCTGTGGAGCGGACTGGCGTCAGCGACGCGCTGCTGTTCGGCGGCGTGGCGTCGTCTGGGCTGCTGAGGCGGCTGCTCAGGGAGCGGCTGGAAAAGCGCCGGATCAAGGTGCAGATCCACTGGGCGGAGCCGGAATTGTCCGGGGACAACGCGGTGGGGGCGGCTTATATTGGATTTGAGAGATGATACGGGGACTCCATCCACACCCATACCAACGAAGGAGATGACACAATGCCAGCAATCATCATCGACGGCAAGCAGGTCGCGGCCGACCTGCGCGAAGAAATCAAGCAGCGCGCCTTGGCGCTCACCGCAAAGGGCGTCACCCCCGGCCTCGCCGTGATCATGGTGGGCGACAACCCCGCCAGCACGGTGTACGTGCGCAACAAGGAAAAGCAGGCCGTGGAGGCGGGCTTCCACTCCGTTGTGCTGCGCCTGCCGGAGCAGACCACCCAGGGTGAGCTGCTGGCCCAGATTGACGCGCTGAACAAGGACGCTTCCGTCCACGGCATCCTGGTTCAGCTCCCGGTGCCAAGGCACATCGACCCCTGGTCCGTGATCCTCGCCATCGACCCCAAAAAGGACGTGGACGGCTTCCATCCGATCAACACCGGCGCGCTGTTTTCCGGCGAACCGGGGCTCGTCCCCTGCACACCCAAGGGCTGCATGGAACTGCTGCACCGCTACAACATCCCCGTCACCGGCAAGCGCGCCGTGGTCGTGGGCCGCAGCAACATCGTCGGCAAGCCCATGGCCATGCTGCTGCTGGCAGAGAGTGCCACGGTCACCATCTGCCACTCCAAAACCGCGAACCTCGCGGACATCTGCCGCGAGGCCGACATCCTGGTGGTGGCCATCGGCCGCGCAAACTTCATCACCGCCGACATGATCAAGCCCGGCGCGGCGGTCATCGACGTGGGCATGAACCGAAACGAGCTGGGCAAGCTGTGCGGAGATGTGGACACCGCGGCCGCTATGGAAGTCGCGGGCTACATCACCCCTGTCCCCGGCGGCGTCGGCCCCATGACCATCGCGGAGCTGCTGCACAACACCCTCGAGGCGGCGGAGCGCAATGGCTGAGTTTGTGCTGGGCGTGGGCCAACTGAATGAATATGTGCGCCGCCAGCTCGCGGCGGACCCCATGCTCCGGTCCGTGCGCGTGCGGGGCGAGATCTCCGGGTTCAAGCGCCACTATTCGGGCCACCTATATTTTTCCCTGAAGGACCAGGACGCCCGTGTGCAGTGCGTGATGTTCAAACAGAGCGCCATGTCGCTCCCCTTTCAGCCCCGGGACGGCATGCAGGTGACCGTCACCGCCAATGCGTCGCTGTTCGTCCGGGACGGCTCGTTTCAGCTGTATTGCGACGCCATGGCCGCCGAGGGCGCGGGCGATCTGTATCTGAAGTTTGAACAGCTCAAGGCCAAGCTCATGGCCGAGGGCCTGTTCGATCCGGGCCTGAAACAGCCGCTTCCCCTGCGCCCGATGACCGTGGGCGTGGTCACCTCTAAAGCAGGCGCGGCGCTGCGCGACATCATCCGCGTGGCGCGGCGGCGGGACCCGGGCGTGTCGATCCTGATCGCGTCGGCGGCGGTCCAGGGGCCTTCGGCGGCCCAGGAGATCGCGGACGCGCTGGATCGATTGAACCAGCGGGGCGGTGTGGACGTCATTCTATGTGGGCGCGGCGGCGGGTCCATCGAGGATTTGTGGGCGTTCAATGAGGAAGTCGTGGCCCGGGCCATCTACCGTTCGAAGGCGCCGGTGGTGTCCTGCGTGGGCCATGAGACCGACTTCACCATTGCTGACTTTGTGGCGGACGTGCGGGCCGCGACGCCGTCCCAGGCGTCTGAGCTGGCTGTGCCCAGCCGAGACGAACTGCTGTATCAGCTGCGGAGCATGCGCCATGCCATGGACCGGGCACAGGTGCGGCGGGTCGAGCTGCTGCGTGCGCGGCTGCAGCGGCTCCAGACGTCGCCGGTGCTGAGCCAGCCGGGGCAGATGTTGCTGGCGGCGCGGCGGGAGCAACTGAAACTGATCGGCAGGCGGCTCGCCGATGCGCAGGCGCGTCGGCTGGAGCAGGCGAAAAACAATCTGGCCCTGATGGCGCGGGCGCTGTCCGGCCTGAATCCAGCATCGGTGCTGTCCCGTGGCTACGCCATCATCGAGGGCCCGCGCGGCATCGCGGCCCACGCGTCGGAGCTTAGCGTCTTCGACGCCATCGGCATCATCATGCAGGGCGGCCGCGCCGAGGCGACGGTCAACTGGGTCCAATTGGAGGAGGCAAAAAATGGCAAAGCGTGAGCCTGAGCTGAGCTTTGAGGAGCGCATGATCAAGCTAGAGCAGCTCGTGGGCCAGCTCGAGGCCGGAAAACTGCCGCTCAGCGAGTCTTTCGGCGCGTACGAGCAGGGGATCGCGCTGCTGGGGCAGTTGGAAAAGGAACTGGCGGAGCACGAAGGCAAGATCAGAGTGCTGACGGAGCGCGGGGAAGAAGAAGCGCTGGACATCGGTGAGGAGTAGAGGGACGTCGCTCACGCAGCAGCGGGGCAACATCCTCACCATATCATACAAAATCGAGGCGATCGCACATGACCAACTACCACGCCATGGTAAACGCCGCCCTGGACGCGCTGCTCCCGGCCCCAACGTCCGCTGAGCGCGCCACCGTGGGCAGCATCCCGCCGCTGTTGGCGTCCTCCATGCGCTACACATTGCTTCAGGGCGGCAAGCGCCTGCGTCCCTCCATGCTGCTCCAGGCAGTGGACATGCTGGGCGGCGACATCGGCGAGGCCATGCCCTACGCCTTGGCGGTGGAGATGATTCACAGCTACTCGCTCATCCACGACGACCTGCCCGGCATGGATGACGACGTGCTCCGGCGCGGCCAACCCACCAACCATGTGGTTTTCGGCGTGGGCCAAGCCATCCTCGCGGGCGACGGGCTGCTGAGCCTGGCGTTTGAGACGATGAGCAGCGCCGCGCTCGCCCATGTCGAACATCAGGACCGCCACATCCGGGCGCTGGCCGAGATCGCCCGAGGCTGTGGCGCGCACGGCATGGTGGCGGGCCAATCGCTGGACCTGTTGCTAGAGCGCCAGCGCGGCGCGACATTGGGCGACCTGGAGTTCATCCAGATCGGCAAGACCGCAGCGCTGTTCGAATACTCGCTCAGGGCCGCCGGTTGGCTGGCCGGCGCGACGGACGCGCAGATGGACGCGCTGTCCCGCTATGGCCGCGCCTTCGGTCGGCTTTTCCAGACCGTGGACGACCTGCTGGACGAGCTGGGCGACGAGGCGCAGATGGGCAAGCCGGTCGGCAGCGACCGCGAAAACGGCAAACTGACCGCCGTCAGCCTGTACGGCCTGGGCGGCGCGGAGGCGCTGAAGCAGTCGTTCATCGACGAGGCGCTTTCCGCGATGGAGGTTTTTGGGCCGGAGGCGGAGTATTTCCGGGAGCTGATCGAAACGATGGCGTCGAGGACTGCGTAAACACCACACAAAAGGGGCCAAGACCATGCGTTTTTTTCAAGAGATCGCCATGAACCGCGTGCTGCTGGTGGGGGCCGCATGCTGGTTTGTCGCGCAGGCGCTCAAGGTGATCTTCTATCTGATCATCGAGCAAAAATGGGATTTTTCCCGCTTCTTCGGCTTGGGCGGCATGCCCAGTTCACACTCCTCCGTGGTGTGCGGACTCGCCACGGCGGTGGGGCTTCAGTCCGGATTTTACAGTCCCGAATTCGCCATCAGCTTCGTGCTGGCAGCAGTCGTCATGACCGACGCGGCGGGCGTTCGGCGGGCGGCGGGCAAGCAGGCCGCCCTGCTGAACCGCATCATGGCCGACATGATGCAGCACGGGCGCGGCCTCACCTACGAGAGCCTGAAAGAACTGTTGGGCCATTCGCCGTTTGAGGTGCTGATCGGCGCGCTGCTGGGCGTGCTAATCGGCTTTCTGATGATGTAAAAAAGGGATATGGGTATCATGCTGTTAGAGAACATCCATTCGCCCGGTGACATCCGGGCGCTGACCGAACCGGAAATGGACCGGCTGGCCTCGGAGATCCGGCGCGAGCTGGTGCACATCACCTCCCAGAACGGCGGGCATCTGGCGTCAAACCTCGGCGTGGTCGAGCTGACGCTGGCGCTGCACGCCGTGTTTGATTGTCCCAAGGACGCGCTGGTGTTCGACGTGGGCCATCAGGCGTATGTGCACAAGATGCTCACGGGCCGCTTCCGACAGATGGACACGTTGCGCCAGTCGGGCGGCATCGCGGGCTTTCCGCACCGCGACGAGAGCGAGTTTGACGTGTTCACCGTGGGCCACGCCTCCACGGCCATCTCTGCCGCGCTGGGCATGGCCCGCGCCCGGGACCTCAACGGCGATGCAAATGCCGTGGTCGCCATCGTGGGCGACGGCGCGCTGACCGGAGGCATGTGCTACGAGGCGCTGAACGACGCGGGCCAGTCGAAAACCCAGCTGATCGTGGTGCTGAACGACAATGAGATGAGCATCTCGCCCAATGTGGGCGCGCTATCGGGCTACCTCACAGGCCTGCGCCAATCGAACCCGTACCGCGCCTTCAAGCGCGGCGTGCGGTCCGCCCTGGAGCGCGTGCCCCATGTGGGCAAGCCCGTGATCAACTTCCTATCCAAGCTGCGCGACGCCGTCCGCGGTTTCGTTGTGGACGGCCAGTTTTTTGAGGCGCTGGGCTTCGACTACATGGGGCCCATCGACGGCGCGGACACGGAGCGCATGATGCGCGTGCTGAGGCGGGCAAAGGCCGCGAACAAGCCGGTGTTGGTGCACGTCGTCACCCAAAAGGGCAAGGGCTATCTGCCCGCTGAGGACCGCCCGGACGAGTTTCACGGTGTCGCGCCGTTCTACATCGAGTCGGGCCGCCAGAAGGGCCACGGCGCGGAGGCCAACGGCAAGCTGATGGCCGAAAAGCTGGCGGACCTCGCCGACAGGGACGAGCGCGTGGTGGCGGTATGCGCCGCCATGGCGAACGGCACCGGTCTCGCGGCGTTTGAGCGGCGCCACCCGAAGCGGTTTTTCGACGTGGGCATCGCTGAGGAGCACGCGGTCACCATGGCTGCGGGCTTGGCCTGCGGCGGCAAGAGGCCCTATGTGTGCATCTATTCCACGTTCATGCAGCGCGCCTACGACCAGATTCTGATGGATGTGTGCCTGCAAAACCTGCCGGTGACGCTGCTGCTGGACCGCGCGGGATTGGTGGGCCCGGATGGCTCGACCCATCAGGGCGTGTTCGACCTGAGCTATCTTTCCGCCATGCCCAACCTCGTTGTCGCCGCGCCCAGGGACTGGCACGAGTTCGACCGGCTGCTGGATCTGAGCCTGACGCTTTCAGGTCCCATGGCCATCCGCTATCCCAAGGACAGCTGCGACATGGGCCCGAACATGATGGAAAAGGGCGAGCTGAAGGTGGGGGAGTGGGACCTGCTGAACGAGGGCGCGGACGCTACGATCCTGGCCTGCGGTAGCATGGTGGAACTGGCGCTGGCCGCCGCCATCGAACTGTCCGGACTCGGCATCGAGTGCGGCGTGGTGGACGCCCGGTTCATCAAGCCGCTGGACGACGCGTGCCTGAAAAAGGTCGACGGCCAAACAGGCCTGATCGTCACACTGGAGGAAAACGCCCGCGTCGGCGGGTTCGGCGCGTCGGTGCTGCTGAGACTTTCAGAGCTGGGCTGCGCCACGGACACGCTGGTGCTGGGCGTCCCGGACCGATTCATCGAACACGGCCAGATCGACCAACAGCGCGAGCAGGTGGGCCTGACGCCCACAGCCATCGCGCAGGCAATACGGCAGAGGCGGGGGGGAGCACATGGCGAATCCGCGGGTTGACGAAGCGCTGGTGGTGATGGGCCTTGTGGAGTCCCTCGAGACGGCACGGGCGCTGATCATGGCCGGTCGCGTGTACATGGCCGAGGAAAAGGTGAACAAGCCCTCGGAGCCGGTCAAGCGCGGCCGCCCACTCAGCGTGCGCGAAAAGGATCGGCCCTTCGTCAGCCGGGGCGGCCTGAAGCTACAAAAGGCCCTCGCGGAGTTCGGCATCGACCCATCGGGCAAGGTCTGCATCGATGTGGGCGCGTCCACCGGCGGGTTCACCGACGTGCTGCTGAAGGGCGGCGCGGCCAAGGTCTATGCCGTGGACGTGGGCTATGGCCAGCTGGACTACACGCTCAGGCGCGACAGCCGCGTGGTCGTCATGGAGCGCACCAATGCCCGGTTTTTGACGCGGGAACAGTTCGAGCCCAGCCCGTCCTTCGGCGCGACGGACGTGTCGTTCATCTCACTCAAGGCTGTGCTGCCCGCTTCGCTCTCGGTGCTCAGCGGCGACGACCGGCGGTTCGTGGCCCTCATCAAGCCACAATTCGAGGCCCCGGCGGACCAAGTGGGGGAGAAGGGCGTCGTGCGGGATGTGGAGGTGCACATCGAAGTGGTGCAGGGCATCTGTGATTTCGTGCAAACCCTCGGCTGGGCCGCCAACGCGCTCAGCTTTTCGCCCATCACCGGCCCGGAAGGGAACATCGAGTTTCTGCTGGACCTCGTGCCCGCGAATGCCGTCGAACGCCCGATTGCGCGAGCCGAAACTTGTGTCGTTTGCCGCAAGGCATATGACAATTTTGTGAAATTGCGCTAGTTTACTTGTATATCTATGCAGTTATGCATTATCATAGTACGCAAGGAGTACTGCTCATGAACATCAAGCCGCGCGAAATTGGCATCTGGTACAACGCGCAAAAAGAGGGCGTGCTGGACAACGCTGCCCGATTGGAGCGCGCGTTTGCGTCTTACGGCGTCAAATGCCGCGTCAAGCGCAGCCTCGACGAGCAGCTCGCCTGCGGCGAGGGCGACGAGGGGTTTCGGGGCTGTGACCTGCTGTGCGTGCTGGGCGGAGACGGCACGCTGCTGGCCGCGCTCAGGCCCGCGTATGCCCACGACGTGCCGATGATCGGCCTCAATATGGGCCGTATGGGCTTTTTGAGTGAGATGCAGCCGGACGACATCGAGCGAGACGTGGCACAGCTGATGCAGGGCAGGTTTCAGATCGAGCCGCGCATGCTGCTGCAGGCCCGGATTCCTGGCGATGCGCCCCATGTGGCGCTGAACGAAGTGGCCATCAACCGCACTGGCGCCACCATCGGCATCCTGTCCATCGAGGTGTTCGCGGGCGGCGTACTGGTGGACCGGTTTTCCGGCGACGGGCTGATCATCGCCAGCGCCACGGGCTCCACTGGGTATTCTCTGTCCGCGGGCGGCCCCATCGTGGCCCCCGGCATGGACTGCTTCGTGCTCACGCCCATCTGCAGCCACACGCTGCACGTGCGCCCGGTGGTGGTCTCGCCGGACGAGGAGATCACCGTGCAGGTGCTGGGCGATCCCAAGGCCGCCCGCATCGTGCTGGACGGCCACATCAGCCTCACATTCCCGGATGGCTCAGGCGCCACGATCCTACGCGCGCCACGCCCCATCCGCTTTGTCAAGCTGCACGATCACAATTTCTTCGATCTGCTGCGGGACAAGCTGTCCGATTGGACGCACTAGTCATAATTAAGCATGGGGGAGGACTTTTCAATGAAGTCGGTCAGACACTCCATGATCCTGGACATCATTGCCCACAACAACATCGAGACCCAGGAGGAACTGGCGGAGCACCTGCACAAACTGGGCGTCAACGTCACCCAGGCCACCGTGTCGCGGGACATCAAGGAACTGCGGCTACTGAAGGTGTTGGGCGAAAACGGCGGGTATAAATATGCCACCGCAGAGCGCGCCGAGCAGGGCATTTCGGAGCGGTTCATCCGCATCTTTTCCGAATCCGTGCTCTCGATGTCCTCCGCCAACAACCTGATCGTGATCCGCACCCTGTCCGCCTCCGCCAATGCCGCCGCCGAGGCCATTGACAGCCTCAAATGGCCAGAGATTCTGGGCACGCTGGCGGGCGACAACACGATTTTGGTGATCGTGCAGTCCGACGACGAAGTGGACGCCGTGCTGACCCGGTTCAAGGGATTGGTGCGGTACTGAGACGATAGGAGCCATCACAAATGCTACTCGAACTCTCCATCAAAAATGTCGCCCTCATCGACCAGCTCCGCGTGGACTTTGCGGCCGGGCTGAACGTGCTGACCGGCGAGACCGGCGCGGGCAAGTCCATCGTGGTGGACGCCGTGAACCTGGTGCTGGGCAGCCGTGCCAACCGCGACCTCATCAGAACCGGCGCCGACGCGGCCAGCGTGCAGGCGCTGTTTGATCTGCGCGGCAGCGAGCCGGTGCACGCGCTGCTTCGGGAGCTGGGTATCGAACCCGAGGAGGACTATGTGATCATCGCCCGCGAGCTCAGCGCGTCAGGCCGGTCCATCTGTCGCATCGACGGCGAGGTGGTGCCGCTGGCCAAATACCGCCAGGTCACAGAACTGCTGGTGGACATCCACGGCCAGCACGAGCACCAGACGCTGATGAACCCCGCGCTGCACCTGGAGGCCATCGACGCCTACGGCGGCCCGGACCACCGCGAGCTGATGCAGAACGTGCGCTACCTCTACGAGGCGCACGAAGCCACCAAGGCTGAGATCGAGCGGCTGAGCCTCAGCGCCCTGGAGCGCGAGCGCCGCATCGACACGCTCAGCTTCCAGATCAAGGAGATCGAGGAAGTGAAGCCGAAACTGGGCGAGGACGAAGCGCTTTCGCAGAAGGGCAACCTGATCAAAAACGCAGAGAAAATCGCCGGCGCGGTGGGCCAGGCCTATGCCCAGGTCTACACCGGCGAGGGCCAGCGCGCCTCCGCACAGGACCTGCTCAAGCGCGCGCACGCCGCCATGCAGCAGATCGCGTCCATCGATGAGCGGTTCGAAAAACTGGCCGCGCGGCTGGAGGAGCTGTACTATGCTGCTCAGGACGCGGGCTACGAGCTGGGCGAGCTGGCGGGCGAGGTGGAGTACGACCCGGCGTCCGCCGAGCGCATCGACGACCGGCTGGCGGACCTGAAAAAGCTCAAGCGCAAATACGGCCCGGAGCTTTCAGATGTGCTCGCGTTCCTGGCCGAGCGAAAGGCGGAATTGGACGACCTGGGCGCGGGCGACGAGATGATCAGCGAGCTGAAAAAGCGCCTGAAATCAGAGCTACTTCAGCTGGTTGAAGCCTCGAATCAGCTCACAGCGCGCAGGAAAACCATGGCTCGTGCGTTCGAAGAAAAGCTGCTGGTTCAGCTCTGTGACCTGGGCATGGCCCGCACGCGGTTCGAAGTGCGGTTCGACGAAGCAAAGCCCATCGAGCAGCGCCTGAGCCAAGGCGGCTGCGACAGGGTCGAGTTTATGATCTCGCCCAACCCCGGCGAGCCGCTCAAACCGCTCTCCGGCATCGCGTCCGGCGGCGAGCTGGCCCGCATCATGCTGGCCATGAAGGCCATCTCCGCCGACGCTGCGGGCGTCGACACCATGATTTTCGACGAAATCGACACCGGCGTCAGCGGCAGAATGGCGCAGGTGGTGGGGGAGAAGATGGCGCAGGTTGCCCGAGACCGGCAGGTCATCTGCGTGACGCACCTGCCGCAGATCGCGGCGCTGGGCGCGGCGCATTATGTGGTGGAAAAGACCGTGACGGGGGACAGGACGGGCTCCGGCGTGCGCAGACTGGACGACGAAGGCCGCGTCGACGAACTCGCGCGGCTGCTCAGCGGCGCCGGTGACATCGAGGGCGGCCGCGCGTACGCAAAGGGCATGCTCGACGCGGCGCAGAAGCTGGTGGGGATAGGGTCAAATTAGAACTGCCTCACCAGCGCCACGACCTTGCCCAGCACCTCGCACTCGTCCACGATGATCGGGTCCATGTTCGGGTTTTCCGGCTGCAGCCGGAAGTGATGGTGTTCCTTGTAGTATCGCTTCACGGTGGCCTCGTCGTCGATCATAGCGACCACGATCTCGCCGTTCTGGGCCTCGTCCTGCTGGCGGACCACCACGTAGTCGCCGTTCAGGATGCCCGCGCCGATCATGCTGTCTCCCTCGATGCGCAGCGCGAACACGTCGTCGCGGCCCACTAGGTCCTGGGGCATGACCAGATAATCTTCGATGTTTTGCTCGGCCAAGATGGGCTGTCCTGCCGTCACGCGGCCCACCAGCGGCACGGTGCGGCCCTTCGACAGCGGGTTGTTCAGCAGTTCCAGCGCGCGCGGTTTGGTAGGGTCGCGCCGGATGAGGCCGCGCTCCTCCATGTCGCGCAGGTGATTGTGCACGGTGGATGTGCTCTTCAGATTCACGGCCTCGCCGATCTCCCGCACGGACGGGGGATAGCCGTGGGCCTGGATTTCCTGCTTGATGAACTCCATGATGCGGCCCTGCATCTCGACGCCGCGGTCCCTCATGGTCATGGCGCGTCCCTCCTGTAACCAAATGTTTGTTCTATTATAACACGCAGGCTCGACAAAGTCAAACACATGTTCGCGTATTTGGTATCATAGACCTGGAATGGAGTGGTTTTTATGGCACGGATGTGCGTTTTGGATGAGGATCGGCTGTGCGTGGAGTGCGGCGAGTGCTCGATGTGCGATCTGGACCCGGAAAAGACCTGCGACAACTGCATGAAGTGCGTGAACAGCGGCGCGGATTATCTGGCCATCGAGATCGACGAAGTGATCGACGGCGAGGACGCGGGTGTATGATCAAGAAATTCGATAAGTTGGTGAGAGACGGGATACCGGCGCTGATCGAGTCGCAGGGATCGACGTGCCGTGTGCGGACGCTGAGCGATGAGGAATACATCAAGCGGCTGGACCAGAAGCTGCAGGAAGAACTGGATGAGTACCTGGCCGACGGATCGCTGGAAGAACTGGCAGACCTGGTGGAAGTGATTCGCGCGGTCGCTGAGGCGCGTAGCGGGTCGTGGGATGATATCGAGGCGCTGCGGGTTGCGAAGCGCGAACAGCGTGGTGGGTTCGAATCGCGGATTCTGTTGATGGATGTGGACGAGGGATAGGCCTCAGAAGACCTATGCTACTTGATCATATCTATTCGCAAAAGACAGCTTTTACGAATAGATTGGATGCCCATCATAGATAAAGGAGTCATCTATGCCCAAAGAATTGACCTATAATGAGCGCGTCGCCCGGGAGCGCACCGAGTTGATCCGCGCCACACTGCGGGAATTGCCCATGGCGTGCACGGAGTTCGTACGCGCCATTGAGCCACAGACCTCGCCGCTGACGCGGCTGGGCTATGCCCGCGACCTGCGGCTGTTCTTCAACTATCTGGCCGCCGAGCTGCCCGAATTTGGCGG
Organism: Eubacteriales bacterium; assembly: GCA_031555755.1. Lineage (GTDB taxonomy): Bacteria > Bacillota > Clostridia > Christensenellales > Aristaeellaceae > JAJDGF01. The sequence goes on along the minus strand of JAVBUD010000112.1, from coordinate 2,690 downwards.
CTTTGCACGCGATCAATGGACCTGTGACCATCTGGCGCGGATCACGGCCACCCACATCGAGATGTTCATGGATTATCTTTCCTTATACATCAGCAACGATCAGGACGCCGAGTACACCAACGCGGAGCTGGGTAAACAGCGCAAGCTGTCCACGCTGCGCAGTTTCTTCAGGTACCTGTTTAAAAACGGGCGCATTCCCGCGAACAACGCGGTGCTGGTGGACATGCCCAAGCGCCACGAAAAGCCGATCCTGCGGCTGGAGATCGACGAAGTGGCACGGCTGTTGGATATGGCGGAGTCGGGCGACGCACTGAATGAGCGGCAGAAGAAGTTTCACGAGCTCACCAAGCAGCGCGACCTGGCGATGCTGACGCTGTTTCTCGGCACCGGCATCCGCGTCAGCGAGTGCGTCGGGCTGGACCTGGGCGACTTGGACTTTGCGAACAACAGTTTTCTGGTCACCCGCAAGGGCGGCAACCAGGTGATCCTGTATTTTCCGGACGAGGTCGTGGACGTCCTGAAGCCCTATGTGGCCTGGCGGCGCGAGCAGCAGACACTGCCCGGCCACGAAGAGGCGCTGTTCCTGTCGATCCAAAAGCGGCGGATGACGCAGCGAGCCGTGGAAAACATGGTCAAAAAATACGCGCTGCAGGCGTCGCCGCTGAAAAAGCGGATGAGTCCGCACAAACTGCGCTCGACTTTCGGCACGCAGCTGTATCAGGAGACCGGCGACATCTACCTGGTCGCGGACGTGCTGGGCCACAGCGACGTGAACACGACCCGAAGGCACTACGCCGCCATGAGCGACGAGCGGCGCAGGATGGCGGCGAAGTCGGTGGTTCTTCGCGGAGAGCCGGTGGCGCATGCGGAGGACGAGGAGACGAAAGTATAGCCCTCGGCATCCCTTCTGGGCGCTCAGGATGACGTGATGGAATTGAACTAAGGATAGAGGTTTCGTCGCAAAATCCGCCCCAATCGGCGTGGAATACACGGCGATTGCCTTGATAACGCCATGTTCGCATGGTATACTTGAATTGGTGCCTATCATTTCTAGAATCAGAAAGGTGGTTGTCCCCTTCATGAAGAAGCTACTCTCGATCCTGTTGGCCCTGATGCTGCTGGCGTCCGCGCTGCCCGCGCTTGCGGAAACCGCGCCTGCGGAGCCGGTCAAGATCACCGTATTCCACACGAACGACGTGCACGGCCGGTATGATTACACGACCGGCATGGGCTATGCGATGGTCGCGAGCTACATCAACGAGGCGCGGAACGCCGGCGAAAACGTACTGGTCCTGGACGCGGGCGACACGACCCACGGCACGATCTTCGCGAACGCGACGAAGGGCGAGAGCATCATTGCGATCATGAACGAGATCGGCTATGCCGCGATGACGCCTGGCAACCACGACTTCAACTATGGCAAAGACCACTTGCTCGAGCTGGCTGGGATGGCGAATTTCCCGATGCTGTCCAGCACGCTGAAGAATGAGGATGGCAGCTATCTGCTGACCCCGTACACCATCGTCGAGGTGGCCGGCAAGCAGATCGCCATCGTCGGCGCGGAGAACCCGCATATGAAATCAGTGATTCACCCGAGCCACATCGACGGCCTGACGTTCGACACCGTGGACGCGGTGAAGCTGGCGGTCGAAGAAGTCAAGGACAAGTCCGATGCGGTGATCGTGCTGGCGCACTGGGGCAGCGGCGACGAGTACCTGCCGGACAGTGCTGAGCTTTCAAAGATTCCCGGTATCGATCTGGTGATCGACGGCCACAGCCACACGCTGCTGAACGACATCGTGCAGGTAGAAGGCGGCGCGCCGGTGACCTCCACGGGCGAATACCTGAACAACCTGGGCAAGGTCGTGCTGGAGTTCACGGACGACGGCGTCAAGGCCGAGACGGTGCTGATCCCGAACCCGAAGCGCTTTGAGGACCATAAGATCCTGAACCTGGTTTCGGACATCGAAGGCTCGCAGAGCGCGATCCTGGACACTGTGATCGGCAAGACCGACGTGGACCTGATCGGCGAGCGCGCCATCGTGCGCACGCAGGAGACGAACCTGGGCGACTATGTGTGCGACGTGCTGATCGAGCTGTCGGGCGCGGAGGTCGCGCTGTTCAACGGCGGCGGCATCAGAAAGACAGTGCCTGCGGGCGACATCACGATCCGCGACATCAACGAAGTGTTCCCGTTCGGCAACTACGTGGTGCAGATCAGCGTGACGGGCGAGCAGATCGTCCAGGCGCTGGAGCACGGGTATCGGCTGATGCCGGAGTCGAACGGCGGGTTCGCGCAGATCGGCGGGATCACCTGCACGGTGGATCCTTCGAAGGAAGTGGGGAGCCGGGTGAGCGACGTGAAGGTGCAGGGTGCGGAGATTGATCTGGCGAAGAGCTATGTGATGGTGACGAACGACTTCTTGGCGGCGGGCGGCGACGGGTACGAGATGCTGAAGGGTGCGCCGATGCTGCTGCAGATGAGCGTAATGGACGATATGCTGATGGACAAGATCCAGCAGGCTGGCACCATCGCTCCCGAACCCGACGGCCGCATCACGGTCGTTGGCTAAAGCACAGCGAAGCGAAACAAGGGGGTCCAGGGGGCCTTAGTCCCCCTGGACTCCCTGGTTCGCTTCGCGGGTGTTACTCCCGCAATCGCACGTCGACGTCGAGATCGAGGGTGACGG
>JAVBUD010000033.1:0-4958 GCA_031555755.1 Eubacteriales bacterium | reverse complement strand
CCCGCCGACACCCTGTCCGCCGCTACTCACCTCCCAACCACTGACCGCGGTGTTTAGTTTTAAGATGGGCCTTCGCGGCGCTCCGTATGACGGCGTGGGTGGATGTCGAAGTGTCGTACGAGCGTCCGCTATCCCTTGATCCCAAACAGCCGCATCCCATTTTCCGTCGTCGCCTTGGCCAGCGCTTCCAGCGTCACGCCCCGAATCTCCGCCACCTTCTCCGCCGTGTACCGCACAAACGCGGGCTCGTTCCGCTTGCCGCGCATGGGCACCGGGGCCATGTACGGGCAGTCGGTCTCCACCAGCAGCCGTTCGAGGGGGCACCTTTCCGCCACCTCCACCAGCTTCGGCGCGTTCTTGAACGTCACCGCGCCGCTGAGCGAGAGGTAAAAGCCCATCTTCAGGTATGTCTTCGCGCTCTCCCAGCTGCCGGTGTAGCAGTGCATCACGCCCCGGGGCAGCGCGCCCGCCTCGTGCCGCGCCACGAGCATCTCCGTGGCCTCGCCGTGGGCCTCGCGGATGTGCAGGATCGCGGGCAGGTTCAGCGCGTGGGCCAGGCCCAGCTGGGCGTCGAACGCGGCCCGCTGCTGCTCGCGCGGTGACAGGTCGTAGTGATAATCCAGGCCGATCTCGCCCAGGGCCACGACCTTTTCCATGGCAAGCCAGCCCCGAAGCCGCTCCGCCCGCTCCGCATTCCACTTGCTGGCGTCGTGAGGATGCACGCCGCAGGCGGCGAACAGAAAACTGTGCTCCTGAGCCAGCCGGATGGCGGGCAGCGGGTCCGTGGACGCGTCGCCCACCACCAAAGCCAACCTCACGCCCGCGTCCCGCATGCGCTGGATGGCCTCGGCTTGGTCCGCCTCGAACCGCTCGTCGGTGAGGTGGCAGTGGGTGTCGAACAGTGTGAACTCGCCCATCATCCGATCTCCGAGCCGGACTTGATCTCGCCGTCCACGGTGAGTAACTTGAGGTTGCCCTCGTCGTCGGACGCGCACAGCAGCATGCCCTCGCTCATCACGCCGCGCATCTTGCGCGGGGCGAGGTTGGCCACCAGCACCACGGTCTTGCCGACGATGTCCTCGGGGGCGTACCACTGCGCGATGCCAGACAGCACGGTGCGGGTCTGGCCGCCCACGTCCAGGGTCTCCTTGAGCAGCTTGTCGGATTTTTCCACGCGCTCGCAGGCGGTGATTTTCGCGGTCAGCAGTTGCACCTTGGCGAAGTCGTCGATGCCAATCAGGGCGACACCCTCTGGGGCGGCGAGGGCAAGCCCCCGCCCTACGGGTTCGGGGGACGCTTTCGTCTCTGTAATGCGTGGGCTTGCCCCCGCCGCATCCTCTTTCGTCGCCGCGCCGCCTTCCAACTCCGCCATCTCCTTGGCGATGTCGATCCTCGGGAACAGCGCCTCGCCCTTCTTCACTGCGGTCCCAGGCTTCAGCCCGCCGAACTTATCGATGGATGCCCAAGTCTTCAGCTCAGCATCCTCCACCCCAATCTGCGCAAAGATCCGCGCCGGCGTCCTGGGCATGGTCGGCGCGATGCACACCGCGATCGCCCGCACGCATTCCGCCAGGTAGTACATCACCGTCTTCAGCCTGGGCTCGCCCTCGTCGCGCTTGCCCAGAATCCACGGCTGGGTCTGGTCGATGTAGCGGTTGCAGTCCGAAACCAGCTTCCAGATCTCGCCCAGGGCCAGGGAAAACTGCAGCCCGTTCATGTGTTTTTCCACCTGCTCCGCCAAGCCCTCGAACCGCGCCCTGAGCGCGTCCTCCAGCTCCGTCGGCTCGCCCGGCTGCGGCACGACGCCGCCGAAGTACTTCTCGATCATGGCCACCGTGCGGCTGACGAGGTTGCCCAGGTCGTTGGCGAGGTCGCTGTTCATGCGGGTGAACATGGACTCGGTGGAAAACCTGCCGTCCGCGCCGAAGGGCATCTCCCTCATCAGGAAATAGCGGATGGCGTCGGAACCGTAGCGGCCGCACAGCACCACCGGGTCCACGCCGTTGCCGCGCGACTTGCCCATCTTGTCGCCCTCCACACCCAGCAGCCAGCCATGGCCGAAGACTTGCTTCGGCAGCGGCAGCCCCAGCGCGTGCAGCATGATGGGCCAGTAGATGGTGTGGAACCGCACGATCTCCTTGCCCACCAGGTGGATGTCGGCGGGCCAGTATTTTTGGAAGAGCTGGTCATTTTCCGTGCCGTAGCCGAGCGCGGTGATGTAGTTGGACAGCGCGTCGATCCACACGTACACTACGTGGCCGGGATCGAAGTCCACCGGCACGCCCCACTTGAACGATGTGCGGCTGACGCACAGGTCCTGCAGACCCGGGCGCAGAAAATTCTGCAGCATCTCGTTGGCGCGCCTGGGCGGCAGGATGAAGTCAGGATGGGTCTCGATGTACTCGATCAGCCAATCCTGATACTTGCTCATCTTGAAGAAATAGCTCTCTTCCTTGGCCGTCTGCACAGGCCGCCCGCAGTCGGGGCAGTTGCCGTCTTTCAACTGGCTCGCCGTCCAGAACGACTCGCAGGGCGTGCAGTACAGGCCCTCGTACTCGCTCTTGTAGATGTCGCCCTGGTCATAGAACTGCTTGAAGATCTGCTGCACGACCCGCTCATGGCGCGGGTCGGTGGTGCGGATAAAATCACTGTAGTCCACATCCATCAGCGTCCACAGCGATTTGATGCCCAACACGATCTCGTCCACGAACTGCTGCGGGGTCTTGCCCGCCGCCTTGGCCTTGTCCTCGATCTTCTGGCCGTGCTCGTCGGTGCCGGTCAAAAAATAGGTGTCGTAGCCGGTCTGCCTCTTGAACCGGGCCATGGTGTCCGCCGCCACGCTGCAGTAGCTGTGGCCGATGTGCAGGTTGCCGGACGGATAGTAGATCGGGGTCGTGATGTAAAACGTGCCTTTGCTCATGGGGAATCCCTGCCTCCTTTTGATGTGCGGGACGAACAAAAGACGCCGCCCGCAAGCCTGCTTGCGAGGGGCGTCCATCCTGTGTGAACGCGGTACCACCCTGCTTCTCCCGGTCCAGCCGGGACTCATGGCCAACCATCATTGGCCGTGCCGGTAACGGGGCAACCCGTCCAAGGCTCAACCCAAATGGATTCACCTTGGAAGCTCGGGAACCATGTTCGCGAATCGGTCTGCCGCCGGCTCTCACCTGGCCCGGCTCTCTGATGGGCATGCCGAATGTCGCTACTCTTTCCTTCAACGCCTTTGAAGGTATTATAGGAGCAAGAAGCGGGATTGTCAAGCCCCATTTCGCATGTTATAATGGCGGGAGCGAGGGCGGCACGGGCGTGCCGTCCGCACCCACCGCACAACGATAACGGAGGTCATCACCATGAGCCGCCTTGGCGATACGATCAAAACCGCGCGCCTCGCACAGAAACTGTCCGAAAAGGCGCTGGGCAAAAAATCCGGGTTCTCGGAATCGTTCATCAAAGAGATCGAGATGGGCACGCGCATCGTGTCCGACGAGCAAGCCCAGCGCATCCTAAAGCTGCTGGGCGTCAAGAACCCCGTCTCCACCGAGCTGGAGGTGGCCGCAGAGCCGCCCGTGCAGCTCAGGCCCCGGCCGCGCCCGTACATCATGCCCATCCAGGACGCGCCCAAGCCCGAGGAACCGGCGGCCAGCGTGGCCTACACCACCGCCTCCGAGCAGGAGGCCGTGGCCAGCGACGCGTGGCTGGACGCGCTCTCGGGCATCGTCAAGCGGGTGCCGGTGATGGGTGAGGACGGCATGGTCATCGACCACGTGCCGGTGCCCATCGTGGGCGGTAAGATCGAGGGCGGCCAGCCGGACAAGGTGATGTATTACCGCTGCCCCGACGACAGCCTGCGCGGCTACCGCGTGCACGCGGGCGACCTGCTGCTGGTGGTGCCCGAGACCGGCGTCGCGGACGATGAGATCATGGTGGTGCAGTACCAGGGCAAACGGATCGCGCGAAAGGTCGTCAAGCAGGACGGCAATAAGGTCCTCATGCAGTCCTTTGACCGCGAATACGCGGGCGAGCGCGTGGACCGGCGGGAGATTGTGGTGATCGGAAAATGCGTGAAACTGGAGCGCAGGCTGTGACGACCATTTCTGCCCACGCGAAGATCAACTGGGCGCTGAACATCACCGGCACCAGGCCGGACGGGTATCACGAGATGGACATGCTGATGCAGTCCATATCGCTCTGCGATGCGCTGACCTTCGAGCCCTGTGATGCGCTGTCCTTTGACGGCGGCGAGGACAATCTGGTGATGCGTGCGGCGCGGGCGCTGAACGCTGAGGTGGGCGGGGTGTTCGGCGCGCGGATCGAGCTGGAAAAGCGCATCCCGGAGCGGGCGGGCCTCGGCGGCGGCAGCGCGGACGCGGCGGCAGCGCTGCGGGCGCTGAACGGGCTGTGGGGTCTGGGTCTGTCTGACGAGGCGCTGATGCGCATCGGGCTGAGCCTGGGCGCGGACGTGCCGTTCTGCCTGATGGGCGGCGCGGCGCGGGCGAAGGGGATCGGCGAGGTGCTGGAAAAGGTGGAGATCGGGCGGTCGTACGAGCTGGTGATCCTGCAGCCGGGCGGCGGGCTGTCGACGCCGACGATGTTCAGGCTGTGGGATCAGGAAGCAGAACATGCGCAGGCGGCGGATATCGCAGGGGCGATTGAGGCGCTGCGCGGCGGCGATTTCGCGCTGCTCAATCGGGCATCGCGCAACATGTTCACCGGCGTGGCGGTTCGAGCGCTGCCGGAGATCGAGCTGGCGCGGCGGGCGCTGGTCGATGCGGGCGCGAAGTTTGCGGCGATGACGGGGAGCGGGTCGGCGGTGTTTGGGGTATACAAATCGGCAAGAGCTGCCGATGATGCAGCCAACCACATCGTCGGGGCAATCAGGGCACACACGATGTGACCACGACGCCTCCCCCCGCCGTCATCCTGAGCGCAGCGAAGGACCTTCCTCAAACCAATTGCCG
>JAVBUD010000048.1:0-34616 GCA_031555755.1 Eubacteriales bacterium | reverse complement strand
CGCAGACGCCGTGGACATCGTGGAGAGCGTCATGAGGAAGAACAGCTAGTGTGAGGATGCTTCGGTCATCCTGGTTCCCCCCGTCATCCTGAGTGCAGCGAAGGACCATCCTCACGATACAAATTGAGGAAGGTCCTTCGCTGCACTCAGGATGACGGGGGGAAACAGGATGACCGAAGCATCATCACACTAGCTGTTCTTCATCATGACGCTCTCCACGATGTCCACGGCGTCTTCGCACTCGTCCAGGCAGTTCTCCAGGCCCTCGTACATCGTGGTCCACACGATCATCTCGCGGAGGTCCGTGGCGCTCTCGGTCCACAGCTTGCGCATGTTTGCGGCGAACATCTTGTCGCCGTCGGACTCAATGGTGTTGACCTCAATGCAGTGCTGCTTGATGTCCTTTGACTTCTTGAATGTCTTAAATTCCCGGGAGACCTTCAGCAGTTCGCGGGTGCACTTCACGATCTGCCGGCTAAACACGACCGCGTCGGGGCGCACGGACTGCACATTGTACATGTACATCCGCTGCATGACGTCGTCGATGGCGTCCACCACATTGTCGAGCTCCTGGGCCAGCGCCACGATGTCCTCGCGCTCGATGGGGGTGATGAACTCCTTGGCGAGGTTGGTCAGCATCTCGTGCTTCATCATGTCCGCGTCGTTTTCGATCTTGTGCATGGCCTGCATCTGCTTGGGCAGGTCGGTCACGCTGAAATTTTCCAGCGCGCCCTGCAGATAGTCCGCAGCTTTGTTAGCCGCCTCGGCGATTTCCACGAAGAACTGGAAATAATCGTACTCCTTGCGGCGCTTCATCTTATCCATGGCTTTTTCTCACCTTTCATTAGAAAATCATCATAAACAGCTTGGCCATCACAAACCCCAGCAATCCGCAGCCGGGGAACGTGAGCACCCATGCCCAGGTCATCTCTTTCACGATCGTCCAGTTCACGGCGGACAGGCGCTTGGACGCGCCGACGCCCATGATGGCCGTCGTCTTGGTGTGGGTGGTGGACACCGGGATGCCGGTCAGGCTGGAGAACAGCAGACACAGCGCAGCGCCCATGTCGGCGGCGAAGCCCTGATACTGGGACAGCTTGACCATGTCCAGGCCCACGGACTTGATGATCTTGTAGCCGCCGATGGACGTGCCCAGGCCCATCACCGCCGAGCACAGCACCATCAGCCAGATCGGGATGGCGAATGTGTTCACATCGCCCTGGCCGGACACCAGGAAGATACCCAGCAGGAAAACGGACATGAACTTCTGGCCGTCCTGGGCGCCGTGCATGAACGCCATGGCCGCGCCGCCCGCGATCTGGGCGTTCTTGAAGAAGCCCACGGTGCTGCGCCGGTCCATCCGGCGGCAGATGAATTCGATGATGCGCGTGGAGATGAAGCCCATCCCAAAGCCCAGCACGCTGGACAGCACCAGGCCGTACAGCACCTTGACCCACTCGCTGCCGTTGATGCCGCCCATGCTGCCGTGCAGCGCGATGGCGGCGCCCGACAGGCCCGCGATGAGCGCATGGCTCTCGGAGGTGGGGATGCCGAACTTCCATGCGGCGGTGGCCCAGACCACGATCGCGAACAGCGCCGCGCACAGCGCGACGGACGCCTCGCCGGTGTTCGAGCCGAAATCGACCATGTTGTAGATCGTCATGGCGACCTTGCTGTTGATCATGGTCATCACCAGCACGCCCACGAAGTTCAGCGCGGCAGCCATGATGATCGCGGTGCGCGGCCGCATCGCGCGGGTGGAGACCACGGTGGCGATGGCGTTCGGCGCGTCCGTCCAGCCGTTGACCAGGATCACGCCCATCGTGAGCAGGGACGTGATGAGCATCGCGGGGCTCGACGCCAGTTGGTTGAGAAAACCGAAGAACGAAATATCCAGAGCGCTTCACTCCTTCCTTTGTGGAGAGAGGGGTACCGCGCCGCTCGCGGCGGCCACTTTGTGGTCCGGCCATCAAGCGGCGCAGAATTTGGTTTGCGTTATTTCGAAGCCTCGGGCTTCGCCTGCGCCTCGATGCGCTGCTTGCGCTTCTGCCACATGGTCCACAGCGGCCCGGCCAGGCACACGGTGGAGTAGCAGCCGCTGATCGTGCCGATCGCCATCGGGAGCGCGAAGGTCTTGATGGACTCCAACCCGTTGCCCGCCGCGAAGAAGTACACCAGCGCCACCGACGCGAACACCGCCAGGTTGGTGTTCAGCGAGCGGGTGAACGACTGGCTGATGGACTTGTCCACCAGGTCCGCGGTGTCCATGCGCGGGTTCAGCTGGGCGTTCTCGCGGATGCGGTCGTAGATGACGATCGTGTCGTTGATGGAATAGCCCAGGATCGTCAGCGCCACGGTGACGAACATGTCGCCGATCGGGATGCGGAAGATGACGAACACGAAGAATACCACCAGTACATCATGCACCAGCGACACCATGGCCATACAGCCCGCCGACAGGCCGTGGATCTTGCGGAAGCTGAACCACACATAGGCGATGATCAGCGCAAACGACAGGAACACCGCCAACATGCCGTTCTGCATGAACTTCTGCCCGAAGAACGGGGTGACGGAGTTGGTCTCGGCCAGGGTGAACGCCTGGTCCGGGCGCGCGGCCTTCAGTGCGGAGGTCACGGCCTCCATCTCGTCGGAGTCCAGGTTTTCGCCGCCCGACAGGCTGAGCACCAGCCGCTTGGCGCCGGTGGCAAAGTCGGTGGTGATCTGTGCGGTGACCACATGGCCCGGCAGCGCCGTCTCGGCGATGTTGGCGGCCTCGTCGGTGTTCAGGTCGATGGTCTCGGACATGTCGTACTTGAGGATCGTGCCGCCCTTGAACTGGATGTCCAGCACGACGCCGTTGGTGAACATGAACACCAGGCCCACCGCCATGATCAGGCAGGAAATGGAGAAGAAAACCTTGCGCTTGTTGAAGAAGGGGAAGATTTTGACTTCTTTCTTCGCCTTCGCCCTGTCGGACAGCCACACGCTGGTCTTCCTGGCAAAGGGGAAAGAGGCGATGCTCATCGTCATCAGCTTCGTCGCGGTGACGCCCGCCACGAAGTTCATGATGATGCCGAACAGCAGCGTGTACGCGAACGACAACATGGCGCCGGTCCCGAGCCACATCATGATGACCGCCACGATCAGCACCGTGATGTTGCCGTCGAAGACGGACGAGAACGCGGCCTTGAACGCGGCGGGGATCGCCACGTCCACGGGCTTGCCATTCTTGAGCTCCTCGCGGATGCGCTCCGAGACGATGACGTTGGCGTCAACGCCCATGCCGATGGACAGGATGATGCCGGCGATACCGGACAGCGTGACCGTGATCTGCGGCCAGGTAATCATCAGCATGATGCCCGCGATCTGCAGCAGCAGCGAGATCGTCGCCACGATGCCCGACATGCGGTAGTAGGCGATCAGCGCCAGACAGATCAGGATAAACGCCACGATGCCGGCGGTCAGCATGACCTCCAGGGCGTTGGAACCCAGCTGCGGCGAGATGGCCGAATAGTTGTCCGCCACCAGCGAGAACGGCAGCGCGCCGCTGTTGATCTGGTTGGCCAGCGTGGTCGCCTCCTCGGCGGAGGAGATGCCGTTGATGACGCACTCATCGCTGTCGATCTTCGACTGCACGATGGGCGCGGAGATCAGCGTCTCGTCCATGTAGATGCTGATCGCCTGGTTGATCAACTTGCCGGTGGCCTCCGCCCATGCGGCGCGGCCTTCGGGCTTCAACTTCAGGTGCACCAGGAAGCCGCCGGACTTGGACTCCTGATCGATGGACGCGGTGGCCGAGTCCACCAGATTGCCCTCCAGCACGATGTTGCCAGACGGGTCTTTGAACATCAGGTGCGCCATGCTGCCCAGTTCCTGGATGGCTTTGTCGGGGTTGAAGTCGGTCTCGCCCGACTGCCAGGGGAAGCGGACCAGGATCATGTTGCCCGCGGGATCCAGCGTCACGTCGCGGTCCAGGATGTTGTTCTGGTCAAGGCGCGTCTCGATGACAGTGCGCGCCGACTCGAGCTCGGCCTGGGTGGCCGCGCGGCCCAGGTCTTTGGGCACGAACGTGGCGTCCACGCCGCCGCGGATGTCGATGCCGAACCGCATGTCCGAAGCGCCCATCAGCGCCCAGTTGGTGCCCGGCAGGTGGAATCCGAAGAAGGCGATGAACGACAGAATCAATGTGATGACCAGTACGATGGCAAAGTTTTGCTTGCGTCTCATGGTGTTGTGCTCAGTCCTTTTCATAATGAATAGGGTTCCTGGATCGGCCGCATGCTATGCGGGCGGCGCGTGGATCCGGTGGGCCATCAGGGGCTTTCGAATGTGGCTGCGCCGCGAGCGGCCAAATCTGCTCAGCATCAGCGCCAATACAGGCGCCGCCAGCAGCGGCTGTGCGAACAGCGCCCAGGGCCAGCTCGACGCGGGCAGCGCGCGGCCCGGCGCGGGCGCGTACCAACTGCCGCCTGATCTGGGCTCCGGCGGCGCGGACATGCCCAGGCACGCGGTCTCGAGCGGCTGCAGCGCGCCTTGGGCCATCAGGGCCGTGGCCGACATCCGGGATGAGGGCAGCGCGCTCAGCAGGCTGGCGCACGCCAAAAATGCCGCGATGAGAAAACTGCCTCGCCGCATTCCGCTCTCCCCCATTCCATCCGAAGGGCATCCCGCCCCATAATGATAGTGACATTATACCGCATCATTCGGGCAAACACAATCACCGTTTTAACTCTTAACGGCGGGCATTTTTATTTTGTCACAGAATCTTCCCCAATTTTCTTTCTTTTCGTTCATAGTTCGTTCACATATTATTCATGGAGTTGGGGTATCCTATATCTACCGGAGCGCTTCCCCAGCCTCCGGCCCCCATCCACCACATAGCGGCTTCCCCAGCCGCGCACCCCATGCGGTGGAACCCCTAAACAGCAAGCACACCCCGGCGCCTTGAGCAGAAGGCGCTTGGGGTGGGCTTGTTTTTGGGGCACCGCGCGGCGCGGTGATTCGCTTGCTTGGCAAGGTCATCGCATGAAATGTAGAAAGTACTGAATCGGGGAGCCTATTCTTATCGCACCCTCGCAAACCCCGTCATCCTGAGCGCAGCGAAGGACCTTCTTCATGATATTGGTTTGTGGAAGTTCCTTCGCTGCGCTGAGGATGACGGCTTTAGCGGTCGCGAATGATGTGGCGGTTCCGTTCACAGGTAAGCCGCTTTTTGCTGTGATCGGATGCTTGCCTACCCCCTAGAAACATGCTATAATCGTAGCGCTACATGCGCTTAACGCGGAACTAATCAAAAAGGCAGGTATTGTACCTATGAGACTTGTGACACGCTCCGACTTCGACGGACTCGCCTGCGGCGCCCTGCTCAAAACCCTCGGCGTCATCGATACCTGGAAATTCGTTCACCCCAAGGACATGCAGGACGGCCTCGTCGAAATCACCTCGGACGACGTCCTCGCCAATGTCCCCTACGTCCCCGGCTGCGGCATGTGGTTCGACCACCATGCCTCCGAGATGGAACGCGTCGGCAAAGACAAGCTCTGCCCCGGCGAATGCCGGCTCGCCGACTCCGCAGCCCGCGTCATCTACGACTATTACGACGGCGAAAACAATGTCCCCCACTTCAAACCCATGATCGAGGACGTGGACCGCGTCGACGCCGGAAAACTCACCCGCGAAGAGATCATGAACCCCACCGGCTGGGTCCTGATGGGCTTCATCATGGACCCCCGCACGGGCCTTGGCCGGTTCCGCGATTTCCGCATCAGCAACTATGAGCTCATGGTCAACCTGCTGGATGCCTGCGCGGTCAAGGACATCGACGAGATCCTCGCCATGCCCGACGTGCAGGAGCGCACAAAACTCTATTTTGAGCAGGACGTGCTGTTCAAGCAGATGCTGCTCGCCCACACCACCGTCCATGGCTGCGTCATCCTCACCGACCTCAGGAATGTGGACCCGATTTACACCGGCAACCGCTTCCTCATCTACAGCCTGTTCCCCGACCAGAACGTCAGCGTGTGGGTCGTGGACGGGCGGGGCAAGCAGAACTGCCCCATCGCCTGCGGCTATTCGATCCTGAACCGCACCAACAAGGTCAACGTCGGCTCCCTCATGCTCCAGTTTGGCGGCGGCGGCCACGAGATGGTCGGCACCTGCCAGGTGGACTACGACAAGGCAGACGACGCCATCCAGCAGATCGTCGAGGCGCTGAACGCCTGATCACAACCTCATCACTGCGCTGCGGACCTTCCTCAACTGGATCAAAGTTCGAGGAAGGTCCGCTATCTGTCCCCTGTTTCTTTATCCGCGTCGATATGGCATAATCTTCACTGTGATGAAAAATATGGGCCCTCTCGGTTGTGTATAGGTTGAAGGGGGGATGAACGATGCAAAGTGCGGAGCTGCAATCGCGCATTCGGCAATCCGTGGCGCGGCACCATCGCAGCATGCTGCGCCTGGCCTACGCGTATCTGCGCACCACCCAGGACGCGGAGGACTGCGTACAGGAGGTATTTCTGAGTTATTTCCGCGCAGCGCCGGTGTTTCGGGATGCGGAGCACGAGAAGGCCTGGCTGCTCAGGGCGACCATCAACCGCTGCAAAAACCAGCTGAAGAGCGCCTGGCATCAGCGGCGCGCGCCCATGCCGGAAACCATCCCAAGCGCGGCGGACGGCCAGAGTGTGCTGCTCGCGGAGGTGTTGGCGCTGGACGAACTGTACAGGCTGCCGATCCACCTGCACTACTATGAGGGGTATTCGATCAAAGAGATCGCGGCGCTGCTGGGTGAAAAGCCCGCGACCATCGGCACGCGCCTGGCGCGGGGCCGGGAGCAACTGAAGGCTGCGATGGGAGGGATTGAGCATGCCTGAGCGCGACTTGTTGGAGTCGGGCCTGTACAAGGAGGCCATGGACGATGTGCGGTTCAGCGAGGATTTTGAGCAAAGGACGGTGGAGATGCTGATGAGCAAGTTGAGTCCCGATAAGAAAACGCGCCGCCCGCAGCGCTGGGCAGCGGGACTGAGCGCGGTGGCGGCCGTGGCGCTGGTGAGCTTGATCGGCACGCAGATGTCGCGGCAAAACCTAACACCGGCGATGGACGCCAACCTGGCGGCGGTACAGCCCACATCGGTGCCGGGCATGGTCCAAGAGGAAGTCGCGATGGACGCGGCCGAGTCCATGGTTGCGGAGTACGCATATGACGGCGGGTTTACCGGAGCTGCACCCAGCGCGGTGTTCGTGGACGATCAGTCAGCCGCGCCGGGCGGGGCCGTTTATCTTGAACTACCCCAGACTGCCGAGTGCAGTCACATCCAGGAGAACAGCTTCAGGGACGCCGCCACCGAGCCGCTGTCCACCTTCGCGGCGGACGTGGACACCGCGTCCTACGCGAACGCGCGCCAGTACCTGGCATCGGGCACGCTGCCCTCAGCGGACCTGGTGCGCACGGAGGAGTTTTTGAACTACTTCAACTACGACTATCCCCAGCCCGCGGGCGACGAGCCGTTTTCTGTGACCACCGAGGTCGCGGCCTGCCCGTGGAACGAGGACAACGCGCTGATGCTCGTCGGTCTCAAGGCCAAGGACATCGACGCCGCGCTGCTGCCGCCGTCGAACCTGGTTTTCCTGATCGACGTCTCCGGCTCCATGGACATGGAAGACAAGCTGCCGCTGGCGCAGAGCGCGTTCCGGATGCTGGTCGAGCAGCTGCGACCCGAAGACCGCGTGTCCATCGTGACCTACGCGGGCTCAGACAGCGTGCTGATCGACGGCGCGACGGGCGAGGACAAAATGCGCATCGCGCAGGTCCTCGACTCGCTGTTCGCGGGCGGCTCCACCGACGGCGCCAGCGGCATACAGACCGCCTACGGCCTGGCCCAAAAGCACTTCATCCGAGGCGGCAACAACCGCGTGATCCTGGCCACCGACGGCGACCTGAACGTCGGGCTGACCAGCGAGGGCGAGCTGACCCGGCTGATCGAGGACAAGAGGCAAAGCGGCGTGTTTCTGTCGGTGATGGGCTTCGGCCAGGACAACCTGAAGGACAACAAGCTGGAGACGTTGGCCGACCACGGCAACGGCAACTACAGCTACATCGACAGCCGGCTGGAAGCGAAAAAGGTGCTGGTGGAGGAACTGGGCGGCACATTCTTCACCGTGGCCAAGGACGTGAAGCTGCAGGTGGAGTTCAACCCGGCAGTGGTGAAGTCGTACCGGCTGATCGGCTACGAAAACCGGACGATGGCCGCCCAGGACTTCGCCGACGACACCAAGGACGGCGGCGAGCTGGGCGCGGGCCACACCGTGACGGCGCTGTATGAGCTGGTGCCGTCGGACGGCCAGGGATCGGCGTCCAACCTGAAGTATCAGACCGCCACCGACACCGGCTCCAGCGACTACGCCACCGTCAGCATCCGCGCAAAGAAGCCGGACGGGGACGTGAGCCAGGCGTACAGCTACCCAGTAGGGCAAGACAAGTTCAGCGCCGCGCCATGCGCCAACATGCGCTTCGCGTCGGCTGTGGCAGAGGTGTGCCTGCTGCTGAGGGACAGCGAATACCGGGGCAGCGCCAGCTATCAAAGCGCCGCGGAGCTGCTGGACGGGATCGAAGGCATCACCAAGGACCCCTACAAGGACGAGTTCGCGTACATCGTGAGGCAGTTGGCGAGGAAGGGGTAGGGCGGGTGCTGAGGCTTATTCAATCGGAAGCATCGTGAGCGTCCCTCCACACTGTCATCCCCCCGCGCCTACCACCTGCGCCCCGCCATTTCCCTCCCAAAAACCACCCCCAAGATGGTGTGGAGAAGGCCTCGCGGTGGCAACTTGTGGCCGGCGCGGGGTAGGGTGTCGGCGTGGGGGTGGGACGACGGCGCGATGTCGATAACGTCGCAGAACTTTTGCAGGTATGCATTTTTTCGTTAACTCGCATGGCCATATGCAGCCCATTTTTAGCTGGGATGTGGTATAATAAAGCAGCAATTGAACTCAATTCTTCATGTTCCAAAGGAGGTCCACCCGCATGAAAGTACTGCTCGTCAACGGAAGTGCTCGACCCAACGGCTGCACCGCCACCGCACTGTGTGAAGTGGAAAAGTCCCTGAACGCGCAGGGCATCGACACCGAGACCTTCTTCATCGGCAACCAGCCCCTCAGCGACTGCATCGCCTGCATGAAGTGCCGCGCCACCGGCACATGCGTGTTCGACGACGCGGCGAACCGGCTCGCGGAAAAGGCGCTCATGTGCGACGGATTCGTGTTCGGCTCGCCGGTCTACTACGCCCACCCCAGCGCCCGGCTGCTGGCGGTGATGGACCGCGCGTTTTATTCCGCGTCGCGCAACTTCGCGTTCAAGCCCGCCGCCGCCGTGCTCAGCGCACGTCGCGCAGGGAACACCGCGTCCTTCGACGTGATCAACAAGTACTTCACCATCAGCTGCATGCCGGTGGTGTCGTCCACCTACTGGAATCATGTGCACGGCGCGGAGGCGGATCAGGTGCAGCAGGACGTGGAGGGCCTGATGACCATGACCAACATTGGCAAGAACATGGCCTGGCTGCTGAAGTGCATCGAAATGGGGAAAAAGAGCGGAATGGACCACCCCCAGAACGACAAGCTGTTCACCAACTTCATCCGCTGAGCCGAGTGATTATCACAGCTCGCGTCATCCTGAGCGCAGCGAAGGACCTTCCTCAAACTTCTTCAGTTCATGTTTGAGGAAGGTCCTTCGCTGCGCTCAGGATGACGGCTTTTCAGCGGATGGCCACGGAATGCGTTGCTCATAGCACTTCAGCATCGCATCCACCGTCGGCACGACCGCCCGCAGCGATGTGGGGAATGCCTCGCCCCTTTTCACGCACCGGTAAAACGCTTCGATGCACCGCAGATGCCCGTTGCCCCAGTAGGACTTCGCGCCGCCACGCTGCTCTTCGCAGGACTCGAGCGTCCACGCGCCGCCCTGGCGCACGCCCACATCCGTGCCCTCGATGCGCACCGCACCGCGCTCACACTCCACCTCGATCAGCACCGGTGCGTCCACCGCATACGCGGTCGACGCGTACATCAGCCCGGGCCGCGCCCCGAACTTCAGATAGATCGCGGCCGTGTCCTCCACCTGGATGACGCCATTGAGGTGGGCGTTGGTCATGATACACCGGCAGTCGTCGGGCATGCCCATCAGCAGGATCATCAGGTCCAGTGTGTGCACCGATTGGTTGATCAGCGCGCCGCCGCCCTCCGTCTTCCAGTCGCCGCGCCAGCCGCTGTCCAGATAGTACGACGCGCCCCGCGCCCAGGTCACAAACGCGCGGATGCCCACGGGCGCGCCGAGTTCGCCCGACGCAATCACGGCCTGTGCGCGGGCCGTCGCCGGATTCCAGCGGTTTTGCAGGCACACGCCCACGCGCTCGATGCCCGGCAGCGAAAGCAGCCGGTCCAGCTCCGCCCGACAAATGACCGGCGGCTTTTCCGTGAACACATACAGCCCCTCTGCGAGGCCCTGCTCGATCATCCCCGCGTGCAGATCATGGGGCGTGCAGATGTGCAGCACGTCCAGGTCCCCTGCCTGCAGCATCGCCGAAAGCGACGGATGCGCCGCGCCGCCGTAGCGGGCTGCCATGGCCTCAGCGCGCTCGATCTTCACATCGGCGAACCGGGTCAGCGCCGCGTCCGGCAGCTGGGCAATCGCGGCGGCATGGGCCTGGGCGATGGACCCGCAGCCCACGAGGCCAATCCTGAGCGGTTGGTCGTTCATGTTCATCATCCCTCATATCGCAGTTTCATTCACCGTAGAGGCGCGCGCCCGCGCGGCCCCCTATGCCAGCTTCACAGCCTGCACCTGCGCCCTGACACATAGCTCAGCGGCCTTGAAGCAGTGCGCCTGCGTCATGGCGTTTTCCGTGCGGTGCATGCAGTCCAGGATCAGCTGCCCGAAGAACGGGTAGCCCACCTTGCCCGTGGCGTCAAAATGCTGCTCGCCGTCCCGGTTGACCAAATACACATGATTGCCCGTGACCTCGCCGGTGGCGATGTCGATGTACTTCCGCTGCTCGATGTACCCTTCCGTGCCGAGGATCATCGACCTCCCGTCGCCCCATGTGCCCAGCCCGTCCGGCGTGAACCAGTCCACCCGGAAGTAGCCGCTGCAGCCGTTGTCCAGCTGCAGCTGGCAGTCGCCAAAGTCGTCCAGCTCGGGGTGGTCGGGGTTTCCATAATTCGCGATCTGGCTGGAGCGGACCACGCCGTCCTCCGCGCCGGTGTAGAACAAAATCTGCTCGATCTGGTGGCTGCCGATGTCGCACAGGATGCCGCCGTACTGCTGCTTGACAAAGAACCAGTCCGGCCTGGACTTCGCGTTGAGGCGGTGCGGGCCCAGCCCGATCACCTGCACCACCTTGCCGATGGCGCCCTGCTCGATCAGCTGACCTGCGAAAATCGCGCCCTCCACATGCAGCCGCTCGGAGTAGTAGCACATGTACTTTTTCCCGGTCTCCGCGACCTTCGCCTTCGCCGCTTCCAGCTGCTGAAGCGTGGTCAGCGGCGCCTTGTCCGTGAAGTAGTCCTTGCCCGCGTCCATCGCCCTCAGCCCCAGTGCACAGCGCTCAGACGTGATCGCCGCGCTGGCGATGAGCTTCGTGTCCGGGTCGTCCATGACCTGTTTTTCGGACGCCGCCGCGGTGGCCTGGGGGAACGCTTTCAGGAATGCGGCGACCTTCGCCGGGTCCGGATCATACACATATTTCAGCGTCGCGCCCGCCTCGACAAGGCCGTTCGCCATGCCGTAGATATGCCCATGGTCCAGCGCGACACAGGAAAAGACGAACTCGCCCGCCTTCACGACAGGGGAAGGCTTGCCCTTCGGTGCATAGTTCATGCCGTCGGATACTTGCATTAGGAATCTCCTCTCCGGATAATTAACAATGAACAATGATCAATGGTTTGTCCGCCCCGTTCACTCAATTGTTAATTGTTAATTGTTAATTGTTAATTGATCATCACTTCTGCGTGCTGCTGCCCACCGCGATCGCGTCGTCACCAAAATTCTCCACAGACGCGGCCTTCTCGTAGAAGTGCGGCGCGCGCTTCAAAATCCCCTCCGCCGTGTAGAACGCGTCGTTCTTCGATGTCGGCAACTTGACCGTGGTGCCCAGCGCGCCCGCCTTGTAGATCGCGGTGATCAGTTCGATGGTGCGCCTGCCGTCCTCGCCGGTTATGGCGGGCGTGCAGCCGGTCTCCAGCGCCCGCATCAGGTCGTCGATCTGGCCCACATGGCCCTCGTATTTGACCTCCGGCAGCGCGTCCACGAAGGCCTGCATTTTCTTTTCCAAGGCCTCGTCCCGGTCTGGGAATCCGTTCGGCCGCGACACGGACGCATACAGGTCCAGCGGGGCGCTGATTTTCGCATGCTCGCACTGGATGGACAGCTGCTGCGCCTCGCCGTGATGCACCACCGACGCCGTGACCGTGGCCAGCGCGCCGGGGTACTTCATGATCGACACGCTGAGGTCCTCCACCTCGGCATTGTCGTGGCCCACGTTGGCCAGCACGGCCGTCACCGATTCCGGGTAGCCCATCATCCAGCCCAGCATGTCGATGTGGTGCACCGCGTGGTTGAGGGTGCAGCCGCCGCCCTCCTTTTCCCAGGTGCCGCGCCACCACAGGTCGTAGTAGCTGTGGCCGCGCCACCAGAACGAGTCCACCTCCACAGAGCGCACCTTGCCCGCGAGCCCACTGTCCAGCAGCGCCTTCAGGTTCGCGATGGGCTGGCGGAACCGATTCTGGGCGATGGACGCCAGCAGCCTGCCGGTTTTCTGCGACGTCTCCAGCATCCGGTCGCACTCCTCCAGCGACGCCGCCATGGGCTTTTCCACGAGGGCGTTGCAGCCGGCGTTCATGGCGTTGATGGCGATGGAGGCATGGACGTAGGGCGGGGTGCAGATGTCCACCAGGTCATAAGGGCCGGCCGCCAGCATGGCCTCGTGGTTGTCGTAGACGGGGCAGTCGAGGTCAAATTCCCGGGCTTTGGCCTCGGCCTTTTCCGGGTAGATATCGCACAGCGCCGCGATGCGGCAGCGGTCAGGGAAGGTTTTGTAGGCCTCCAGGTGGGCGCGCGAGATCCCGCCCAGGCCGACGATGGCGATGGTCAGCATGTTGTGTGTGGCCTCCTGTTGTGATCGAATTGCGTGAAAAATGTCCGCGGTGGCGGGGACTCCTTCCAAAGCTCGCGCGGTGGAAGGAGTCCCCGCCGCCACGGACATCTACTCAGTCAGACTCGCATTACGAGTGCGCCTTGTCCCAGGCCGCGACTTTCTCGTCCATGATGGCCTGGCCGCCCTCGGCCATGTACTGCTTGACCAACTGCTCGTAGATGCCCAGGCAGTCCTCGGGCTTGGCCATGACGGCCTTGGTCAGCATCTCGCGCCGCAGCAAGTTCAGCGAGGTTTGGTATTGGGCGGACGACGGGATGATCGTCTCGAAGTGGAAGCTGGTCACCAGCAGGTTCTCGTTGCCCACCTCATAGATCTTGTCGTACAGGTCCGCGTAGCCCTGATAGCTCAGCGCCTGCGCCTTGATGCGCAGCTCGGGGTCCTTGAACTCCTGGCCGTTGGTCAGCAGCGTGTAGTCCAGGTTCTGCATGGAGTTGAAGTGCTTGTCGCCCTGCACGTCCTTGATGACGGGGATGCCGTCCTCGTTCAGGTCGTAGGTCTCGCCCTCGACGCCGTTCTGCAGGAAGTACAGCGTGTCCAGGTTGCACAGCCAGTCCAGATACATCATCGCCGCCTCGGGCGCCCTGGCGTACACCGGCATGAACACGAAAATGCCGTTGGGTGCGTAGGACGGGTGATAGTACTTGCCGTCCACGACGGACTCAAAGCAGTTCAGCGGGCTGAGCTTGGCGCCCGGTGTCTGGGCCTGCAGCGCGGAGAGCGTGCCGGGCGAGACGCGGATAGGGTGGTCATAGTTCGCCTGGTACATGGCCGCCTTGCCAGCAGCCACGTCCTTCATGTTCAGCTCGGAATCGTCCAGCGCGAAGTCCGGGGACAGCAGCCCTTCGTTGTAGAGCTTGTTCAGGAACAGCACGTAGTCCACATAGCCGTCCTGCAGGATGTCCGGCTTGGTGGCCAGCGCGCGCTCGTCGTGGATCTCCTTGATGAACGAGTTCTTGATGATGTTGTGGTTGACGAGGTCCAGGTTCACGGCGTAGGGAATCACGCCCTCGACCTTACCCGGGTTCTGGTCGCGGATCGCGACGAGGCAATCGTACAACTCAGCCTTGGTCTTGGGCATCTCCATGCCCATGGCCTCCAGCCAGTCCTCGCGGATGAACTCGCCCTGGTCCGCCAGCACCACACGCTTGGCGGGCAGCGAATACTGGCCGCCCTCGAATCGGCCATAGGCCAGCAGATCCTCGCCCAGGTACGACTTGATGTTCTGGCCGTGCTTATCCAGCAACTCGGTCATCTCGATCAGGCCGCCCTGCTGCACGAAGTTCGACACGACGGCCTCGTCGTAGGTGAAGCAGATGTCGGCGGCCTCGCCGGCGGCCATCAGCATGTTCAGCTTGGCCACTTCCTCGGAGCGCGGGATGACGGACCACTCCATCTTGATGTTGCGCGGGTCGCCGAACTCCTGCTGAATCCACTGGGTCCAGAAATTGTTGTCGACGGCCGTCTGGCCGGTGGCGCCGCGGTCAAAGATGGACACCTTCAGGGTGACTTGCTCGGGGAAGCGGAACACGTCCGCGGGTGCGTCGGCCATCGCGGGGATGGCGCACAGGATCAGGGCCAGGGCCAGGAACAGGGTCAAGAATCGTTTCATGTGGGGATACCTCCTTTTTGAATTGAACAATGAACAGGTAACAATGAACAATTGGGGTGGCTGGAAACGTTGCCCCCGCCGCCGCGTGAGCGCCGTCACTCCCTCTACTCCTTGACCGCGCCGATCATCACGCCACTGACGAAATACTTCTGTACGAACGGATACACGATCAAAATCGGCACCGTGGCGAACACGATGGCGGCGGCCTTGATGGTCTCGGACAGCACCGCATTCCGCCCGCCCTCCAGCATGTTCACCTCGGTGTCCGTGGAGTTGAACACCACCTGATACAGCTTCATCTGCAGCGTGTAGAACTTGGTCGAGTTGATGTAGTACCGCACGTCCGCGAACGTGTTCCATCGGGTGACCGCGTAAAACAGTGCGATGGTCGCCAGGCTGGCCGTGGACAGCGGCAGCACGATCTTAATCAGCACGCCGAAGTCATTGCAGCCGTCCAGGTGCGCGGACTCCTCCAGGGACGCGGGGATCGATGCGAAGAAGTTGCGCAGGATGATCGTGTTGTAGCTGGAGATCAGCACCGGCAGGATCAGCACCGCCGGGTTGTCGATCAGCCGCAGGTCCTTGACCCACAGATACTCGGGGATCAACCCGCCCGCGAAGTACATCGGGATCAGCACCAAGATCATCAGCCACTTGCGGCCCGGCAGATAATTCCGGCTGAGCGGATAGGCGAGCAGCACGCTGCCGACCATCGCAAGCACCGTGTAGACCGCGGTGAGCCCGATGGAGTACACCAGCGACACCAGCATCGCGCGGTCCATGAACACGGAGATGTACGCGTTCAGGTCGAAGTCCACCGGCCACAGCGTGACCTGGCGCGTCAGCACCGCGTTGCGCCCCGACAGCGACAGCGCCAAGATGTGCAGCACGGGAAAGATACAGACCAGCACGCACAGCGCGATCACGATGTTGATGAAGACCTCGCTGCCCAGGTAGCGCCGGGTGTTCGGGGTTTTCTGTTGCGCCGCTCTCTCGTTTACCATAATCCATCCTCCCCCATGCGCCGGCTGATGGAGTTGGCGGTCAACAGGAAGATCATGTTGACCACCGACCCGAACAGGCCCGCCGCCGTCGCGAACGAATAGCGCGCGTTCTTGATGCCCATCTGGTACACATACGTCGAGATGACCTCGGACACGTTCTTCACCATGTCGTTGGACATCACGAACGGCCGCTCAAACCCGATGGAGACCATCTGCCCCAGCCGGAGGATCAGCATCAGCACGATGGTGGAGCTGATGCAGGGCAGCGTCACATGCAGGATGCGCCGCCAGCGGCCGCAGCCGTCCACCTCGGCGGCCTCGTACAGCTCCTGGTTGACGCCCGAGATGGCGGCCAGGTACACGATCGTGCCCCAGCCCGCGCTCTGCCAGATGCCGGTGCCCACATAGACCGCTGTCCAATTGCCCTCGTCCATCAGGAAGTTCGCCGCGCCAAAGCCCAGATGGGTGATGGCCATGTTGATGATGCCCGTGGACGAGAAAATCTGCTTGACGATACCGCCCACGATGATCCAGCTCAGAAAGTGCGGCAGATACAGGATTGTCTGCGAGATCTTCTTGAACCTCATGCTGCGCATCTCGTACAGCATGATCGCCAGCACGATGGGCACGGGAAACCCGAAGATCAGGTCCAGCCCGTTCAGTACCACCGTATTCTTCAGCGCCAGCCAGAACTTGGCGCTGCCGAACAGCTCCGTGAAATTGGCGAAGCCCACCCAGTCTGATTGCCACATGCCCTTGAAGATGTTGAAGTTCTTGAACGCCACCTGCAGCCCGGCCAGCGGCGCGTAGCGGAACATGGCGTATTGGACGAAGGGCAGCAGCAGCATCAGATACAACCATTTGTAGCGCAACAGGGCTTTGAGGCCGCGCGCGCCGGAGCGCGTCTTCGCGGCGACAGGTGCGTTCATGGCATGACCTCCTTTGGTCCGGACGAGTGTGCAGAGATGCGCGTAACCGACATAACCCAATTCTAATGATACTCCATATTTCTTTCAAAGTAAATTGATAATATTGCTTGATACATTGCAAAAGTTGGTTTATAATATGCTATCAGAACGGAAAGGCAGGTGATCTCATGCGCCCCAGCGAAGGCATGCAGCTCATAGACCTGCTGGATGACCGCCTCGATTACCAGATGTTTCACAGCGTGACCCTGGACAACAGCACCCCCGAATTTCACAGCCACGACTACTATGAGTTCTACTTTTTCGTGGACGGCAATGTGTCCATGTATATCGAAGAGTACGCCTTCGATCTGCGCCCGGGCGACGTGGTGCTGCTGCCGCCTGAGCGGATGCACCGGGTGATCTTTCACGACTCCGCCGTGCGCTATGAGCGCATGCTGATGTACATCCGGCGCGAGGCGCTGCTGCAACTGAGCCTGCCAAACTTCAACCTGCTGGCCACATTGGACGACTGCACGCGCCGCGCCCGGTTCCACCACGCGCTGAGCGCCGACCAGTACCGCGTCGCCCGCCAGCTGTTCCTCGAGACGGCCGGCTCGGGCGCCGATTCATCCCCCTATCAGCAGCTGCTGACCCGCAGCCGCGCCACCATGCTGACCGCCCATGTGTGCAAGTGGCTCACCGAGTCCGCGGCCGTGGCCATAGAGCCCGCCAAGCACCGCATGGCCGACATCATCGCCTACATCAACGAGCACCTGGCCGACGACCTGTCCCTGGACCAGATCTCCGCCCGGTTTTTCCTCAGCAAGTACCACCTGCTGCGCGAGTTCAAGGGCTACACCAATCGCACGGTCTACCAGTACATCATCTCCAAGCGCATCATGATGGCCAAGCAGCGCATGCGCCTGGGCGAAAACCCATCGGAGATCTACCAGGCGTGCGGTTTTCAGGATTATTCCAGCTTTTTCAAGGCGTTCAAGAAGGAGACGGGCCTGTCTCCGAAGCAGTTTGCGTGCGGATAAACACGAAAGGATCTGATCACCATGTACAGCGACGTCCAGCGCGGTCCAGCCTACCGCGAGCGCCTTATGGACTTCATCCGCCAGACCTATCCTCTCTCCCCCACTTCTATCTCCCCAGCCAAGCGCGGCTTTTACGGCGAGACCTGGCGGCTCGACGCGCTTTCCGGCCCCTGTTTTCTCAAGCTGGACTACTCCGCCCACCAGGCCGTGTACGCCCGCAGTTTTCCCGTGCTGGAACACCTGCACAGGCACGGCATCGACTTCGTCAGCCGCATCGTCAAGGCGAAAAACGGCGACCTGTTCGCCCGGTTCGACGGCGCGGTGCTGGGACTGTTCGACTGGATCGATGGGGAAAACATCGAGACCGACGCGACGAAGATCCCGGAATACCGGATGCTCGCGCGCGTGTATGCGGTGCCCGACGATGGGCTAGACATCCCTCGCGAGGACTTCGGGACGGCCAGCGCAGAGCAGTTCTACAGGCGCTGGGACGGCCTCAAAGCGGCGCCTCGCAGCGCCGAAGCAGATCGGGCGCTGGCCCTGTTCGAGGCTCATCAAGCCCTATTGTGGCAGCGCAGAGACCGGCTATCACTGTTTTCGGCGCGCTGCGCGGGCGATCTGTCCGGCATGCACATCACCCACGGCGACCCCGGCGGCAACCTGATTGTACAGGGCGAAACATACCGCAGCATCGACTGGGACGACCCGAGAATCGCCCCGCCCGAGCGGGACGCGTGGTTCATGTGCGGACATGATTGGGCCCAGGCGGCCTTCGAGGAAGCGCTGCGCGAGCAGGGGATTGAATACGCGCTGCGCAGGGAGCGTCTGGCGTACTACTGCTACCATTCGTTCTTCTCGTACCTCAACGAACATCTGGACTGCCTGGAGGAGCGAGGCGCGTCGGAGGGGTTGCAGGGGTATTTTGAGAGCTGGGTGGAGCGGCCCATTGGATGGGCAGAGCATATTGTGTAACCGACCCATTATTGCTCCGCTGATTAAACCATGCGCCAAAGTGGCGGAGATTTATGCGCAGGACAAGGCACGAAACCGAAGGAATAGCAGCGCTATTTCGAGGTTTTGTAACGCAGTCATGCGGATAAAGATCCGTCGCGACGCGCATGGTTTAATCAGCGGAGCAATAACATCAGCCGCCAACCTCCGTCATCCTGAGCGCAGCGAAGGACCTCCTTCAAACTATATTCACGCGAATTTGAGGAAGGTCCTTCGCTGCGCTCAGGATGACGGGGGTTTTCTGCGCATTTCGATCTGGATCAGCGCCCGTCCACCCACCCATGATACTTTGCCGTCCCGGCGAGCATCTCGTCCATCAGATTCTCCCCAACTTCCGCACCCACCGTCACCAGCGGGTCGTTCAGGAACGTGCTCACGGCCAGCGCCCGGTCCCGCGTCCTGGCGGCGCGGATCGTATTGCGCTGGTTGGACACATGCCGCTGAACCAGCGGCAGCAGATTGTCCGGCATCGCGCCCGCGATGACCGGCTGGATGCTGTCCCGCCGGAACAGCGCGTTGGTCTCCACGATCGCGCCACGGGGCAGGTTTTCGATCTGGCCCGCGTTGGGCAGGTTCACATTGCTGACCATCTCGGTGAGGCCCAGCAGCGCCTTCATCAGCAGGTGGCCCTCCTCGCCGGACTTTTCCAGCGTCACCAGCTCCTCGCCGGACGCCAGGCGCAGGCTCTTTTCGTCCCGCTTTTTCTGCTCGTCCACGCGGTAGTCCACCGGCGTCAGTCGAAATCCCCAGCGCTCCACAGTCTCCGGGTCCCGAAGGTACCAGGGCGGCATGAACTCCGCCAGGTGCCGGTCCCCCGCCGCCGCGATCAGGCCGTAGCGCCGGAACAGATCGAACTTCACCCGGTGGTTGCAGCTGAAGAACGCGCCGACCCAGCTCTCGCCCGCCTCGCCGAATCCGCTCTCATAATGACTCTGCGCAAACCGCGCGAACATGGGCATCAGGTCCAATGTCCCGTAGCTGACGCGGTTCAGCCAGGTGAAGTGGTTGATGCCCAGCACGTTCACGGAAATGTCGGTGCGCTGTGCGTCGATGCCCGCGTCCGCCTTCAGCATGTCCGCCAGCATCTGCTGCGCGCCGAACACCTCGTGGCAGCAGCCGAACGCCTTAATGCCCGGGAACACGTCGTAGAGGGTGCCCACGCACACGGACATGGGATTCGTGTAGTTGATGACCCACGCGTCCGGTGAATTGTCGCGGATGGCCTCGGCGATTGTCGCGAACATCGGCACCGTGCGCAGGGCGCGGATGAACCCGCCCGGGCCCACCGTGTCGCCCACCGACTGCCAAATGCCGTACCGCTCCGGGGCGTGCACATCCACGCGCATCTCGTCCATGGTGCCCGGCAGTATGGAGATCACCACAAAGTCCGCGCCGGTCAGCGCCGATGCGAGGTCGTCCGCCACCGATAACGACCAGTGCGCCAGGGCCTCGGGGTGCGCCATGATCTGCTCGCCGATGAGCTTGTTGCGCTCCGCCGCCGGGCGGTTGATGTCGTACAGCCGGATGTGGCCCTCGATCTGGCCATCCCGCGCCAGGTCCTTCAGGAATGACCACGCCCAGCCCCGCGAGCCGCCGCCGATGTAGGCGACCTGGATGCCTTCCACCCGATCAACACCTCGGTCCATGCTCATCATCTCCCGTCCCGAGCGCCGCCACCAGCAGCGCCAACGCCAATCCCTGGCCCCAGCCCTGGGCCCATTTTTTCGGCACACCCAAATACCCGTCGCGGTCGTTCATCACCGCCGTGCCGCCGGACACATTCAGCACGCGCCCGTTGTCGGCGATGTTTGCGAGCAGCCCGTCCAGCGCCCGCTGCACATATTTCCCATGCAACGGATTCCCGTTCTCGATCATGGCGGCGGCGATGCCCGCCGTGGCCGACACCTCGCCGTAGGCCTCCGGATCGTCCAATATCGTGCCCCACAGCCCGTCCTCCCGCTGCAGCGTCTTCAGCGTCTGCAGCTGGTCCCTCAGGGCGCTGTTCACATTCAAGAACGGCGGATACAGGTACGGCTGGGGCAGCACGCGGTTCACCCGGGACATGGTGTACGCCGCCCAGGCGTTGGCCCGGCCCCAGAAAAACCCGGACATATGGTCCTTGCTGACATTGTTGTAGCCGTGATACCACAGCCCCGAGGCCTCGTCCTGCAGGTAGATGATGTGCCAGTCATACTGATGCAGCGCGTCTTGAACCAGCGCCCTGTCCCCGAGCATCACGCCCGCCCGCAGCATGAAATAGGCCGCCATGAACAATGTGTCCGCCCAGCACTGCTCCGGAAAATCGTTCTTGCTGGACACGGTGTGCTGCAGCACACTATCGCCGAACCGCAGCGCGCCGTGGCGCAGATAATCCAGCTTGCTGTTGATGATGCCAAGATACTTTTCGTCCTTGGTGCGCGCATACAGCGTCAGCAGCATGTGCCCCATGGCGCAGGTGTTCACCGTCCAGTTTGGCAGGCCCGCCTCGATGTATTCGTCCACATAGGCGATCAGCCGGTTTAGCAGCGACTCGTCACCGGTGGCCTCATAGGCGCAGCAGACGCCATAAAAGGCCACGCCGGCGGGCCAGTCCCAGGTGAGGTCCATGGAGAGCGTGTAGTTCGCGACGCGCGAGATCGCCGAAAGCAGCGCTTCGCGGTCCGTCCGCAGTTTCAGCATTGGCATATCCTCCAGCTCATATGTGATGCGGTCGGGCAGATCATGGCCCGTGCAAACCAACGGCGTCATCCTGAGCACGGCGAAGGACCTTCCTGTAACTGATAGGTCACATCATGAGTGGAAGGTCCTTCGCTGCGCTCAGGATGACGTCTGAAGATGCGCCGTCAGGGGAAAATCATTACTGCAGCAGCCCCATCACATAGTTCCCGGCGTCGATGGCGGCCTGCTTCTCGTCCAGGATCTCCTGATAGCCCGCGTCGCGGTAGGTGGCCTTCGCCGCCTCGTACGTGGCGTCGAACTGGTCCGGCGCGGCGATGACGCACTGCACGTACAGCTCCTGGAACAGCTCGTTCAGGTCGGCCTTGTACTCCGCCACCTTCTCCAGCACCACGCCGAACAGCGCGTCGGGCGTGCGGAACTCGGTGTTCTGCTCATAGAACGCGATGTTGTCGATGATCAGCTGCTCGTACCCCTCGGGAGCCCAGTTGCGGATGTTGGCCTTCATGTTGACCTCCGGGTCCTGATACTGCGCGCTCTCGATCACCAGGCACCACATGTCCTTGTTGTTGTTCTGGGACAGCACGGATTCGCCCGCGAACTCAGTGTTGCGCACGGCGATGCCGTCGGCGTCCAGGGTGTAGTTTTCGCCCTCGATGCCGTTCTGGAGCTTGAACAGGTTTTCGGGCTGGGACAGCCACTCCAGGTACATCCAAGTCGCGATGCGCTGCTCGGCGGTCGTCTCATAGTTGACGCCCATGATCATGCCGAAAGGCCAGTAGCCGCGCTCCTGGGGTTTCAGGCCTTCGGGGGTCTGGGCCACGGGGTTCAGCGCCGCGAACTCGGCGTCCGGGTTGTTGGCCAAGGTGGCCGTGAGCACGTCTGAGTTGTTCGCCATGTACAGCGCCAGGTTGCCGGTCTTGCCCGCCACGAACTCGGCCTTCGCCTTGTTGTCGTCGTCGCGCAGGTAGAACTCCTTGTCCACGATCCCCTCATTGTACTGATAGTTGAGGTTGCGCAGGTAGCGCTCCGTGGCCACGGAATCAAAGTCCGCCACCGACAGGTCGGAGTACAGTGCGCGATAGGCATCGTCGACGGGCCAGTCGCGGAACGCATAGTTGTAGGTGAAGTTGTTGCGCACCAGCCGCTGCCCGTGCACGCCCAGACCCGCTTCCTTCCATTTGAGCAGCATCTCGTTGTACTTCTCCAGCGAGGTCAGGTCAGAAAGCTTCATGCCCACTTTTTCCACCCAATCCTTGCGGATCAGCGTCATCCAGTTGTACGCCATGGGCCGCCGTGCGAAGATGAACACCTTTTCGTCGTTGATGGTGCCGTACTGCTCGATCGTGGACTGCAGGTTCGCCCAGTAGGTCGGCGCGTAGTTGGCGATCTCGGCCCAATCCAGCGGCTGCATGACGCCCTCGCCGTAGTAGGCCAGCGCCTGGGGCATGTCGTAGTGGAAAATCAGTGTCGGCGCGGTGTGGGACGCCAGCATCTGCTGATAGTCCGTGACTTCCGTCTGCCGGCCGATGGCCACAAACTGCACGGTCACGTTGTACTTGTCCCCAAACTCCTTCTGAATCCAGCGGGTGTAGTAGTTGTCGGTCACGTTCCAGCCCTCAAAGGCGCGATCATAAACCGGGATCTTGATGGTCACATTCTCAGAAAAGCCCTGGGCATAGTCCTGATAGCCGCCCTCCGCCCCGGCCACGCCCGCAAACAGCGAGAGCGCCAGCGCCAGCACCAACAACGTAGAAGCGATTCTCCTCTTCATGTTCCCAATCCTCCTCATTTTTGAATGATCTCTATCACACGCGCCGAAGCGCGCCATGAACCGTCGCGGTGCGGATGACACAGGAGTGCGACCCCTACGCGCACCCCGCCCCGCCAAACCTGCGCGAAGCGAACTGGGGTCCAAGGGCTCAGCCCCTGGCTACTCCTTCACCGCCCCGATCATCGTCCCCTGTATGAAATACTTCTGTATGAATGGATACACGCACAGGATCGGTAGCGTGGCGAACACCACGCACGACGCCTTCAGCACCTCCGGGTTCGACAGCGACACATTCGTCGCCTCCATCTGAAAGCTCTCCGACGCCTGCACGATCAGATAATACAACTTCAGCTGCAGCGGCCGCAGGTCCACGGTCTGCTTGATGTAGAAAAGCGCATCCTGGTAGGTGTTCCACCGGCCCACCGCGTAGAACAGCGCCAGCGTGGCCAGGATCGGCTTTGACAGCGGCAGCACGATGCTCAACAGGATCCGAATGTGCCCGCAACCGTCCAGCCGCGCGGACTCCTCCAGGCTCACCGGGATCGTGGACGCGATGGCGTTCTTCATGATCAGCAGGTTGTACGAGCTGAACGCCAGCGGCAGCAGCAGCGCCCAGAACGTCTCCAGCATGCCCATGCTGCCGATCACCAGATAGTCCGGGATGATCCCGCCGGAAAAGTACATGGTGAACATGAAGAAAAACGTCAGCGTCGTGCGCCCCTTGAGCTGCGCGCGCGACAGCGGATACGCCGCGCACACGGTCAGGATCATGCCCAGCACCGTGAACGCCACCGTCAGCCCCACCGTCACATACAGCGACCGCAGGATGCTCTGATCCGCGAAAATTTTGCGGTAGGCCTCCACCGTAAATCCCTTGGGCCACAGATAGACCTTGTTGGCGATGACGAACGCGTCCGCGCTCAGCGACTTCGCAACGACGTGCACGAAAGGCAGCAGGCAGACCAGCGCCACCAACGCCAGCACCGCATAGATCACCGCGTCCGCCACAGAAAACCGATTCTGAACGCCGCGCGAGGCCGTCTTGTCCATGAACAGATCCTCCTTTGCCAGGGCCATATCGTGTCTATGTCGTCGGGAGCGCACTTTCACGCCCGCCGGCGACGCGCCTCTACAGCAGCCCCTCTTCCCCCATTTTCTTGGAGAAAAAATCGCTCAGCAGCACCAGCCCCAGCCCGATCACCGACTGAAACAGCCCCAGCGCCGTGGCCCGCGAAAAATTGTTCGACTGTATGCCCCAGCGGTAGATCAGCACCGGAATCGTGGTGGTAAACTCCGTGGTGGCCTTGTTCTGCAGCGCCTGCACCCGCTCAAACGAGCCGCCCATCACCTTGCCCAGGTTCATGATCAGCAGGATGATGATCGTGCCCTTGATGCAGGGCAGCGTGATGTTCCAGACCTGCCGCCAGCGGTTCGCGCCGTCCACCGTGGCCGCCTCGTACAGCTCCGGGTTGATGGAGCTGATGGCCGCCAGATAGATGATCGTGCCCCAGCCCATGCTCTGCCACACGCCGATGAGCAGATAGCTCCACAGCCAGTGCAGGTTCTCCTGCAGGAACGGCACCCGCTGCCCGCCCAGGTTCGCGATCACATTGTTGATCAGGCCGTTGCTCTCCGAGAGCAGCTGATAAGCGATCGCGCCGATGATCACCCAGCTCAAAAAATGGGGCAGGTACAGCAGCGTCTGGTTCACCTTCTTGAACCAGACCGACTTGATCTCGTTGAGGAGCAGCGCCAGCACGATGGGCATCGTGAAGCTGAACACCAGGTCCAGCACGTTCAGCAGCAGCGTGTTGCGCAGCGCGCGCCCAAAATCGCGGTTGGAAAACACGTCCCGGAACACCTTCAACCCCACCCAGTCGCTGCCCAGAAAACCCTTGGCGATCTTGTAGTCCTTGAACGCCAGCGTCAGCCCGAACAGCGGCGCGATCTTGAACGCCAGCACGAACAGCGCCGGGATCAGCATCAGCAGATACAGCTCCCGGTCGCGCTTCAGATAGTACCACAGCGAGCGGTTGTCCACATCCCGCATCGAAACGCGCCCCGCCCTCTTCGTTACGTTTACCACAATACATCCCTCATCGCGCTCGTCATTTTGTTCAGAATGCAACATGTCCACAATCAGATCATAACCCATCGCGCAACAGAATGTAAATACTCAGTATTGATTTTTGATATTCAGTATTGATCATGGCAAAGAAAACCAGCGGAAATCAAGGCGATTTCAGCTGGTTTCAATCAACTCAGCGTTTCGCTTTCGCCGTAGGGAACGCCCTCCGTGGCGTTCCGCCCCGCCCACAGGCGGCATGGCCAACCAAACCGGAACGCGGAACGCCACAGAGGGCGTTCCCTACGGCGCATTCGAGGCCATCCGCGCCGACCGGTACTCTCCGGCGGCGACGCCTTCGTACTTATGGAAAAACCGGTTGAAGCTCTGCACGTTCTGATAGCCCACCTCGATGGCGATCTGGGTGATGCTGCGGTCCGACTGCGTCATCAGGCGCTTGGCCTGCTCGATGCGCATGCGGTTCACGCAGTCGCTGAGGCTCATACCCGTGCGCTCCTTGACGCACTTGCGCATGTGCGAATAGCTGATCCCGCACAGCTGCGCCACGTCCTCGAAGTTCAGCTCCTCACGATAGTGCTCCGCCAGATAACGCAGCGCCCGCTCGCCGTGATCCGGCGCGGCGCCCGCCCGCTCCCTCAGGAAGTGCTGGGCGATCTCCTCAAAAAAGCCGATCAGATACGCCTCCAGCTCCGGCAGCGTGTCCAGGGCCGCGAGCTGCGCATACACATTCACATGCTGTGGAAAGAGCCGCGCGGTGCTCAGGTTCTGTTCGCCCAACTGCCGGATCGTGGCCGCCACCAGCTGGTTATAGATGAACAGGATGTTGTCGTAGCCGATCCCGTCCGCGCCCAGAATCTGCGCGCGGACCTTCGCCAGCTCCTCCTGAATGTGCGGCAGGTCCCCGGCGCTCAGATAATTCAGAATCCTGCGCTCGTTGCCCTCCGGGTAGACATATTTGCCCGCCGCGCCTGCGCCCTGATGGCGCAGCACACTGTCGCCGCCGTCGATGATGCGTCGCTTTGTGGCCTCCATGGCCTGGGCCGCGCACTCAGAGAGGCCCGCGATGCCGTCCGCCTCGCCGGAACAGCCGATCGTCACTGTGTGGGCAAACACGCCCGGCGCGACCTGCCGCATTCGGTCCAGCGCCTCCCAGACCGCGCCCTCGCCCGCGCCGTCCAGGCTGAGCACCGCAGCGATGTTTCCCTCGCCGCGATACACCATCACCGCCCGCAGTCCGCCGGAAAACAGCGGCTCGCATTGGCTCATGTACAGATAGCGGTGATACTTGCGCGTCTCCGGTGTGGTGGCGTTCAGATAGCGCGCGTAGCCGTCCAACGACACCACCGCCACCCTGTAGCGGTCCCCGGGCAGCAGTTCCCGAACCAGCACCAAGTCAGGCGCGGACGGCAACTCCCCGTCCAGCAGCCCATGCAACGCCAGATCCGACGCGCTCTGCTGCCTCGCCTTCAACATCTCGCTGAGCCGCGCCTCCTGGGCCTGGATCTGGTCGAAGGCCGCGTTCAGGAAAACCAGCTCGTTCCGCCCGGACGCAGGCAGGTCGCCCCGCGCGCGCACGGACCGCGCCAGCTCGCGCACAGGCCGCGACAGCCAAGTGGCCAGAGTGGCCGCCGTACCCGTCCCGAGCACCAGCACCAGCGCCATCAGCAGCAGCATGTTCCGCCGCACCAGCTGC
Source organism: Eubacteriales bacterium (assembly GCA_031555755.1). GTDB lineage: Bacteria > Bacillota > Clostridia > Christensenellales > Aristaeellaceae > JAJDGF01. The sequence continues at coordinate 7,610 of JAVBUD010000048.1, read as the reverse complement.
GCCTTGGACATCAGCACATCCATGGATTTGCAGCTCACATAGGTCCAGCCGCCCCGCCCCGCACGCTGCCAGGTATACAGCAGGTTTTCGCCGCCCTCGCTGCGGAACGCATAGCCCGACCCCGCGCCGCCAAGCGTCTCCGCGATGTGGGGCAGCGCCAAGGCGCTCCGGCGCAGCAGCTGCTTGTCCGTGCCCGAGACCACGTTTCCGTCGGCGTCCAGGATCATGCTGAACCGCTCGCCCGGCTCGCCGGCGCTGAGGTAGGAATACAGCTGGCTCTCCAGCAGATTCGCCACCAGCGTGCCGCGAGCCGAGGTGGTGAGCCGGCTCAGCGGCAGCACGAAGGAGATCACGCTCTGCCCCGAGGCCAGCGTTCGCGCCCGCCAGACGCCGCTGATTCCCACGCGCTGCGCCAACGCGTCCTCAAGCCAAGCGATGGACCCGAACCGCTCCAGCCGGTCGATGCCATAATCGGACGAGATCAGGTAATCCGACCCGTCCAGATAGAACAGCAGCGAGTGCACGCCCGCCATGTTGCGGTACATGTTCTGCAGCTCACGGACCAGCAGCAGCGCGGCGCTGACGTGCCCATAGTCCGCGTTGAGCGCCGCATAGTCCGGCGAGGTGCGGCTCAGCCGGTTAAAATCGAAGGTGGACGCCAGGCGCACGGTCTCGCGCAGGATCGTGTCCATGGCCATTTCGCAGCGCTTGCGGTTCGCCTCCAACTGCGCCAGCGCGGACTCGGCGACGGCTTCCTCCGAATGGCGCTGCATCTGCGCGCCGCTGTAGATCGTCAGCACCGCCGTGGGGACGGCCATGACGATGAACAGGATCAGCGCCCACAGCGCCATCATCGGCAATCGCTTCATGCGCTCACGCTCCTTTCGTGACGAGTGCACTTCTGATGGTCACATGAGATTGGCTCGTCGCTCACGCGGCGGAAGTTTCGGAGGAAATCAATGCGCTTGATGGGCGATTTCGGCGATGGCGGCGATGGCGGTTTCGAGCTCGGCGTCGGTGTTCAAGGACGAGAAGCTGAAGCGTACAGCGCCACGGCGGTGCGTGCCGAGGGCGCGGTGGATGAGCGGGGCGCAGTGGGCGCCGGTGCGGACGCAGATGCCTTGGGCGGCGAGCCGGTCGCCGACGTCGGCGGCGTCCAGGTCGCCGATGTTCAGCAGCGCAATGGGCGCGTGCGGCCGCGCGGGATCGCCGTAGACGCGCACGCCGGGCATCTCGCGCACGGCCTCGATGAACGCGTCGCACAGTGCCAACTCGCGACGGCAGATGGCGTCCAGCCCAGTTTCTTCTATATAATGGATACCCGCGAGCAGTCCGGCCAGTCCGTGGGCATTGAGTGTGCCCGCCTCGAGGGCCTCGGGGAGATACGCCGGATGGGCTTCGGAAAAGCTGTCGAAACCGCTGCCGCCGCGCTTGATCGGCGCCATTGGGAGGCCCGCCTTCACGCACAATCCGCCGGTGCCCTGAGGCCCAAGGAGGCCTTTGTGGCCGGTAAAGCACAGCGCGTCGATGCCCAGCGCGTCGGCGTCGATGGGGAAAACGCCCGCCGTCTGGGCGGCGTCCACGATCAGGAGCAGGCCATGGCGGCGGCAGAAACCGGCGATTTCAGATAGATCCACCAACGCCCCGGTGACGTTGGAGGCGTGGGTGCAGACCACGGCCCGCGTGTTCGGGCGCAGCGCGCGCTCAAAGCCCGCATAATCCAGATGCCCGCCCGCGTCCACACCGACGATGGACAGCCCCATCCCAACGCCGCGCAGGTGATACAGCGGGCGCAGCACGGAGTTGTGCTCCAGCACGGTGGTGATGGCGTGATCCGTGTGCGAAAGCAGGCCGCCAATGGCGATGTTGAGCGCCTCGGTGGCGTTGGCTGTGAACGCCACGCGCTCGGGCGAACCGCCCAGCAGCGCGGCGACGGCGCCGCGGGCACGAAACACACAGCGAGCGGCATGGAGCGCCGGCGCATGGGACGCGCGCCCAGGCCCGCCGAAAGTGTTGATGGCGTCGAGCACAGCCTGCGCCACGGCGGGCGGCTTCATGAGGGTCGTGGCGGCGTTGTCGAAATAGATCATGGCGCGGGCCTCCTGCGTTGGATGTGGATATTATAGCACGGATTTGCGGGGATGGCGAGCGGCGTTCCCCGCCCCCTTCCCAACCCCACCCATCCATGCTATAATACCCCACAAAAGGAGTTGATTGTCATGGACACCCGAATCCTGGAATATGCCCATTTGATCGTCAAGGTGGGCGTAAACGTGCAGCCCGACCAGACGGTCGTCATCGCGTGCCCGGTGGACTGCGCGTATTTTGCGCGGGCGCTGGCTGATGCCGCGTACGAGGCGGGCTGCCGCGAGGTGGTGATGCGCTGGACGGACGACCAGTTGACGCGAATGAAGTACCTCAGGGCCAATGACGCTGTGTTTGACGAGCTGCCGCAGTGGTACGAGTCGTTCTGCAACGAGTACGCCGGGCAGCGGGCTGCACACATCCACGTGGTGGCGTCGGACCCGGAATACCTGAAGGGCGTGTCGCCGGACCGGCTGCAGCGGGCGAACCGGGTGTCGGGCGAGCGGCTGAAGGACTACCGCAGCAAGTCGATGGCGAACTATTTCCCCTGGTGCGTGGCGTCGATCCCCTCGCCGGTCTGGGCCAAGAAAGTATTCCCGGAGTCGGGCGAGGCGGAGGCGGTGGACAGGCTTTGGGAGGCCATCTGCGAGGCGTCGCACGTGGGCGGCGGCCAGGCGGTGGCCCGCTGGCGGGACAAGGTCAGCGTGATGTCCGAGCGCGCGGAAAAGCTGAACGCGCACCGGTTCGACCGCCTGGTGCTGAAGAACGCGCTGGGCACGAACCTGACCATCGGCCTGCCCGAAAACCACCAGTGGATGGCGTGCGGCGAGAAGGCGGGCAACGGCGCGAATTTCGTGGCGAACATCCCGACAGAGGAGATCTTCACGCTGCCGAGGCGCGACGCGGTGGACGGGGTGATGTACGCAAGCAAGCCCTACGTGCTGAACGGCGAGATCATCGAGGGGATCAGGTTCACGTTTGAGGGCGGCAAGATCGTGGACGCCTACGCGGACAGCGGCCTGGAGCGGCTGATCAGCTCGCTGGACACGGACGAAGGCGCGCGGTACCTTGGCGAAGTGGCGCTGGTCCCGGCCAGCTCGCCGATCAACCAGATGGGGATTCTGTTCTACAACACGCTGTTTGACGAGAACGCAAGCTGCCATTTGGCGTACGGCAGGGCGTATCCGACGTTCACGGACGTGAAGGAGATCGACGAGGCGGAGATGAAGCGGCGGGGCATGAACGACTCGAGCGTACACAACGACGTGATGGTCGGCACCAGCGACATGAGCATCGTCGGCGTGACCTCCGACGGTCGCGAGATCCCAGTGTTCGCAGACGGCGAGTTCGTCATATAACACCCCATCGATAGAACCCAGCGAAGCGACACCAGGGAGTCCAGAGGGACTTAGTCCCTTTGGCGGAGGTCCAGGAGGCAGCGCCTCCTGGCGCACCCCGGCCCCCTTCACCCCGCGCGTCAAAACCGCGAGGGTGCAGTGCGCCGGGTTTTTGTTATTCGCCGCGTAGGCCCCCCCGTGCAGACGCGCGGAACAAACTCACCGACGCCGCGAGCCGTGAGGCGAGATCGGCGAGGCGTGACCTGATGGGGGACGACGGGGAGATCGATCAGAGGAAGGTCCTTCGCTCCGCTCAGGATGACGAGGGCGTTCGGGCTTTCGCGGGGCACGGGCCGATGCTGCCCCGATCGACGAACGTGGCGGAGATGTGCATTTTGCAGGTGGGCATGGTCTGCTCGCGCAGGTTGTTGATGAGCAGGCGGACGGCCCACTGGCCGATCTCTTTGCAGGAGATGCCCATGGTGGTGAGGGGTGGATTTTGGATGCGCCCGAAGGGGATGTCGTCGACGCCGAAAACCGAGATGTCGGCTGGCACGCGCAGCCCGCATTCCTTGAGGGCCTTGATGGCGCCGATGGCGATGGTGTCGTTGGCGGCGAGGAACGCGGTGGGGAGTGGCATGCCCTGCATGAGCTGGCCGCGCATATCCTCAAAGGACTCATGCATGGAGGGGCGCAGCGCATAGGTCAGCGCTGGGTCCGCGGAGAGGCCGGCGCGGCGGAGCGCGTTCAGATAGCCGTGATAGCGGCTGAGAAAGTTGCCGGTATCCACGCAGGAGCGCAGGAAACCGATGCGCCGATGGCCCAGGGTCAGCAAACGATCCACGGCGAACTGCGCGATCTCGCGGTTGTCCATGGTCACGGAATGATAGGGCACGCCATAATGGGCATCCACGAAATCGCTGTCCACCACCACGGCGGGGCCGGGCAGCGACCGCAGCAGCTCAAAATCCCGCTGCTCCATCTCGGTGGCGATCAGAATCACGCCGTCCATGGGCGTCTTGCAGACGGCCTCGATCACCTCCTGCTGGTTTTCCGGGCTGCAGGTGGACATGATCATGTGGAAGCCCTGGGCGCGGGCTTCGATGTCGATGGCGTCGATGATGGAGGACACAAAACCCTCGTTGCCATCAACCAGCATCGCGTGCTTTCGATACTTCAGCAGCCGGATGCAGTAGGTCAGCTTGAGCAGCCGCTGGGCGGCGGAGCCCATGATCACATCGTCAGGCTCATAGTCCTTGTAGCTGTAGCCGTGCTCGTAGAGCAGATTCTGCACCTTCTGGCGCACGGACACGCCCACGCCGGGCCGCCCGTTGCGCACCAGCGACACGCAGGCAGGCGACACCCCGGCCAGCTTCGCGATCTCCTTCAGCGTCATGGGCAAACCACATCCTTTTTCTCAGTATACCACAGATGACAGCCGATTTTTAGCTTTTAGCGACACTTTACTAAATTAACTTAATTCTCCCACCGAGATTGCGCTCGCTCGTGCAATATGATAGCATAATTACAGAGATAATTGGTCCATGAGTGGGTTTATCGCAGGTACAATTTAGTAAAAACTGGGAGGCGAGCACCATGGGCAATGTGTTGGTCGTCGGTTCGCTCAACATGGATGTCACCACCTATGTGACCCGGATGCCCGCCCAGGGCGAAACGGTGACGGGCAAGGGCTTCCTGCTGTCGCCGGGCGGCAAGGGCTCGAACCAGGCGGTGGCGGCATCGCGGATGGGCGCGCATGTAAAGATGATCGGCGCGGTGGGCCGCGATTCATTCGGCGACACGCTGCTCGGCGCGCTGAGCGATGCCAAGGTGGACGTGTCGGGCGTCCTCAGGTCGGACATGATGTCCACGGGCATGGCATCGATCATCGTGCAGCAGGGCGACAACCGGATCATCCTGTACGGCGGCGCGAACCAGGCGGTGAGCCGCACCCAGATCGAGATGTCGGCGTCGATGTTCGATTGGTGCGACAGCGTGGTGGTGCAATTGGAGATCCCGCTGGACAGCGTGCTGTGCGCGGCCAAAATGGCGAAAAAGCACGGTAAGCCGCTGTTTTTCAACCCCGCGCCGGCGCAGCCGCTGCCCGAAGAGGCGTACCGGCTCGCCAGCTACTTCGTGCCCAACGAGACGGAGGCGGGGCTGCTGCTGGGCCAGACGTTGGTCAGCGACGCGGACATGCTGGGCGCACTGGACCAGTTCAGAGCGCTGGGCGTGGAAAACCCCGTGATCACACTGGGCGGGCGCGGCGCCGCGTGCTTCCTGGACGGCGCGGCCACGATCCTGGACGCGCACAGGGTGAACGCGGTGGACACCACGGCCGCGGGCGACACATTCATCGGCGCGCTGGCCGCCAGCCTCAGCAATGGCCGCGCGTTCCGGGACGCTGCGGAGCTCGCCATGCGCGCGGCGGCGATCTGCGTCACCCGCCAGGGCGCACAAAAGACCATCCCCGGCATCGAAGAGGTCCTTGCATGGCGTCCGGACGAGCAACCGGCGGCCATGATGCGGGCATAAATTCGAACACACCGAAGGCAACTGCATCAGAAAGGGGGCCTCAGCTCGACCAACCATGGCAACCGGTCTTGATCCTACACAACAAAATTGGCGAGGAGGATACATCCCATGAAGAGATTTCTCTGTGCAATGATGGCGTTGGCGCTGGTCCTGTCGTGCTTCACCGCGTTCGCGGTGGCGGAAGGCGAAACGGTGGTTTCCATGGCCGTGTCGGGCAGCGTGTCCGAGCAGGCGCTGCGGTTTGAGACCGCGAAACTCTATGAAGAACAGCATCCGGGCACCAAGATCGAGTGGATCGACCTGGGCGACGACCGCGTCACCAAGACCATGACGCTGGTCTCCTCCGGCGCGGCGCCGGACATCCTGTACCTGAACGAGAACATCTACACCTACACCACCAAGGGCGTGCTGGCCCCGCTGACGCCGTTCATTGAGGCCGAGGACGAGGGCTACCTCGACTATTTCTATGAGAGCCTGCTTGCCCCGCTGACGCTGAACGGCGAGCTGTACGCGCTGCCACAGGAAGTGTCGCCCTACGTCATTTTCTACAACAAGGACCTGCTGACCAAGTACGGCATGGAGATCCCGACGGACGACTGGACATTTGACCAGTGGTACGAGGCGATCAAGACCGCCGCCGACAAGGGCCGCGCCGACCTGGTGTACGGCCAGAACCTGATGAGCTGGGCCGACCACTATCTGCAGCTCTTCAGCCGCCTGGGCGTGGAAATCTATGAGCCCGGCGCGAAGGAACTGTGGGTCGCCAAGGAAGAAAACCGCGAAAAGACCCTGGCCGCGTTCGAGTGGCTGCGCAAGGCGATCCTGGACGACAAGGTCTGCCCGAATCCGGCAGAAGTGACCGCCATGGGCCAGGGATTCAACCAGATGTTCCGCAACCAGCAGGTCGTCTTCCAGACCACCGGCCTGTGGGTGCTGCCCGACTTCAAGGACGAGCCGCTGGCGTTCGAGTGGGACGTCGTGAAGGCGCCGCTGAGCCAGGACGGCACATTCACCACCCGCGCGGGCATCCTGAACTGGGGCATCTATTCCGGCTCCAACAACAAGGAGGCCGCTTGGGACGTGCTGAAGTTCTTCGTGGGCCACGAGGGCCAGAAGATCGTCGCGAAGTACAACATGGCGCTGCCGGGCGCGAAGGACGACGAGGCGAACCAGATGATCCGGGATTCGAAGTTCCCGGCGAACGTCGAGACCTTTGAAAAGTCCGTCGACGGCATCGAGCAGGGCGACAGCTACTCCCTGTGCGAGGACGAGATCAACAACGCGCTGACCGCCGAGCTGCAGAGCATGGTGCTGGGCGAGCAATCCCCCGAAGAGGCGCTGGACAACTTCCTGGCGATGGCGGTGGACACGCTGCAGGAGGCCGTAGAAGCGAACGAGTAATTGAAGCGCGTCGCTCACGCGGCGGCGGGGGCAAGCCCTCGCCCTACAGCGGCCAACCGCATCCCGCCGGGCGAGGGCTTGTCCTCGCCCCACGGCGCCAACTGCTGCCCGTAGGGCGGGGACTTGCCCCCGCCGCCGCGTGAGCGACACCCCCCCTCCCCCCCCCCCCCGCATACCCCCCCCCCCCGCCCCGAAAGGGGGTGTGAAATTCCCAGGCACCAAGCCACCAAATTCGGAGCCAGCCCCAAAGTC
>JAVBUD010000063.1:0-17802 GCA_031555755.1 Eubacteriales bacterium | reverse complement strand
ATTGAGGAAGGTCCTTCGCTGCGCTCAGGATGACGGGGGGCGTTTTCTGACAGTGATCGATCTGGCTAGCCCATCATCCCCCTGAGCTGCCCGATCAATCCGTCAATCTGCTCCGGGCCCATGCCCATCATGCCCAGCTGGCGCAGCGGCATGTACTGCATCATTTTTGCCATCATGTCGCGCAGACCGGTCGTATCCTCGCCGTCTCCGCCCAGGGCCAGCAGCGGTGAGTTGGCCATCATCTGCTCGAACAGGGGCCGCACGCGCTCGTCCTTCATCAGCTCGCCCAGCAGCGTGTCGCGGTCCACGGTCACGGGCTCCCGGTCCTCGCTCGTGACGAGGACAGAGGTGCTCTCCGCGCCAAAATCCATGGCGCTGGCGGCGGCCACGGTGATGACATATTCGCCGGCGTCGACGAACCAACCGTTCGTCGCTTCGCTCCAGCGGGCGAACGAGCGCCGGTCCAGCTCGAACCGAACGAGCGCCGATTCGCCGGGCTTCAGGTCCACTTTTTGGAATCCTTTCAGCTCCTGCTCCGCCCTGGAGATCCCCGTGCCCTCCGGCGGCGAAACATACAGCTGGCAGATCTCCTTGCCGCGGCGCGTGCCCACGTTCGTCACTTTGCAGCTCACCGTCAGCGGGCCATAGGTCTCCTCCCGGTCCAGCTGGATGTCGTCGTAGGCGAACTTGGTGTAGCTCAGCCCGAACCCGAACGGATAGCGCACCGGCAGGCGCTTGGCGTCGTAATAGCGGTAGCCCACGAACAGGCCCTCGCGGTAGGCGGCGTCGTTGCCGTCGTTGTTGTACCAGGGATAGCAGGGCGTGTCTTCGAGCTGATAGGGCACCGTCTCGGCCAGTTTGCCGCATGGGTTTGCGTCGCCATAAAGCAGCTTCACGGCGGCTCTGCCCACCGCCTGCCCGCCCAGGTACATGTCCAAAATGGCGGCGCAGTCGTCCGCCCAGTCCATCTCCACGGGGGAGCCGTGGTGCAGCACCACAATCAGCTTTTTCTGCAGATCCGCCAGCCGCGCCAGCAGGTGCAGCTGGTTTTCGGGCATTCGCATGTGCTCGCGGTCGAATCCCTCGCTCTCATACGCGTCTGGCAGGCCCGCGAACACCACGATCACCTCGTGGTCCCTGGCCAGCGCCAGCGCCTCTTTTTCCAGCGCAGTGTCCACATCGTCCGAGGCGATGCTGAACCCCTTGGCGTAGGGCGCGTCGGGCAGGCAGTCGCGGCCGCTGGTGATCCGGTAGGCGTTGATGTGGGAGCTGCCGCCGCCCTGGAACCGGGGCTTTTCAAAGAACTCGCCGATGAAACAGGCGTCTTCGCCCTTTTCCAGCGGCAGCACGCCATCGTTCTTGAGCAGCACCGCGCTCTCGCAGGCGATCTGACAGGCCAGCGCGTCGTGGGCGTCCAACTGCCCTGCGGGTGCGGCCTGCTGGTCCTTGCGGGTCAACTGCGTGATCCGGATCAGCCGCTCGCAGGCCGTGTCCAGCACCGCCTCGTCCAGTTCGCCGCTCTTCACGGCGGCCACGATCTGCCGGTCGCCGTGGTAGGGCGGCATGGCGGGCATCTCCAGGTCCATGCCTGCTTTGAGGCAGCGCACGCGGTCGTTGGTCGCGCCCCAGTCGCTGACCACATAGCCGTCGAATCCCCATTCGTCCCTCAGGATCTCCGTCAGCAGCCGGCGGTCCCGGGCGGTGTACTCGCCGTTGAGCCGGTTGTAGCTGCACATGTAGGTCCAGGGCTTCGCGTCCACAGTCAGGTGCTCAAAGGCGCTGAGGTAGATCTCCCTGAGCACGCGCTCGCTCATGCGGCTGTCGGCGGTGAAGCGCCGGTTTTCCTGGTTGTTGGCGGCGAAATGCTTGGGGCAGGCGGCTACGCCGTGGCCCTGCACGCCCCTTACGTGGGCGGCGGCCATGCGCCCGGACAGGAACGGGTCCTCGGATAGGTACTCAAAATTGCGGCCGCACAAGGGGCTGCGCTTGATGTTCAGCGCCGGGCCTAGCACCACGCTGACGCCCTCCGCCTCGCATTCCTGGCCCAGCGCGTCGCCCAGGCGCTGCATCAGGTCCACGTCGAACGAGCAGGCCGACGCGCAGCCCGCCGGAAAGCAGGTGGCGGGCACGGCGTCGTTCAGGCCCAGATGGTCGCCAGTGGCCAGCTGCTTGCGCAGGCCGTGTGGGCCGTCGGTGAGCATAGTGGAGGGGATGCCCAGGCGGTCGATGGGCTTCGTGTGCCAGAAGTTCAGCCCGCTGCACAGGGATGCCTTTTCTTCGAGGGTGAGTTGTGCGACGAGGGAGCGAATGTCAGACATGGTGGTCAGCCTCCTTTTGTTGGTGTAAAAGGGGAACGTCCGCGTCGCGGGGCGGGCATCACACCTGCAAAAACCTCACGACTTCCCGGATCAGATCCAGACCCTGCTCCGTCGTCCCCGTGTTGTCGATGAACGCGTGCGGGGTGTTCTTGTACAGCACCAGCGCCGACTCCACGCCCGCGTCGCTGAGCGCCTGGGCGTAGGCGCGGCCCTGGTCCTTCAGCCCGTCCTGCTCACAGATGACCACCATCGCCCGGGGCAACCCGCCGAGATGCTTGGCGCGGACGGGCGACACGCGCGGGTCCGACAGGTCCTTGAAGTCCTTCAGGTACCAGCCGTAGATGACCGCCGACGCGCGGTCCATACCGCTGCCCGCCGGGGACGCGGGCGCCACAAAATCGGTCAGCGGATACAGGAGGATCTGGGCGCACAGCTTGATCTCGCCTTGGTCACGGGCCATCAGGCACAGCGCCGCCGCGAAGTTGCCGCCCGCGCTGTCGCCGCTGACGGAAAACCGCGCCTGGTCGATGCCCAGCGCGTCCGCGTGATGCCATGCCCATAGGAGCGCACTGTGGCAGTCCATCAGCCCCTCCGGGAACGGGTGCTCCGGCGCGAGGTGGTATTCCACGGACAGCACCACGCAGTCCGCTCGGTCGGCGAGGCCCTTGCAGTATTCCTCCACCGCAAAAATGGTGCCGCCGAAAAAACCGCCGCCGTGCAGGAACAGCTGGGCCTGCCTTGGCCGCGGATCGCCCTCTGGGAAATAGCGGCGCACGCGGATTTTCGCCGCGTAGCCGTCGATGATGTGGTCCTGCATCAGGATGGGCCGCGTGGTCACATCACGCGAATCCCCGCCCATGGCCTTTCGCATCATGGGCAACCGCTTGTCCATGTTCTTGCGAATGGTCGCCGTGGGCACCCATTTCGGAATGGGCTTCATGGGCGCGCCTGGGCTTTGAGGCGGCTCTGGAAACATTTTTTCGATCAAAAGCATGGGACAGGCCTCCTTATCGATAGCTCATTATAACATAGCGCGCAGGCGGTTGCTATGGAGGAACTGGGGCAAATTGTGGCGGGAATGTGACGGGGGTGCGGACACCGCTTCGGCAATGAGGCGTCGGGCGTTGACATTTCCGGCATTCCATACTAAAATAAAGTGTTGTGACATGCGAGGAGGTGCGTCGGATGGCGTCGAGCCTCAGGGCGAAGCTTGCACAGATGTCGTCAGCGTCGCCTGAAACAAAGCCCAAGCAGTTGGTGCAGCTTGCGCCGATGACCTATGTGGAGCATGCGCGGGTGGCGGACCCTCGGCTGTACGCGCTCAGCGACGTGGCGCTGGCGCGGATCGGGTTTGACGCGGACTGGCCTGGGATCGAGCGCTGCCTGTTCCTGGATACCGAGACAACGGGCCTGTCCCGGGGCGCGGGGACCATCGCGTTCATGATCGGGCTGGGCTACGTCCGGGACGGCGCGTTTTTGATCGAGCAGCACATGGTGGGCGACTATCCCGACGAGCCACTGATGATGGCGAAGCTGGCGGCGCTGATCAAGGACTTCGACGTGGTGGTGTCGTTCAATGGCAAGGCCTTTGACGTGCCACTGCTGGAGACGCGGGCGGTGATGTGCCGCATGCCGCCGCTGTTCGAGGACCATCTGCAGCTGGACCTGCTGCACCCGTCCCGGCGGCTGTGGAAGCGCAGACTGGGCAGTTGCCGCCTGGGCAACCTGGAGGCGTGCATCCTCGGCAGCGGTCGCACGGACGACCTGCCGGGCAGCGAGGCGCCGGCGCGGTTTTTCAAGTATCTGGAGACGGGGGACCTGTCCCTGCTGGACGACGTGCTGCACCACAACATGCTGGACATCGAATCGCTGGGCGCGCTGCTGATCGCGCTGTGCGAGGCGTACGAATCGCCGAATCGGCTGCAGGAGCTGCCGGACCTGTACAGCATGGGCCGGGCCATGGAGCGGCGCGGGGAGCGCGATGTGGCCGAGCAGTGTTACATGGAGGCGGCGAGGCCGCGCGCCGCGCGGTCGATGCGGGACCTGCATGAAGACCAGTACACCGGCGAGGCCGCGCTGGCGCTGTCGATGATGAAAAAGCGCCAGGGTGAGTGGACGGAGGCCGAGCGGCTGTGGGCACAGCTGTCGCGGCGTGGCCAGATGGGCGCCGTGCCCCATGTGGAGCTGGCGAAGCTGTATGAACACAGGCTGAATCGCCCCAGGGAGGCGCTGGAGGCGGCGGAAAAGGCGCTGGAGATGGAGGCGGACCCCGCCAAGCGTGCGGAGATCGAGCACAGAGTCGAGCGCCTGCGGGCGAAGCAGTATGCTACGGCCCGCGCCGTCATCCGGAGCGCCAGCGGAGGACCGTCCTCCAACTGAGCCACGGGGTGTTGCTATTCAGTAGATCCTTCGGCTGCGGCCTCAGGATGACGGCGCGGGGCGACCGGAGCGGATTGCTGAGGCGCGGTCGGCGCAATGATACATAGAGAGAGGCTGATCACTGAATGGGACTTTTTAGCGGAATGAAGGGCCGCAGGGCGTACGCGGCGCATTTGAAGGGCAACAAACTCTCGGACGCCCACAAGGTTCAGGAGGCGAAGGCGGCCCATGCCGAGGCCATGGCGCTGTATCAACAGGCCATGGATGAGGGCGACCGCACGCCCAGGTACCTGATGGCCTACGGCGTGCTGCTGATGCGCGACCGGCAGTTTGAAAAGGCGCGGGCGCTGATGCTGACGACCGAGAGCGCGCCGGGCCTGACCAAGGAGGAAAAGCGCCAACTGCGCATCAATTTCGGCATCTGCGAATGGAAGCTGGGCCATTTGGACAACGCCATCCAGCAGATGAAAAACGCGGGACACGACAACATGAACAGCATGATCTACGGCTCGCTGGGGTACATGCTCATCGAGAAAGCCCGGCAGACCGGCGACTTCGCCGAGGCCGTGCAGTTCAACGAAGAGGCGCTGGATTACGACGAGGAGGACGCCGTGGTGCTGGACAACATGGGCCAGCTGAACCTGGCCATGGGCGACAGGGCCAAGGCGCTGGCGTTCTTCGAGCGGGCGCACAAGGAAAAGCCCAGCCAAGTGGACACCCTGTATTACCTGGCGAAGCTGGCCGCGGAGGACGGGAAGCAGGACGCGGCGAAGGCGTATCTGGAGACCGCGCTCAAGGGGAATTTCTCCGCGCTGTGCACCACGACGCGGGAGATGGCGCAGGCGCTGTTGGACTCGATAACTAATTAACAATGTACAATTGACAATGAACAATTCATGATTCATTGATCATTGTGAATTGTTTATGACCAAGGAGGCACCTATGAACATCGCGCTCCTCACCGCAGGCGGCAGCGGCACCAGGATGCAGCAGGAACTGCCCAAGCAATTCATGACCATCCACGGCGTGCCGATCATCGTGCACACCATGCTCGCCTTTCAGCGCCATCCCGGCATCGACGCCATTTTAGTGGTGTGCCTTTCGGGCTGGGAAGGCATGCTGCGGGACCTCGCCGATCAGTACGGCATCACCAAGCTCAAACACGTCTGCCCGGGCGGCGCAAACGGCCAAAGCTCCATCAAAAACGGGCTCGACTGCCTCAAGGAGGCGGGCTATGCGGCGGACGACATCGTGCTGATCCACGACGGCAACCGCACGATGGTCTCCCGGCAGATCATCTCCGACTGCATCGAGACCACATTGCGCTGCGGCACCGCCATCGCGGCCATTCCCTGCGCCGAGGCGATGCTGACCACCGACGACCGCCAAGTGTCCACCGGCAGCTATCCCCGGGAGCACCTGCTGCGCACCCAGACGCCTCACGGTTTTCCCCTGGGGACCATTTGGGCGGCCCACGACGAGGCGCTGGCGCGGGGCATCACCAACACGGCAGCGTCCTGCGTGCTGCTGATTGAGCTGGGGCGGCAGGTGCACTTTTATCAGGGCTCCGAGAAGAATCTGAAGCTCACCACCCCGGACGACATCGAGCTGTTCGAGGCGCTGCTGGGCGCGATGAGGGACGCGCGATGAGGCGCGAGCTGTACCTGGAGGACCTCAGGAATGTGCTGGTTGGGTTTTCCGGGCTGGATGCGCTGTGTGGCCAGCGGGTGCTGGTGACTGGGGCCGGCGGGCTGCTGGGGTCAACCCTGGTGGACCTTCTGCTGTTGATCCGCCGGGAATGGGGGATTGACGTGCGGCCCGTCGCCCTGGCCCGGGACGAGGCGTCACTGCGGGCGCGGTTTGCAAGCGAGGATGGCGTGGAATACCGCGCGCAGAGCGTGCTGGACCCCGTCGAGACAGAGCCGCTTGTCGTGCACGCCGCCAGCCCCGCGGACCCGCGCTCGTTTTCCCTGGACCCCGTGGGCACCATGCAGGCGAACCTGCTGGGCACGATAAACCTGCTGGAGTCGCTGCGAAAACGGGGCGCCGGCAGGCTGCTGTTCGTGTCCAGCGGCGAGGTGTACGGCGAGGGCGCTGGGGATTATCGCGAGGGCGACTGCGGCTACCTGGACAGCATGAACCCGCGCAGCTGCTACGGCGAGTCGAAGCGTGCGGCGGAGACATTGTGCGCCAGCTATTTCCGCCAGTACGGCGTGGACAGCGTCGTGGCCCGACCCTGCCACTGCTATGGCGCGGCCATCACAGCTCAGAATCAACGGGCGGACGCCCAATTCCTGCGCAACGCGCTCAGGGGCGAGGACATCGTCATGAAGAGCGCGGGCAGCCAGGTGCGCAGCTACCTGTACGCCCCCGACGCGGCAGCGGCGTTGCTGCGCGTGCTGCTGTCGGGCGAAAAGGGCGAGGCCTACAACCTGGCCAACCCGAACAGCGTGCTGTCGATCCGCCAGTTCGCGGAGCACATCGCGGACGCGGCGGGGGTGCAGCTGCGGCTCGAACTGCCCAGCGACGCGGAAAAGGCGGGCTATTCGGTGATTACCAAGGCGACACTGAACGCGGAGAAGTTGGGCGGTCTGGGTTATCGGGCGCTATTCGACCCCGGCGAGGGCGTGGGGCGGATGGTGGAGATGATGAGGTAGCAGGCGAGACCTCGTCATGCGCATCACCACCCGTCATCCTGAGCGCAAGCGAAGGACCTTCCTCATTCTTTCAACGAATAAAGAATGAGGAAGGTCCGTCGCTTGCGCTCAGGATGACGGGGGGGGGGGGGGAAGGGGCTCTGTCCGATGAGTATTCACATCTCAAACCCAGACTTCACCGGCAACACCTTTTCGAACGCTGCTTGCAGCGTCTGCTTCGCACTTTCGAAATCGTCGATGCCTTCCTTGTCGTTCAGGCACACCATGCAGTTCTTCCCATCTGTGATGGCGTTGATGGCGGGGGTCAAGTCGTTCTTTAGCGGCACGTACAGCCGCCCGGACACGTCCCTTGGGATGAACTGGTTGCTCGCCAGCTGCCAATAGCGCACCAGCCAATGGTTGATGTCGCGGGCGTCGCGGAACTTGTGCAGGCTGACCTGATGCATGGCCTCGTATTCATGATCCCAGAGCGTCTCAAACGTGCGCTTGAGGTAGTTGTTCGGAAAGTGCGAGCCCCAAAATCCCGGGAACCAGCGCGGGAAGACCAGCGACGCCAGCGTGTAGCGGTTCATGAGCTTGTATTTGGGGTTGAACCAGTTGGACGGCTTCTCCAGCAGCGTTTTTTTCCTCGAGAATGTGGTGTTGATGATCTCCATGTTGTTGGCGATTGCGCCGGAGATGGACTTTCGGGCGTCTGCGAAATAGGGCGACAGCACGCCCACGTCCCTGGGCAAGCCGCCGAGAAAAAAGTCCTCTGGCTTCATGGGCTTCATCAGGAACATGTCGTCGTTGAAGTACACGAACTGGTCTGCCAGCCCAACGATCCGGTGCATGTTCATCTCGATGGCGCGGGAGCTGAAGCTGGGCACGTACTCGGCGGGCATGAAGTCCTGGTGACGCGCGATGTTCAGCTTTTCGCATTCGAGGTTCAGCCACGCGGGCACGTGGCCCCACGTGACCAAGTGCACCTTGCGCACCCAAGGCGCAAAGGTCTCCACGGCGCGGAACCAGTAGCGCAGGTTGTCCCACTCGCGATAGCGGATCAGGCGCTTGTCGCCGGGCGTTGTGGCCGAGTCGTACTTGGCTTTGTCTGCCTGCCATTCGGGGTCGTTGCCGTCCACCCAGGTCACCACAAAATCGATCGGATTATCCATGCGCCCGCCTCCTGTTGATGCCATTTTTCATTTTGCCGAGCAGCGCGGTCAAGCGCACCATGAACTGGCGGTATTCGTCGGTCTTCCGGAAGCACATCAGCACCAGGCCATTGGGGATGATGACGCACAGACTCATCTTGACCAGGAAATTGATGTAGTGGTTGTGCGTGACCAGCGCTGCGGACAGATACTGCGTGCTTGCGACGCTCACGACCGTGATCAAAAGATAGAGAAAAAACCGCTTCCAAAAGTCCAGTACGGGCTTTGAAAAAACCTGGCGGTAGAGCAGCATCGGCTCGTACCACAGCGTGGTGCAGATGCGCGAGATCGTGGTCGCGAACAGCACGCCGAATACGCCCAGCGGGCGCGCCAGCGCGATGGACAGTCCCAAATTGATGATCGTCATCGCAAGAGGTCGGTATTTTCCTTGGACGAACAGACCGTTGGCGTTGCGGAATGTGTTCAGCGGGCGCGTCAGGTTCAGGATGTAGAAATCGAAGATCAGCGCGAACACCACGACGCGCGGCACCAAATATGTGGGGTCCAGCAAAAGGGAGATGAACGGGTCCGACAACACCCAGAACGAGGTGGTGCAGAAACAGGTGCACCAGAAGCTGATGAACAGCACTGTGTGGAACAGACTGTACTGTTTCTCCGCATCCGCATCTGCGGCCATGTTGCCCAGGCTCGGCAGCAGTGAATTAAAGAACTGGTGCCATACCGTGTCCACAATGCCGATGATCGAGCGGTAAAACACGAGGTTGGCGAGGGTGTCCAAGCCCTTTTCGAACATGGACGACATGATCAGGTTGTCCGTGGACGACAGCACCGCGCCGTTGATCTTGTACAGCGCCAGCGCATATACGTCTTTGAACAGATTCTTGATCTCCCCCTTGTCCAGGCGCTCGTCTGGATACTTGAGCATCTCCGGGTATTCCCTGTCCGCCGCCCGAGAGATGACGTAGTTGCGCAACAGGTTCTCCGCGATGCCCACCACCAGGAAAAGGATGTAGTTGTGGAACACGATCAGCAGCACGCACTGCACGGCGGTGCGCACGAGGCTGAACACGATGGAGATGCGGGCTGTGATATACCGCTTCTGCGCGGCGGTCAGCAGCGTGGACTTGAACGACAACAGATAGCTGCTGGCGCTGTCCAGCACGAACAGCCCGAAGATCAAATACAGGCTCTCATGGATCGCGTCGGTGTCCTGCTTGATCAGCATGGGCATGCCGAACATCATCACTGCGCCCATCACCGCCACGGCAGCGGAGACCACCCGGTACGCAATCTTGTAAAACCGCATCAGCGCACTGATTCGCCTGCGGTTGTCCTCCTTCAGCGGCTTATACAGCGCGAAAGCGATGGCATTGGTGATGCCCAGGTCCGCCAGCGCCAACACGGTCATCATGCTGGTGAACAGGCTGTTGATCCCGACGTACTGCCTGTCGAACGTCTTGGCGAACACGGTCTTCAGGATCATTGTCATGATCTGGGCCACCAGCGTCATGACCACGTTCGCACCTGTGTTCACGGCCACGTTCTCGGTTCTGGTTTTTGCCAATTTGGTCACCTCTGTGTGAATGCCTTTGCGATCAGCGCGTCATATTGCCTGTGGGTCAGTTTGTAACAGGAAAAGTACAGCTTCCTGTAGAGGCTCATCGCGGCCCTCTTGTATGTGCCGGGTTTGAGCAGAGCGCGGGCCGCGCCTTTTAGTAGCTGGGCGCCGCTGCGGGCGTTGGCGCGCAGCAAGCGCTCGAAGTCGCTGCGCTTTTTGCGGCCTGTGAAATGCATCCGCATGACCTTCACCTTGTGGTCGCCGTGCAGATGATACAGGCACGCGGCGCGGTGCTGGCCGTCGCGGATCAGCAGGTTGTCGTCGAACAGAATGATGTATTCATCGCCGAAGGGGTAGCCATGCTTTAGAATGCTGTCCATGACTGCGTCGAGGCGCGCCGCGCTGGTCTGGTTGATGTGGTGGGAGCTGCGGACGATGTCGTTTTCACGCGTGTCGCCCGCCAGGGCCTTGACCACCTTGGAATCGGGCAGCCGCACGCTGCGCACAAACGGCCCGAACAGCGGCTTATAAAGTAGCATGCGCGACAGCGGCACCTCGTCGTAGCTGATCTTCTTCAGCTTCGGCAGGTCCCGCGCCAAAATCTGCGACAGGAACACGGGGTTGAACTTTCGCGCTTCAAACCCGTCCACCTGCACCATGTCGTTGATGATGTCGTACAGCTGATGTGCGAACGCGGAGAACTCCCGCGTCGTCAGGTCCAGCCGCAGGTCGTTCAGGTGGATGTGCACGGACTCGCCGATGTTGTCGTCCAACCAGAACTTCTGGCCGCCCTTGTTGTACTTTTCCAGCTTGATCACGCCTGGGTTGCTCATGTGTGTCTCCTTGCTATGGGTGAATCATTGGTTGATGCCCGCCCGCACCACGTCGGATGTGCATGCCCCGATCCTGCTAGTATTCTGTGAAACGGTGATAATCGGATGCGAGGCTGTCGAACCGGTCCTCGCGGATGTGCGCCAGCAGCGGATCCGTGAACCGGAAAAAC
Source organism: Eubacteriales bacterium (assembly GCA_031555755.1). Lineage (GTDB taxonomy): Bacteria > Bacillota > Clostridia > Christensenellales > Aristaeellaceae > JAJDGF01. The sequence continues at coordinate 6,733 of JAVBUD010000063.1, read as the reverse complement.
ACGGTCTGCAGCTTCGCATGGAGGCTCTGCTCGTCTAGCCCCGGCAGCGCCTGCCGGAGATAATCCCGGCTGTCGTCGTCGAACGCGCCGCGATCGAACACGCACCGCGTCAGTCGGTAGATGAACTCGGTCTCCGGGTTCAGGCAGGGCACGCCGTCCCGCGAAAACCCATCCGTCCAGATCGGGTCGTTGATCTGCTTGTCCAGCGGAATCCAGGTCTTGGGCGTCAGGCTCATGCACGGCAGCGCGAAGAAAACCTCCACCAGCGCCTCGCCGAAGGCGTACAGCTGGAACTCCTTCAGCTGATACAGGAACGAATAGCCGTACCACTTGCTGTAGGGATGCAGCAGCGGCACTCCGCCCAGGGTTTTCATGGCCTTTGGCAATTTGCCGCGATGGGCCTCCCTGATCAGAAGCGTGGTGAGCAGCGCGCCTCCCTGCACCAGCCGATACTCGATGCCCTGGTTTTTCAGCGCTTCAAAGAGCCGCATGTGCTGCGCCGGAATCTCAATCATGCTTTTGTTCCCCACTCTTCAAGTACCGCAGCTCGGCCTCGGCCCTGAGCGTGCGGCACATCAACTCCATGAACTCCGTCTCCCGGAACAGATACCGGAATTTCGGCGTCTGCAGGTGGATGTGGCGCTCCTTGCCGCTGGAGCCTTCGTTCAGCTCCACCATCAACCGCCCGCCGATGATGTCGATCTCACGGATGTCTTTGATCTTTTCGCCCACCGGCTCATCTCCCCTTCAAAAGTTTGCTCAATCGCCGCCGCTTTTGCGCGATGAACCGATGCAACAGGCGCAGCGGGTCCCGCTTGACGAGGGCCGGATCTGCATGGCGGGTGTTGAAGATCCCATGCGGGTGCCTGGGACAGGTGTATCCATAGCTGTGGCCGCGCATGTACGCGTTCAGCTGTGCAGGCATGTCGCGCGCATCGAGGCCGAGCGACGTCGCCATGGCCGTCAGCCGCGCGCGATACTCCTCGGACAGCGCATTCTTGTGGATCAGGGCGTGATACAGCAGCGAATAATAGTAGTCCTCCGGGTCGGGCACGTAGCATCCGCCCGGACAGAATCGCCTGTGGGCGAGCAGCGCTTCGGCCCATGGGGCGTCATAGTAGCCGTCGCCGGGGGTGCGCACATCCAGCGCCACGGCCTGGCCCGCGATGGCGAGCTTATAGTGGATGCGGTCGTCCCTCAGCTGGCGCGGCGTGGCGTCCGCGAGGCGCACGAACCGCCTGGGGTCACGGCACAGCACGTCGATGTCGGCGTGCTCATCCAGCAACTGCCCGGACTCGAGCGTCTCATAGTTGCGCAGGACCAGGTACACGCAGTCCTTGGGGATGCTGTCGAACAGTTCCCTGAGGGATGCCCATGCTCTCATGTCGGCCTTCTTTCGTGTGTGGTTGTAATGTATAGGTTGCCTATGATATTGTAACGGGGATGCGTGCGGATGTCAAGGGTGGCGGATGCCGATTCCGGCTTGCGTTTGCCCTCGATATGGCGTATGATGGTGTGTTAGAGGGGGCGAAGGCCATGACCAATCGGCTGTACTATGACGACAGTTATCTCACCTCGTTTGACGCCGAGGTGCTGTCCTGCGAGCCTGCGGACGGCGGTTTTACGGTGGTGCTGGACCGGACGGCGTTTTATCCCACCGGCGGCGGGCAGCCCCACGACGAGGGCGTCATTGGCGGCGCGAAGGTGCTGGATGTGGACGCCGCTTCCGGCATTGTGCGCCACCTGTGCGACGCTCAGCTTTTGCCCGGCGACACGGTCCGCTGCGAAATCGACTGGCCGCGCCGGTTCGATCACATGCAGCAGCACGCGGGCGACCACCTGATCGCGGGCTATCTGCATCGGCTCTACGGCGGGTTCACGGTGGGGCTTCACCTGGGCAAGGATTTCAGCACCATCGACGTGGTGATGCCGGACGGCGCGCTCAGGCTGACGGACGCGCAGGTTGATGAGCTGGAGCGGCTGTGCAATGCAGACATCCAGCGCGATCTGCCGGTGCGCTGCTTTTTTCCCGATGAGCACGAGATGAAGTCGCTGCCGCTGCGCAAGGACCCGACGGTGGCGGATCATGTGCGCGTGGTGCTGATCGGCGAGGAGGAGTGCGTGGCCTGCGGCGGGACGCACGTGTCCACGGCGGGTCAGATTGGGCTGATCAAGATCCTGTGGACCGCGCCGGCCCGGGGCAAACTGCGGCTGGCGTTCGCGGCGGGCATGCGGGCGGTGGAGGATTATCGGGCGCGGTTTTCCGCCACGGAGGCCATAGGGGCGCTGCTGTCCTGCCAACCTCAGGAGATGGCGGAGGCTGTACGGGCGCTGCTGGACAGGCACCGGTCGCTGGAGGCGGAGCTGGCGCAGATGCGGCGCGACGCGGCACTGTCCCGGGCTGAGGCGCTGCTTGAGGGCACGGTCAGCCGGTCTGACGGCTGGCGCGTGATCTCAGCGGCGCTGGACGACCTGGACATAGACGCGCTGAAGGAGCTGGCCAAGCGGCTCATCGCGGAGGACCGCATCATCGCGCTGCTGTCCTCAGGTGGGCAGCTGCTGTTCGCACGGTCCCCGGGAGACGGCCCGGACATGGGCGGCCTGATGAAGCGGGTCACCGCCCAGTGCGCGGGCCGGGGCGGCGGCAGGGTGGAGTTCGCGCAGGGGTCGGCACAGGATTCTGCAAAGGCAGTCGCGTTGGCCATGGAAATGATGGGATAAAGTCGCGGATATACACGGAATATTAACCTGGGCGTGATATGGTAGATGCAGTAGGAAACGGATTCACTTCGCATGAGCAGCGTCCAGGTCATCCGCCCTCGTCGACATCCGGAGCGCCCGCGAAGGACCTTCCTCAAAATCATGAAGAAGGTCCTTCGCCGTCGCTCAGGATGACGGCTGAGGCGAAAATATCATCACGTCAGGAGTGAGCGTCAAGTGCCGAAAAATTTCTTCGCCGTCTCGTCAATGCTCAAGGGCGTCAACATCCTCGGCGAGCTGCCGGACACCAAGCGGGCCTATGGCGATGTCACCGCCGTGGCGCTGCCCTCGGTGGCGGAAATGGTGCTGATGAGCCTGATCGGCTCGGTGGACACGATGATGGTGGGCGCGCTGGGGCCGGAGGCCATCGCGGCGGTCGGGCTGTGTGGCCAGCCGCGCATGCTGCTGCTGTCGATTTTCTTCGCGCTGAATGTGGGCGTCACGGCCATCGTGGCCCGGCGCAAGGGTGAGGGCCGCCAGGGCGACGCCAACCGAACGCTGCGAAACGCGATCATGCTGGTGCTCGGCCTGTCCATCCTGATCATGATCCCCGCGTTCCTGTTCTCCCGACCGCTGCTGCAGTTCGCGGGCGCCCAGGCGGACACCATCGCCATGTCCCAGAGCTATTTTGACATCCTGGCCTATTTCCTGCCCATCAACGCGCTGACGATGTGCATCTGCGCCGCCCAGCGCGGCGTGGGCAACACCCGCATCACCATGTACGTCAACACCGCGTCCAACCTTGTCAACGTGCTGTTCAACTATCTGCTGATCGGAGGCAACCTGGGTTTTCCGAAGATGGGCGTGGCGGGCGCGGCGCTGGCCACGGGCATCGGGTTTGCGGTTGGGTTCGTGATGTGCATCGTCACCATCGTCGGCAGCCGCAATGGCGGCTTCCTGCGCATCACGCGCCATGACAATTGGAGGCCGGACCTCGGGACCATCTCAGGCATCGTCAAGGTGGGCGGCAACGCGGTGCTGGAGCAGATCGCGCTGCGCATCGGCTTTTTTGCCTACGCGAAAATCGTGGCGGGCCTGGGCACCATGGTATTCGCCGCGCACCAGATCGGCATGCAGTTCCTCAACATCTCGTTCAGCTTCGGCGACGGCATCGGCGTGGCGGGCACGGCGCTGGTGGGCCAAATGCTGGGCATGAAGCGGCCCGACAAGGCCGTGATCTACGGAAAAGTCAGCCAGCGCATGGCGTTCGTCGTGGCCATTTGCATCGCAGCGATCGTGCTGATCTTCCGCTATCCGCTGGTGGGCCTGTTCACGGAGGACCCGCAGGTGCTGGTGCTCGCCGCCCAGGTGATGCTGATGGTGGCGCTGTTCCAGCCGTTCCAGACGTCGAGCGTCGTGATCAGCGGCTGCCTGCGCGGCGCGGGGGACACGAAGTACGTGGCGTACGTGATGATGCTGTGCGTGGCGGTCATCCGCCCGATCCTGAGCCTGCTGGCGGTGTATGTGATCCAGAACGTTATGCACCTGCCCGAATGGGCGCTGCTGGGCTGCTGGGGCGCGTCGATCGTGGACATGACGGTGCGGCTGACGGCGGTGTATCGGCGGTTCAACAGCGGGAAGTGGCACAATATTGTGGTGTAACTTTAATGCATACCGCAGGTGTCGCGATGGATCACCGCGAAGCGCCCGCCGCGGCGCAGCCGCTTAACGGAATCCTTATTTGACACAGCAGCTTCATCTGCGGTATAATACTTCGGTAAGCCGCGCGGGCGAGGTCTGTCAAAACGGGGCGATTTGTCCCGTACCTCATGGCCCGGCGAGTACTTCAGTATGGGAGGATCCAAAGTGTACGCAGTGATTCAGACCGGCGGAAAACAGTATCGCGTCCAGCAGGGCGACGTGATCTACGTGGAGAAACTGGACCAGGAAGTCGGGAGCAGCGTCAACTTCGACGTGCTGCTGCTGGGCAAGGACGACGGGGCCGAGATCGGCACGCCCATCGTCAAGGGCGCGAAGGTGGTCGGCAAGGTCGTGGCGCAAGTGAAGTCTGCCAAGGTCGTCGTCTACAAGTACAAGGCCAAGAAGAACGAGCGCAAGAAGCAGGGCCACCGCCAGCCATACTCAAAGATCGAAATCACCGCCGTCGGCTAAGTCAAGAGCTTTATGACGCGGGTTCGTATTTTGCGCGAGGGCAAGCGCATCCTGGGGCTTGAGATCACGGGCCACACCGCGGACGCAAAGAGCCGCAGGGCCGAGATTATCTGCGCCGCCGTCTCTGCCATCGCCCAGACCTGCGCGATCGGCATCACGGAAGTGCTGCGGATCAGGGCGGATGTCCGGGTGGTTGATGAACCGGCGCTGCTGGGGCTCATGATGCCGGAGGGCGAGGACGGCGCCGAGGCGCAGGCCATTTTGGCCACGGCGGTCGCTGGGCTCAGACAGATAGAAAAGCAATATCCCGACTACATCACGATCACGTTTCTGAAACGGAGGGCACATCACCATGTTGATGAATCTGCAACTTTTCGCCCATAAAAAAGGAATGGGCTCCACGCGCAACGGCCGCGACAGCGCCGCACAGCGCCTGGGCACCAAGCGCGCCGACGGCCAGTTCGTGCTGGCGGGCAACATCCTCGTGCGCCAGCGCGGCACGAGAATCCATCCGGGCCTCAACGTAGGCATCGGCGACGACGACACCCTGTTCGCGAAGATGGACGGCGTCGTGCGCTTTGAGCGCATGGGCAAGACCAAGAAAAAGGTCTCGATCTACCCGAAGGCGGAGATCGCGGCGGAGTAAGCCGAGTCAATGACAGACCCGTCACCCGAGAGATCGGGATGGCGGGTTTTTTCGTCAGGGGAGGGGTGTGCTCACGCGGGCGACGGGGGCGAGCCCTCGCCCTACAGCACACAACGAACCCGTAGGGCGAGGGCTTGCCCCCGCCGCCCGCGCGCACCGCCACACAAAGGAGAATTGCCATGAAGGTCCGTCACAGAAACGCCATGCTGTCCATCACGGGCCTCAATTTCGACCCGCAGCTCAGCCTCATCGACAGCGCTCAGTCCTTCCTGTGGCGCGAGCACGAGGGGCGGTATTATACCGTGCTGAACGGTTCCGGGCTGTGCCTGGAATCCGTGCAGGACGGGTTCGTGCTGCATCCGGTGAACGAGGCTGAGGTGGAGGATTATCTGCACTACTTCGACCTCGCCCGAGATTATGAGGGCCTTGTGGGTCGGTATGCTGAGTTTCCGCCCGTCGCCGAAGCGCTTGCTAAACTGCCCGGGCTGCGGGTGCTAAACCAGCCCACCTGGGAAGTGCTGGTGACGTTCATACTGTCGGCGAACAACAATGTGGAGCGGATTCGCAAGCTGACCTGGCTGCTGTGCGAGCATTTCGGCGAGCCTGTGGCGGCGGACGGGCTGCAGCTGCGCTCGATGCCCGGCCCGGCGGCGCTGGCGGCGGTGCCCGAGGCGGCGCTGCGCGCGCTGGGGTTCGGGTATCGCGCGCCGTTCTTGGTGGAGACGGCGAAGCGGGTGCGGGACGGGTTCGACCTCGGCGCGCTCTCTGAGCTGCCCTATGAGGAGGCCCACGAGCGGTTGGTGACGCTCAGCGGCGTGGGGGACAAGGTGGCGGACTGCGTGCTGCTGTTCGGCTGTGGCCACGCGTCGGCCTTTCCGGTGGACGTGTGGGTCGCGCGGCTGATGGAGGCCTGGTTCCCGGCGGTGCGCGGGCTGAGCAAGCTGAAGCTGCAGCGGGCGTCGCGGGCGATGCTGGGGGACGAGGCGGGGATCGTGCAGCAGTTCATGTTCCACTGTGCGCGGTGCGGGATCATGGGGTTGGGCATGTGAAATCGTGATCGTCATCCGCCTAACCCCGTCATCCTGAGCGCAGCGAAGGACCTTACTCAAAATTTAATGGATTTAAGTTTTTAGATGGTCCTTGTCTGCGCTAAGGATGACGGGGTTTTGCGGATGTAGTTAACGATTTGACATGGCCAAACCCATGATGCCGGAC
>JAVBUD010000186.1:0-12641 GCA_031555755.1 Eubacteriales bacterium | reverse complement strand
AACCACACGGTGCGGTATAATAGCCTGCGTGGCGAACCCCATGCCACACTTGGCCTAACCGCCAGCAATCGCGAGGGGAGGGAAAACCACAGTGTCTGAAATTCGTATCAAAGATAACGAGTCGCTCGAGAGTGCGCTCCGTCGATTCAAGCGCATGACCGCGCGCTCGGGCATCCTCGCGGAGGCGCGCAAGCGGGAGCACTACGAAAAACCCAGCGTGAAGCGCAAGAAGAAAGCGGAAGCCGCTCGCAAGCGCAAGTACTAAGCTCATTCATGCAGGCTCTCATTCAATGCGATGGGAGCCTGTTTGTCCATTATCACATCATTCTGTCCCTACATTCGCCTCACAAATCCACATAATTGGAGTTTATTCGCCGATGAAATATGGCATACTATTGTGGCCCCACGCCAACGCGCGCTATCAGGAGGCCGAGCGCCCGCTCAGCCTCGCGGAGCTGCGCCTGCTGATGGACGGCGCGCTCAGCGCTGACCCGTCGTTCGAGTCGCATGGCGGCGCGGACTTTCTGTGCTTTGACAGCGCGCTGCCCCAGGCGGACGTGATTGCCCGCGCCGGGGACCACGCGCACCTGCTGCTGCTGGCCCAGATGCGCGAGGACGGCAGCCTGCTGCCGCTGTCAGGCCCGCGCGAGGCCGATCTGGGCGGCGACCTGCCCGCGATCCAGAAATACAAGGGCAAGACCAATGAGGTGTTCACCCGGTTCTTGCTCAACATGGCCGTGTACAGTGGCGCGTTCGCGAAAAAAGCGGACCAGAAATTGCGCGTCTTCGACCCCATGTGCGGCCGGGGCACAGCGCTGTTCGAGGCGCTGAACCGGGGCTACGACGCGGTGGGCTCGGACATGGACAAGACGGACATCCGCGAGGCGGGCGCTTTTTTCAAGAAGTATTTGGAGTATCACAGGATCAAGCACCAGATGAAGGAGCTGAGCCTCACGCTGCCCGGCAAGCGGCAGCTGCCCAAGCGCACGTTCACCTTCGCCAAGGACCCGGACGCGTTCAAGGCGGGCGACACCCGGGCGCTGTCGCTGATCCTGGGCGACGCGGCGGACGTGGCCCGCGCGCTGCCGGAGCGCCATTTTCACGCCATCGCCGTGGACCTGCCGTACGGCGTGCAGCACGCGTCCGGCACGGCCACAAAGCCTGAAAACCTGGACAAAATGCTGGCGCGGGTGCTGCCGCAATTGAGAAGCAGCCTGCTGCCCGGCGCGGCCATCGCGCTGTCGTTCAACGCGAACACGCTCAGCAAGGCGAGGCTCACAGACGCGCTGCGCACCGCCAAGCTGGAGCCGCTGGCAGGCCCCGCCTACGACAACCTCGCCCACTGGGTCGAGCAGGCCGTCACCCGCGACGTGGTCGTGGGCGTTCGTCGAGCATAAGGGTACCCCATTGCACATCCGCTGTCGGGGCGGGGTTCCGCCCCTGCGGCGGCATCTCCGGACAAGCCCATCCTATCGGTCATCCACGCATATCGTTTGGAGGTCATAACATGGATTACCGCACACTGCATGCCAAGACCGTGGCGGAGCTGCGCACGCTGGCCAAGGAGCTGAAGGTCAAACTGCCCGTGGGCGTGAATAAAAACCGGCTGGTGGAGCTGGTCATGGACGCCATGAATGAGCAGGACCAGCTGCGCATCAAGGCCAAGCAGGCCGAGCCCGCCGAAAAGCCCGCGCCCGAACCGGTGGCCGCCGCCCCCGCGCCGGATGCGCCCGTCAAGCGCCGCCCTGGCCGACCGCGCAAGTCCGTCGAACCCGCTCCGTCCCCCGAACCTGTAGGGCGTGGGCTTGCCCCCGCCGCCCCTTCAGCCGACGATCACATTGCCCCCATCCGCCCCGCCGACCCCGACGACGACGGCGCCGACCTGCTCAAAGAGCTGCAGCAGCAGCCCGCGCCGGTCCAAGCGGAACCGGTCCCCGCGCCACAGCCCGAGCCCGCCAAGCCCACAGCTGCCGCTCCGGCGCAGGCGGTCCCTGCCCCGGCGCAGCCCAGCCCTGCCCCGGCGCAGCCGGTGCCGCCCCATCGTCCGGAGCTGTCGCGGAACGCGTTCCAGTCCACCCAACAACGCATGGGCGGTCGCGCTCCGCTGCCGCCACGGCCCCAGTTCCAGCGCCCCGGCGCGCAGCGCGTCGCGCCTCAGCCGGTCCAGCAGGAGCCCAGGGAAAAGCCGCAGATCACACCGCGCCCATCCGCCTACACACCAGAATACGGCACCACGAACCCGGCGGTGCCGGACCTGCTGAAGGCCGCGGACTGCAAGGACGGCATGGGCGTGCTGGAGATCCACCCCGACGGCTACGGCTTCCTCAGGGCGGAAAACTATCTGCCCGGCAAGAACGATGTGTACGTGTCCATCGCCCAGATCAGGCGGTTCAACCTGAAGACCGGCGACTATGTGCTGGGCAAGACCCGGCCACAGCGCGAGGGCGACCGCTACAACGCGCTGATCTACATCACCGAGGTGAACGGCGTGTCCCCCGACGAGGCGATCAGAAGGCGCCCGTTCGACGAGCTGACGCCGATCTATCCCGACGAGCGGATGCGGCTGGAGGTCCCCGGGAAAAAGGACCTGGCCCTGCGCGCCATCGACATGATCGCGCCGGTGGGCCGGGGCCAGCGCGGCATGATCGTCAGCCAGCCCAAGGCGGGCAAGACGGTGCTGCTGAAAAAAATCGCCAACGCCATCACTGATAACGACCCGGACGTGCACCTGATCATGCTGCTGATCGACGAGCGGCCCGAGGAGGTCACGGACATGCAGCGCAGCGTGAAGGGCGATGTGGTGTTCTCCACGTTCGACGAGGTGCCGGAAAACCACACGCGGGTGGCTGAGATGGTGCTGGAGCGCGCGCAGCGGCTGGTGGAGGGCGGGCGCGACGTGGTGGTGTTGCTGGACTCCATCACCCGGCTCGCACGCGCGTACAACCTGGTGATCCCGGCGAGCGGGCGCACGCTCTCGGGCGGCCTGGACCCGGCGGCGCTGCACAAGCCGAAAAAGTTTTTCGGCGCGGCGCGGAACATCGAGTTCGGCGGCAGCCTGACGATTATCGCCACGGCGCTGGTGGAGACCGGCAGCCGCATGGACGACATCATCTTTGAAGAGTTCAAGGGCACAGGCAACATGGAGATTCACCTGGACAGAAAGCTCAGCGAAAAGCGCATCTTCCCGGCCATCGACCTGAACAAGTCGGGCACGCGGCGCGAGGAGCTGCTGCTGACAAAGGAGGAGCTGGAGGGCGTGTACGCCGTGCGGCGGCTGCTGTCGAACAACAACAACCAGGAGACCGCCGAGCAGCTCATCTCCATGCTGGACAAGACGGAGGACAACGACGCGTTCTTCAAGCGCTTGAAGGGCTGGATCGCGGTGTACGAAAAGGAAGGCTACAAGTACAAGGGGTAGGGGGCTATGCCCACAGGAAGCGTGTGGCGACATCGGGCAGCCAGCGCATGCCTACATGTCCCCGCACCCTTTCCCACACCCCGCACACCCCGCATCCCGCTTCTGGCACGCGCCCTCAACATCAATCTCGTCCTGCAGCGCCCGCATCAGCTGCCTGGGCGCGCCCTCGTCGGTCTCGACCTCGCCCACGGCCCGGAACCCATACCGCTGATACAGCGGCACGGCGCTCAGCATGGCCTTGACGAACACCGCGGGTGCGTCCATCTCCTGGGCGCGCACGAGCAGCATGCGGAGCACCAGATCCCCCAGCCCCTGCCCCCGCGCACCCTCTGCGACGCAGACCCGGCCCAGCATGAACCGGTCGTCGTCGAGGGTCAGCCTGCCGGTCCCGCCGGGCGCGTCCCGCTCGTCGTAGACCAGCGCGAACACGGCCATGCCGTCCGCCTCGTCCCGAACCCACACGGGCGGCAGCCCCATCTCCGAGACGAAAACTTGCTCCCTTAGCGCGATGATCTCACTGATCTCGTCGCCGGAGCGCATAAACTTGCCGCGAATCATGACCCATCCAACCTTTCATCCAGAACATCAAAGGAGGGCAACACCATGCCCGAGCAGACCGAACTCATCGCCCGCATCAACGGGCTGTCCCAAATCGCCCGCGAGCGCGAGCTGACCCCCGACGAGGTAGAGGAGCGCCAGCGGCTGCGCGACCAGTACCTGCTGAACTTCCGCCAGAGCTTCCGCCAGCAGCTCGACAACACCTACGTCCAAAAGGACGACGGCGAAAAGGTGCCGATCAAGGACTGGCACGAAGCCGTGGCGCGCGACGCCGAGGCCGCGTTCAATGAGCCGGATGCATGACCACTATAGCACCTCCAACGCGCCCCGGTCCAGCATAATTTCGCAAAACGGTTGATTTTTGTGGGCGATGGGGTATAATAGGGTGCGGGGCTGTTGGGACGCCTCAAATGCACAAACAGGAAGGGGCGTGTTGCCCATGGACGAGAATATGGATCTCGTCGTGTTCGTCGACGAGGACGGCAACGAAAAGAACATGGAGGTTCTGGACTATTTCTTCTACGAGGGCCAGGAGTACGCGGTGCTGACCGAGTACGACGAGGCCGAAGGGGAGCACGTCCACACCGAGGATTGCGACCATCACCACGACATCGACGCGTTCATCATGAAGGTCGTGCCCGTCGAGGACGACCAAGAAGAGTTTTTGGCCATCGAAGACGAGGCGCTGATGGATAAGCTGATCGAGTTCGTCCAGAACGATCTGTACGGCGACGAAGAAGAAGTCGGCGACGATGAGTTCGAAGAAGAAGAGGAAGAAGAGGACGAGGAATAGACGTCCTCAAACGCGCGAGAAAAACAGCGGCGGGCATGTGCTCGCCGCTGTTTTGTGTAGGTTGCATGGCATCCGCTCACCCCACGCCGTCATCCTGAGCGCAGCGAAGGACCTTCTTCAAATTGAAGCCCGGGATTTATCTTGAGGAAGGTCCTTCGCTGTGCTCAGGATGACAGTGTGGCGGACGGATGACGGCGTGGCTGGCGGATGACCGGGCTGGATCGCGCCGCCCGCCCTCCGCCCCGCGATTCTTTACCAATACCCCCTCTTTTTCTCCTCAATCATCTGCTATGATGAACACACGATCTTTCTCCAAAAGGGGCATACATCCATGCTTTTGAATTTGATCCAGGCCATCATCAACGGCGGGGACGTGCGGGGCGCGCTGATCTCGTTTTTGATCGCGGTACCGGTGCTGCTGCTGTCGCTCTCGTTCCATGAGTTCGGCCACGCCTGGGCCGCGAACCGCTGCGGCGACCCCACGGCGCGGATGCTGGGCCGGCTGACGCTGAACCCGTTGAAGCACCTGGACCCCACGGGCACGGTGATGATGCTGATTGCGGGCTTCGGCTACGCGCGGCCCGTGCCGGTGAACCCGCGCAACTACCGCCACCCGCGCCGGGACGACTTTTTTGTGTCCATCGCGGGCATCACCTGCAACTTGATCCTGGCGACGGTGGGCATCGTGCTGGTGGCGCTGTACTACTATTTTCTGTTCGTGCAGGGCGCGAGCTGGCTGGCCGGATACAACGCGCAGATCATCATGTCGATGGTGGACGCGCTGGTGTGGATGAACCTGTCGCTGGCGGTGTTCAACCTGCTGCCGGTGCCGCCGCTGGACGGCTATCATGTGTTCAACGACCTGCTGTTCGGCCGCAGGCTGTTCGCGCCGGAGGTGGCGTCCAGGATCGGCATGGGTCTGCTGTTCGTGCTGCTGATGACGGGCTGGCTGGATAAGGGCCTGTCGTTTGTGACGGCGCACACGCGCTCGTTCATCGAGCTGGGCGTGATCAAGGTATTCCAACTGTTCGGGATGGTGTAGACATGTCGTACGTGGTATCGCTCAAGCAGTTCGACGGCCCACTGGACCTGCTGCTGACGCTCATCGCCAAGGCGAAGCTGGACATCAAGGACATCTTCCTCAGCGAGATCACGGAGCAGTATCTGGCGTCCATCGACGACCTCTCGGAGCTGCCCATGGACTCGGCCAGCGAGTTTCTGCAGATGGCGGCGACGCTGCTGGAGATCAAGTCCAGGGCGTTGCTGCCCGTGCCGCCACGCGAGGTGGAGGGCGAGGAGTCGCCGGAAGAGGCGCTGATCCGCCAGCTCACGGAGTACAAGCAGTTCAAGGAGCTGAGCCAGCGCATGCAGGCGCTGGAGGGCGAGGCGAAGCTGTTGATCACCAAGCTGCCCGAGGAATACCCGCTGCCGCCGCCGGAGTTCGAGCTGGTGGGCATGACGCTGGACGGGCTCGCGCGGGCGTTCGCACAGGTGCTGCTCCGGATCGAAAAGCGCGGCGAGGGCGTGGAGCACGAGCGGCGCGAGATCCGGCGAGACGCTTATACGATGCAGATCTGCATGGGGCGGATCGTGCGAAGGGTCAGAAAAGGGGAAGTGCGGTTCAGTGAGCTGTTCGAGGGCGACGGCGGCAAGGACGAGATGATCGGGCTGTTCCTGGCGCTGCTGGAGCTGCTGAAACTAGGCAGGATCAAAATCACGCAGAAGCATGTGTATGACGACATCAAAGTGAGGGCGGCCTAAAACAGCGCCGTTCATGCACCACCAACCCCGTCATCGCCATTCCCACCCCCCCGTCATCCTGAGCGCAGCGAAGGACCTGCCTCTAACTTGATCACACGATCAGTTTGAAGAAGGTCCTTCGCTTCGCTCAGGATGACGGCCGTGTGTGTTGTGCAGATCAAACTACACCCTCCCATTCAGCGCCTTCCCCTTCATATACCTCGGCCCGAAAATCGCCGCAGCCGCCACCACCACCGCGCACGGCACGAAGAACCCATGCTGCATCCCCACCGCGTTCGCCAGCAGCCCGCCCCCCAGCGACCCCACGACCCGCGCGATCCCAAACCCCACCACCGCCAGCAGCATCTGCCCCCGCGATCGCAGTGCCTCGGGCACCGTCAAACTGATGTACTTCGACATCGCAACCGTCAGCACGATGAACCCGCCGCCGTGCAGCACCTGGCTCGCCATGACCACATGCCAGTTGTCCGTCATCCCCAGAATCAGCCAGCGCACCGCCAGCACACACGCCGACCCGCACAGCAGCTTCCCTGCGCCCAGCTTGTCAAATAGCTTGTCAGCGCACAGCAGGAACGGCACCTCCGCCATCGACGAGATCAGGTAGCACCACCCCAACAGCTCGCTGGTCCCGCCCGGCAGCGATGTGAAGTGCACGGAGAAGAACGAGTAAAAATAGCCCATCGTCGCCTGCAGCAGCGTCACGAAGATCAGCAGGTTCCGCAGCTCCGCGTCCCTGAGCAGCGACCAGAAGCTGGCCTTTTCGCCCTTGTCCCGGCTGTGGCCAGGCGTCTTCGGCAGCACCCATGTGCTCAGCGCCACCAGCCCCAGGAAGAGGCTGGTCAGGTACACCACCCACTCCATCCGCCCTTCGAGGAACCGGCCCACGAACAGGCTGGCCACGGAGAATGTCAGGCACCCCACCAGCCGCAGCGGCCCGAACGGGCGGCGTCCCTCCATCAGCGCCTCCAGCACGATGGAATCGCCCATGGGCTGGATCGCCGTGAACAGTGCGCTGAACAGCGTCACCATGATCAGCAGATAGTAAAAGTTGTGCGACGCCTGGAACAGCATCATCAGCCCCATCGCGCCCGCGCACAGCATGCACAGCAGCAGCCGCTTGCTGCCCATCCGGTCACCCAGCGCACCCCACATGGGCTGCGCGAAGATGGACACCATCGGAATCGCCGCCATCAGCACGGAAAGCTGGCCCGTGGTCGCGCCTACGGACGTAAAGTACACGCCGATGAAGCTCAAATACACGGATGTGGACAGGTAATACGCCATGAAATACAGCCCAAACCGCCAAGGATAGCGCCTGTTTGCAGAAGGCATCGCTGCTTTTCCTCCTCTGTGCCGGTGCACTCAACCTATTGTACCGCAAACGCGCCATAATTAACAGCCGCCGCACGTTAATCCCGGCAGCCCGTCCAAGCGCCACAACACAGCGCGAGCCCCGATTCGATGCCGAATCAGGGCTCGTGACAGTATGAGTAGGTTTCCGATGACGCATTGACCAATCCGGGAGTTGCCTCACGCCGTCTTCGGCAGCCTCACCTTGTCCGCCACCAGCGCGATGAACTCCCCATTCGTGGGCTTGTCGTCCGGGGAGAACACATTGTAGCCGTACATCTTGTTGATGCTGTCCAGGCGGCCCCGGTTCCAGGCGACTTCGATGGCGTGGCGCATGGCGCGCTCGACCTTGCTGGCGCTGGTGGCGAATTTTCGGGCGATGCCGGGGTACAGCTCCTTGGTGATGCGGTTGATGACGTCGTGGTTTTCCAGGACCATGCTGACGGCCTCGCGGAGGTATTGATAGCCCTTGATATGGGCGGGGATGCCGATGGTGAGGAACAGGTTGGTGATCTGTTCGTCGGCGGTGTGCTGGCTGAGGGCGGGCTTGGGGTCCAGGCGCAGCGGCTGGCGCTCGCCGGTGGACAGGGCGGCGGTCTCTGTGATGCGGTTGTAGAGGATCTGCATGTCCAGGGGCTTGACCATGTAGTATGACGCGCCCAGCCGCATGCTGCGGTCGATGAAATTGTCGCTGGACAGGCTGGTGACCATGATGATTTTCGGGGATTGCTCACGGGCCTGCAGCGCTTCGAGCACCGCGAAGCCATCCATCTTCGGCATCACGATATCCAGCAGCAGGATGTCCGGATTGTATTGATCGATCATCTGTAGCGCTTGCGCACCGTCGAACGCGCAATCTGGCACCTCAATATCGGGCTTTTGTGAGAGGAAATCGACGATTTGCTTGAGAATGGCGGGATTGTCGTCGATGGGCAGCACCTTAATTTTCGTCATACACTCAACACCTCGTGGAGTATATATGCGTGTATGTGGGGGGATATGACAGGATTGGCGGAAATGTTTGGGGTGATTCGGTGTTTTTTTGTCAAGGGTATGCATCATTGTGGTTCAAACGCGGCCGCCCATTCGGCTAGAAGCGCGCGAATCGTGGGTTGGCGGTGCGCGCGGTCGTCACTGGTGGCGCGGCGGGCGACGGCGTAGAGGCGCTCGTTCAGCGGCCAAGCCTGTGCCGTCCTGTCGCAGTCGGCGAACAGTGCGAACGCCATCGCGCCCATGCAGTACACATTTGTGAGCTCGTCGATGGTCGCGCCGAGGGTGTGCTCCTCGGGCGACATGAACCGCGAGCTGCCCCACATGCGGCCCGTTTTGTTGATGTAGGGGCGCTTGGTGTAGAAGTCGATGTCGCACAGCACGGTTTTCCGGCGCCCGAAATCGTACATCACGCTGCCGTCGTAGAAGTCGATGGCGACATAGCCGTGCTCGGCGACGTGAATGTGGAAGTCGAGGATGTCCTCGAATACGCGCAGCTTGGTTTCCGTGTGCATGGCCATGAACCGGCGGTGGGATTCGTCGTACATGCGGCCCATGCACTCGCCGTCGGCCCAATCAAACACCGCTGCGTAACCGTCCGCGGTGGCGATGTCGGTGATGAAGCGAATGAGGTTGGGGTGCGCCAGGTCGCGATAGGCGGGGATGGCGGCGCGGAGGGCCTGGATGGCGTCCTCGGGCGTGCAGACGGCCCGCGCGGTGGGTGCGCCGGCGAACTTGATGAAGTACCGCCGCTCACCGTCACGGACGCCGAAACAGATGTTTCCGGAGTCCTGGTCGTCAAAGACCTTGAAGACCTGACCGTAGTCTTTGAGGAAGGGGAAGGCGTGGGGGGACTTAAGGCGGAAGGGTATGGAGTCGATGCATTGGGTGATCATGGGGGAGGCACCGCCTTTCGCCTATTCGGTCATCGTCTGGGTAATGATCGCCTGGCCTTCCTTATACTCCACCCGCCCCATCGCGCCATGAGGTTGGCGCCGTGGATGGTACCCACGTTGCGCTTTGCGTTCACCAGCTGGGGAATCGCGCTCTCGCGCACGCCGGACGACGGTGCACACACGCCGATGGTGTCGCCGCACTGGAGTAGCCTCGGATAACGCATGCTACATTGCCTCTTTGCTCTCCTTGATGTAGCGCTTGATCTTCTTCATCGCCCACTCGTAGTGGCTGGCGGTGCTGCTGATGAAGTACGCGCCCAGTGTGGTGGACTTGGTCCATTTGTACACGCCGCGCTCGAACAGCTCCCGCTCGCTGTGGGTTAGGGCGAGTGACAGGATCATGGCGTGGCTCTCTTTGAGCAGCGCCTTGGCCTCGTCCAGCGGGACGTCCTGTACGCGCTTCCAGAGCTCCAGATTCAGCGCGGGCAGCGTCTTCCAGGTGTAGTCCTTGCCGGGAACGTCGGGCATGCCGCCCTCTACGGTGCCGATCTGATGCCAGGACGCCATCATGCGGTGCCATTCCACCAGGTGCATCAGTACGTCGCGCAGGTTGCGGTCGCGGTCCTCGAAGGGGAACTCGGCCCGTTGCTGGGCATCGGGCATGGTGTCGATCAGCTTCCAGAGCTTGTTGAACTGGTCGTTGGTGGCGGCGATGAGCTCGGATTTTGTTGTGGGTCTGGGCATAGCAGAGGTCCTCCTTGCGTGATGGATGGCTCAAGGATAGCAGACAAAACTTGACACCAGCGCGTCATGTTTTTCTCGGACAGGGATTTGCTACATTGTAGCATATGGGGTGGGAGGATGGGAAGGGAGGGCATAGCGGCGATGGCGCACGGTATGTGCATGAACAGATCTACTGGGTCGTCTGACCTGCTGCTGTCGTCCTTCGCGCAAGCCCAGGACCATCCACAAGAAGCAAGGATAAATCTTTGAGGAAGGTCCTTCGCTTGCGCTCAGGATGACGGCGCTGGTGGGCGGCGCTGTGAGCTCTGCTATGGCCTGCTGAACCGCACCCGTACCTCGATATCGATGATTGGTGCTGGTGGCGGGACTCGAACCCGCACGACCTCACGGTCAGGGGATTTTAAGTCCCCGGCGTCTGCCATTCCGCCACACCAGCACGTACTGTAGGATTATAGCATGAGTGGGGGCTGGGATTCAAGTGTTTATTGGCATCATTCCCCCTCTCGCCGTCATCCATCGCTGCGCTACGGATGACGGCGTGGGGGTGCGGCTGACGACACGGTTGTGTTATCTCGCCCGCACCAAATTCACCAGCACGTCTACCATCTTCTCCATGGACTCCACGCTGATGCACTCGTGGCGGCCGTGGTAGTTCATGCCGCCGGTGGGGAGGTTGGGGGTTGGCAGGCCCATGTAGGACAGGCGGGCGCCGTCGGTGCCGCCGCGGATGGGCTCGAGGTAGGGAGTGATGCCCGCTTCCTGGAGGGCGGCCTTGGCACGGTCGATGATAAACTCCTTGCCCTCAAAGCAGATCTTCATGTTCAGGTAGCTGTCGGTGATCCGAGGCTGGCAGGTGCCCGCGCCGTGCTTTTTGTTGATGAAGTTGGCGCAAGTCTGGAACAGCGCCTTTTTGGCGGCGAACTTGTCCTGGTCGTGGTCGCGGATGATGTATTTGAGCTCGGCCCGCTCCACCTCGCCGGTCATGGACACGATGTGGAAGAAGCCCTCGTAGCCCTCCGTGTGCGCGGGGGCCTCAGCGGCCGGGAGCAGGGACATGAACTCGCTTCCGATCAGGATGGCGCTCTTCATCTTGTCCTTGGCGCTGCCGGGATGGATGTTGACGCCGTGGATGGTCAGGTTGGCTGAGGCGGCGTTGAAGTTCTCGCATTCGATGCCGCCCAGTTCGCCGCCGTCCACGGTGTATGCGAAGTCCGCGCCGAATGAGGGTACGTCGAACTTGTCCGCGCCGCGGCCGATCTCCTCATCCGGCGTGAACGCGATGGCGATCTTGCCGTGGGGGATGGACGGGTCCTGGATCAGGCGCTCACAGGCGGTCATGATCTCGGCCACGCCCGCCTTGTCGTCCGCGCCGAGGATCGTGCGACCGTCGGTGACGATCAGGTGCTGGCCGGCGTATTTTTTCAGGTAGGGATAGCGCTCTGTGGATAGAATCTCGCCTTCCGCGTTCAACGCCAGGTCTTTGCCGTCGTAGGCCACGATGCGGGCGTTCATGGGTAGCACGGGCGCGTCGTCCACGGTGTCCATGTGGGCGATCAGGCCGATGGTGGGCTGGTTTTCCGCGTTGGCGGGGATGGAGCCGTAGACGTAGCCGTGCTCGTCCAAGCGGGCGTTCTGAATGCCGATGGAGTGCATTTCTTTGGCCAGCGCCGCGCCCAGGACCAGTTGGCCGGGGGTGGACGGGCAGGACGCTGAGGACTCGTCGGAGGCGGTGTCGAACTGGATGTACTGCAGCAGGCGTTCGTGGGCTTGCATGGCGGTGGGCTCCTTTCTGTGTGGAGGGATGTCGCTCACGCGGGTGGCTTGGGCTTGCCCTCGCCGCCCGCGTGAGCGCCGGTTGTACAGTGCCATTATACCCCATCCACACCCCTATGTATACCTTCTCCTACACCTTCAGCCTCGGGTTCAGTGTGTCGTGTTTTTTCATCAGGTCCATGTAGACGCTGCGGCGGGGCGGCGGCTCGCCGGGGGCGAACATGGGGGTGGGCTCCTTTCTGGGTGGTGGTATGTCGCTCACGCGGGTGTCTTGGGCTTGCCCTCGCCGCCCGCGTTAGCGCCGGTTGTACAGTGCCATTATACCCCATCAACACCCCTATGTATACCTTCTCCTACA
>JAVBUD010000072.1:0-16870 GCA_031555755.1 Eubacteriales bacterium | reverse complement strand
GTGCGCGCATTTCGACATTGACGCAAACACGTTAATCCGATATAATATGATATTATTGCTCACGCGGATTGGGTTTCGGACCTGGTCCTTTTTTGGGATCGGAGGGCGTTTATGCTTCGGTTGGTGCGGCGGGGGGATGGTGAGGTTCAGTTTTCGCGCCCGGAGGGGATGCCGGAGCCGCTGTTTCGGCTGCTCTGCGGGCGTGGGATCGACAGCCTCGACGAGGCGTCGGCGTTTCTCTCCCCGTCTGTGGACCAGTTGCACGACCCGATGCTGCTGAGCTGCATGGGCGAGGCGCTGGCGCTGATCGAGGCCGCGCGGCGGGACGGCAGCGCGGTGTGCGTGTACGGCGACTACGACGTGGACGGCGTGTGTGCCACGGCGATACTGGGGATCGTGCTGGGCAAGTTAGGGATCCAGGTCAAGAGCTATATCCCCAAGCGCCATGATGAGGGATATGGGCTGAACGAGTCCGCCATCCGTGAGATCGCAGGCTGGGCGGGACTGCTGATCACGGTGGACTGCGGGGTCACTGCCGTGGAGATGGTGGACCTGTGCGGCGCGCTGGGGCTCAAGGTGATCGTCACGGACCACCACCAGCCGGGCGAGCTGCTGCCGGACTGCCCGGTGGTGAATCCGCTGCTGGATGGGTATCCCTTTCCGTCGCTGTGCGGCGCGGGGGTGGCGTTCAAGCTGGCGCTGGCGCTGGACCGGGAGCAGGCTATGAAGGTGCTCGATCTGGCGTGCCTGGCGACGGTGGCGGACGTGGTGCCGCTGCTGGGCGAGAACCGCGCGATCGTGCACTGCGGGCTGGAGCGGATCAAAAAGCAACCGCGCCCGGGCATCGCCGCGCTGGCGGCGGCGGCGGGCATGAAACTGGATCAGCTCAGGGCCAGCGGCATCGCGTTTGGACTGGGGCCCAGGCTGAACGCGGGCGGGCGGCTCGGCGACGCTGACCGTGCGCTGCGCCTGCTGATCGCCAAGGACGCGCGGGAGGCGGACGCGCTGGCCCAGGAGTTGGAGGGCGAAAACCAGATGCGGCGCGAGGTGGAGGCCAAAATACTGGCGGACGCCCACGGGCAGATGGCGGGATTCCCGTTCGCGGACCGGCGCGTGATCGTGCTGCACGGCGCGGACTGGAATGTGGGCGTGATCGGGCTGGCGGCCAGCCGGCTTGCGGAAAAATATCACATGCCCACGGTGCTGCTCTCCGGGGACGGCGAGGAATACAGCGGCTCCTGCCGAAGCATCCCCGGCGTGGACATCCACCGGGCGCTGGGTGCGTGCGCGGCGCTGCTGACCCGATTTGGCGGGCACAAGCAGGCTGCGGGGCTCACGATACCGTCGGCAAATGTAGAGGCCTTTTCAGAGGCGCTGGACGCGTTTCTGCACCGAAACGCGGACCCGGCGGCCTACGTGCCCCGGGAGGAATATGACCTGGAGATGGGCCTCTCGGAGCTCACGGAGCCGCTGGTGCACGCGCTGTCGAAGCTGGAGCCGTTCGGATTTGGCAATCCCGCACCGGTGATGCTGTCGGAGGCGAAGGTAGAGTCTGCGCGGGCGGTGGGCGCGGAGGGCGCGCACCTGTCCCTGAAGCTGTCGGACGGCGGCGCACAGCTGGGCGCGATCGGGTTCCGGATGGGCGCGAAGACACCGCGGATGGAGGGCTGGGTGCGGCTGCTGCACCAGCCAAAAATCAACGAGTTCAACGGGCGCGTCAGCGTGCAGATGGAGTTAAAAGCGGTGCTGCCGCCCAGGCCGGTGGCTCAGTTGACGGAGATGGCGTCAAAATGGAGCGCGATGGAGCGTTTGTTCTTAACGGAAAGGGTGTATAATTGGGCGCATGGCGCGAGGCAGGCCCCCTCTCCGCCCGCTCTGGGCGCGGCCCCTTCGCAGGAGAGGCAGGGGCAGGATTCCGAAAACAGCGCCGGCGATGCGCATGTGTTTGCGGATGTGTCGGATGTGGTGCGGCTGCTGGCGGGCTCAGCTTACGGGACGCTGGTGATCGCGACGGACCGGGAGGCGCTGGCGGAGTTGCTGGTCGCCTGTCAGGAAGCGGGCGTGGACGACCGGTTCGACCTGTGCATGGGTCGGTTCCCGGAGGCGGGGTTGCCCGTGAACGCCGTGTGTGCGCTTCCGTTGGGCGCTGTGCCCGAAGGGTACGCCCATGTGGTGATGCTGGACGCGCCGGGCAAGCTGTTGGGCATTCGTGACACCTGGGAGCCCATGGCGGTCCGGGCCGCGTGGCTGGACCAGATTCCGGATGTGGACGGCCTGAGAACGCTGTTCGTGTGCGTGCGCGACTTGCTCAAGCGGCCCATGGTGATGAAGGGCGCGGACGCGGTGCTGTCGTCGCTGGCCCAGGACGGGCGGGTGACGGGGGCGGGCGCGGCGCTAGGGCTGCCTGTGCTCGCCGACATGGGGCTGATTGAGCTGAGCTTGGACCCGTTCATGGCGCGGATGGCGAAGCCATCAAAGGCGGACCCGGCTTCGAATCACACTTTTTTGTGGCTGCAGGACCTGAGAGGTTGGGGGAGGTAGAGACCTTGGACGATGCGACTGACAAAACCCGCGAGCAGGGAGACGATGCGCAGCTCCAGGCGCTGCTGACCAAGATCCGCCATTACCATCCCGACGACGACCTGGGTCTCGTCGAGAAGGCCTTTCACTATGCCCAGAGCGCCCACGCGGGCCAGATGCGCAAGTCCGGAAAGCCCTACTTCACCCATCCCTACCGCGTGGCGGACATCCTCGCGGACATGATGCTCGACGCGGCGACCATCGCGGCGGGCCTACTTCACGACTGTGTCGAGGACTGTGCGGAGATCACCGTTGAGAAAATCGAAAAGATGTTCGGCAATGATGTGGCCCAGCTCGTCGACGGCGTGACGAAGCTGAGCCGCCTTGATTTTACGAGCAAGGAAGAGCAGCAGGCGGAGAGCTTGCGCAAGATGTTTTTGGCGATGGCCAAGGACATCCGTGTGGTGCTGATCAAGCTGGCGGACCGGCTACACAACATGCGCACGCTGAAGTTCCAGAACGAGGCACGCCAGTTGCCCATCGCCCGGGAGACGCTGGACATCTACGCGCCGCTGGCGCACCGGCTGGGCATCTCCACGATCAAGTGGGAGCTGGAGGACATCGCGCTGCGCTACATCGATCCCGACGGCTACTACGACCTGGTGGAAAAGGTGGGCATGAAGCGTGAGGAGCGCGAGCGGTCCATCGTGAACGTGATCAACGTGCTGGACGACGAGCTGAAAAAGCAGGGCGTCGTGGCTGAGATCGACGGGCGGCCCAAGCACTTTTATTCCATCTACAAGAAGATGAAGGGCCAGGGCAAGACCTTCGACCAGATCTTCGACCTGATCGCCGTGCGCGTGATCACCGACTCCATCCCCGTCTGCTACGCCGCGCTTGGCGTGGTGCACACGCTTTGGACCCAGGTGCCCAACCGGTTCAAGGACTATATCTCCATGCCGAAGGGCAATATGTACCACTCGCTGCACACCACCGTGGTGGGCATGGGCGGGCTCTCCTTCGAGGTGCAGATCCGCACCCGCGAGATGCATAGAACCGCCGAGTTCGGCATCGCGGCCCACTGGCGCTACAAAGAGGGCAAGCAGACCGATACCATGGACAACAAACTGTACTGGCTGCGCCAGATCCTGGATTGGCAGGACGAGACGCGGGACCCCAACGAGTTCATGGACGCGCTGAAGGTGGACCTGTTCTCAGACGAGGTGTTCGTGTTCACGCCAAAGGGCGACGTGATCAGCCTGCCCAGAGGCGCCACGCCGCTGGACTTCGCGTACGCCATCCACACCGCCATCGGCAACAAGTGCGTGGGCGCGAAGGTCAACGGGCGCATCGTGCCGCTGCAGCACGAGCTGGAATCGGGCGATTTTGTGGAGGTGCTGACCTCCAGCGCTTCCCGCGGACCCAGCCGCGACTGGCTGCAGGTGGTGAAGACCTCCGAGGCCAGAAGCAAGATCCGCGCCTGGTTCAAGCATGAGTTCAAGGACGAAAACCGGGAGCAGGGCCGGGAACAGCTGGAGCGCGAGGCCAAGCGCATGGGCTACAGCTGGAGCCAGCTGCACAAGCCGGAATACATGGAACCGGTCTACAAAAGGTACGGCCTGACCAGCCTTGACGACCTGTACGTGACGGTGGGCTTCGGCGGCATCTCCTGCGGCCAGATCCTCAACAAGCTCATCGACGTCTTCAAAAAGGCACAGAAGCTGGAGCCCGTTGTGCCCGTGCCCGTGGTGTCGGTGAACGAGGCGCAGAAGGTGCGCGAGCACGCGCTGGACCAGAAGAACAAGCAGCACTCCTCCCACGGCGTGATCGTGGAGGGCGAGCCCGGCATGCTGGTCCGGTTCGCGAAGTGCTGCACCCCGCTGCCCGGCGACGCCATCGTGGGCTACATCACCCGCGGCCGAGGCGTCAGTGTGCACCGCCACGACTGCGACAACATGAAGGACTTCATGACCACGCCGGAGCGGCTGATCCAGGTGGCGTGGGAGGCCGATCCCGGCGGCGTGCACAACGCGGACATCCAGATCGTTGGCTGCGACCGGATCGGGCTACTGGCGGACGTGAGCATGCTGTTTTCCAAGATGGAGGTCCATATTCTGGCGCTGACCGCGCGGGTCGATAAGAACCAGAACACGGTGATCAACGTGACCATCGGTATCAAGGACACGCAGCAACTGGACAAGATCATCAAGCAGCTGCTGAAGCGTCAGGACATCATCGAGGTGTTCAGGACGAGCGCGTGAGCGACCGATAACACACACGAAAGAGGTATTGCACCATGAGGGCCGTTATTCAGCGCGTCTGCGAGGCCTCCGTCCGCGTGGACGGCGATGTCATCTCCCAAATCGGCCCCGGCCTGCTGGCACTGATCTGCGCGGAGGAGGGGGACTCGGACGCCGACGCGAAGTATATGTCCGACAAGATCCCGAAGCTGCGCATCTTTGAGGACACGGACGGCAAGATGAACCGCTCGCTGCTGGACGAGGGCGGACAGCTGTTGATCGTCTCCCAATTCACGCTGGCAGGCGACGCCCGCCACGGGCGTAGGCCCAGTTTTTCCACCGCAGCCCGCCCTGAGGTGGCGGTGCCGCTTCTGGACCGGCTCATCGCGGACGTGCGCGCGCTGGGCGTGGAGGTGCAGACGGGCAGGTTTCAGGCCGAGATGAAGGTGGCGCTGGTCAACGACGGGCCGGTGACGATATTGATGGACAGCCGGAAGGGGTTTTAGATTGGCGATGCTGAATGTGGTTCGGCTCACGGTGGGCCTGTACGAGGAGAACGCCTACCTGGGCTATTTCGACGGCCAGGCGCAGGCCTTTTTGGTGGACCCAGGCGACAAGCCGGAGGCGCTGCTGCAGGAGATCGAGCGGCGCGGGCTGACATTGACGCACATCTTCATCACCCACGGCCACTTCGACCACATCCTGGCCGTGCCGGAGCTGGTGGCGCGGACGGGCGCGTTGGTATGGGTGCACGAGCGGGATGAGGCGATGCTGTTCGATCCGTATCCGCTGAAGCTGCCGCCGAGCATCAAGGCGCGCTGGGTGCCGCTGAAGCTGGATGAGGAACAAAAGGTGCAGGGGAGCGAGCTGCGCTTCCCCGCCCCCGCCGTCATCCTGAGGCCGCAGCCGAAGGATCTTCCTCAAGATGATCTTGCTCACGATGAGAAGGTCCTTCGCTGCGCTCAGGATGACGGGGAGGGGGAGGACGCGATCGTGCGCATGATCGAGACCCCCGGCCACACCCCAGGCGGCGCGTGCTTTTATTTTCCTGAGCAGCAGGTGATGTTCACCGGCGACACCCTGTTCCGGGACGGCTTTGGCCGCACTGACTTTGCGTCCAGCCGCGCGGTGGACCTGCGCAGCTCGCTGCAGGCGCTGTTCCAGATGGACGAGCAGACGCGCATCTATCCAGGCCACGGAGACAGCGACACCCTTGGCGCGGTGAAGCGGAGGTTTGGGCTATGACATATCATCTGCTGACGAATCTGCCGGAGCTGCAGGCGGAGCTCCAGGACGTGGTGAAGCTGTTCGACGCCCAGGCGGCGGTGTCCATCAACGAGGGCGAAGTCGCGCTGTGGCATGAGCACACCGAGTCCGGCGGGCTGTATACCGAGGACTGGCGCATGGGCAGCCTGGAAAACGCGGTGTCCGCCAAGGCGGAGACCGATCCGCTGCTGATCAAGCGTACCATCAAGCGCGCCGCGAAGACGGGCCTGTATCAGTTGATGCGCCGCGTCACCGGCATCCGGCCGCCCTGGGGCTCGCTGACCGGCATCCGGCCCACGCGGCTGATGTACGAGGCCATCGACCTGGGCCTCATGCCCGAGGCCGCCGAGTGGCACATGATCAACGCGTTCGATGTGAGCCGCGACCGCGCGGCGCTGCTGGCGGACGTACTGGAGATGCAGCGCGGGCTGATAGAGCACGAACAAAATGAGTACGACCTGTACATCGGCATCCCGTTCTGCGCCACCCGCTGCGACTACTGCTCGTTTTCCTCCGGGGAGATCGGCGACGGCAGGCTGGTGGGGCCGTATGTGGACGCGCTGATCCGCGAGATGGAAGGGTCCGCTGCGATCATGAACGAGCACCGCATGGCGCTCAGGGCCGCGTACATGGGCGGCGGCACGCCGACTGCGCTGCCTGCAGCGGACCTGGACCGGGTGCTGGAGGCCGCCCAGCGGCTGTTCCCCGGCGCGGTGGAGTGGACCGTGGAGGCGGGCAGGCCGGACACCATCGACGAGGGGAAGCTTTCGGTCATGCGCAATCGCGGCATCACGCGCATCTCGGTGAATCCGCAGACATTTTCCGACGAGACCCTTGCCCGCATTGGCCGCGCCCACACCGGCCAGGATGTGATCCAGGCGTTCCGGATGGCCCGGCAGATGGGCTTTACAGACATCAACATGGACCTGATCTGCGGCCTGCCAGGGGAGGGCGAGGCGGACTTCGCCCGCTCGCTGCAGCACGCAATCGCCATGGGGCCGGAGTCCATCACCGTGCACACGCTGGCCATCAAGCACGGCAGCAAGCTGAACGAGCGCGGCTACACCCAGGTCAGCGCCGAGGAGGCCCAGCACATGGTGGACGGCGCCCGAGACACGCTGAAGCGCGAGGGCTATCGCCCCTATTACCTATATCGCCAGAAGTACATGGCGGGCAACCTGGAAAATGTGGGCTATGCCAGACCCGGCCACCAGTGCCGCTACAACATCGACATCATGGAGGAGACCGCGCCCATCCTGGCCCTCGGCGCAGGCGCGATCACAAAATGGTTGTTTGACCGCCAGCTCCGCATTGAGCGCGCGCCGAACGTCAAGAATATCGAGCAGTACATCGAGCGCGTGGACGAGATGGTGGAGAGAAAGCGAGTGGTGATCGACGAGATCACGCCCATATGACAACCCAAAGGAGGATACCCTCTGTGCGAAAAAAACTGACCCTGCTTTGCCTGCTGCTGGCCCTCTCGCTGGCCCTCTCGAGCTGCATGATCCTGGATAAGATCAAGGGCGAGACCGGCCAGGCGGACCTGCCGAACCCCATCGCCACCATCACCATGGAGCGGGGCGGCGAGATCCAGCTGGAGCTGTATCCCAAGATCGCGCCCAACACCGTCGCCAACTTCGTGGAGCTGGCCCAGTCGGGCTATTATGACGGACTGATGTTCCATCGCGTCATCGCCGGGTTCATGATCCAGGGCGGTGACCCGCTGGGCACCGGCACGGGCGGCCCGGGCTGGACCATCAAGGGCGAGTTCGCCCAGAACGGCTTTGCCCAAAACACACTGAATCACACGCGCGGCGTGGTGTCCATGGCCCGCAGCGGCGACCCCGATAGCGCGGGCAGCCAGTTCTTCATCATGCACGGCGACGCGAGCTATCTGGACGGCGGCTACGCGGCATTCGGCAAGGTCGTGAGCGGCATGGAAGTGGTGGACTACATCGCAAACATCCCCACAGACGCCGGCGACAAGCCGCTGGTGACCTTGGACTGCACCATCAAATCGATCACCGTCGATACATTCGGCTACAAATATACCACTGTCAAGAAGGACGCCCATTAAGGACGCAGAGGAGAGAATACATCATGAGCAATCCCATAGTGACCATCGAGATGCAGGACGGCGGCATCATCAAGGCGGAGCTGTACCCCGAAATCGCGCCCAACACCGTGGCCAACTTCGTGAACCTGATCGAGGCCGGGTTCTATGACGGACTGGTTTTCCACCGCGTCATCCCCGGCTTCATGATCCAGGGCGGCGACCCCCAGGGCACCGGCATGGGCGGCCCCGGCTATCACATCAAGGGCGAGTTCTCAGGCAATGGCGTGAAGAACGATCTGTTGCACACCCCTGGCGTGCTCTCCATGGCCCGCAGCCAGATGCGCGACAGCGCAGGCAGCCAGTTCTTCATCATGCACGCCCCGTCCCCCCACCTGGACGGCCAGTACGCCGCGTTCGGCAAGGTGACGGAGGGCATGGACGTGGTGGACCGCATCGCGAAAGCAAACCGCAGGCACGACGACAGGCCGCTGGAGGACCAGCGAATGAAGAAGGTCACGGTGGACACGTTCGGGGAGACGTATCAGGTGCAGAAGGTGTAGGGTACGCGATCACAGCATGTCATTCACCCCACCCCGTCATCCTGAGCGCACAACCACCCCGTCATCCTGAGCGCCCCAACGCCGTCATCCTGAGCGTAAGCGAAGGACCTTCCTCAAACTTTTATATATGTTCAGTTTGAGGAAGGTCCTTCGCTGCGCTCAGGATGACAGCGTTGGTGCGCTCAGGATGACGGGGTCGTATGAGGGTTGACGTCTGCCGCTGTTTGTGCTACACTGCCCATGTCAAGGCAGAGTAAAAAGAGAAGCCGTTGGCGAGCCACCCGTGTGTCGGGCGTGCTTGCGGCGGCTTTTTGTGTGGATGGAGGGGGAGACATGCGGGATTCCTTCGATGTGGCCATCATCGGCGCGGGGATCACCGGCTGCGCCATCGCGCGGCAGTTGGGCCGGTACCGGCTGTCGGTGGCGCTGATCGACTCGGCGGAGGACGTGGCCATGGGCGCGTCCCGGGCCAACAGCGCCATCGTGCACGCGGGCTACGACTGCCCGCCGGGCAGCGTGGAGGCCGCGCTGAACGTGCGCGGTAACGCGCTGATGACCCAGTGGTGCGACGAGCTGGACGTGCCGCTGGTGCGTTGCGGATCGCTGGTGATCGGGTTTGACGGCGCGGACAGAGAAAAGCTTGATGAACTGCATCGGCGCGGCATTGCAAACGGCGTGCCCGGCATGCGCATCCTGACCGGCGATGAGGCGCGGCAACTGGAGCCCGCGCTGAGCCCGGATGTGACAAGTGCGCTGCTGGCCGAGACCGGCGGCATCACCTGTCCGTATCAGCTCACCGTGGCCTGCGCCGAAAACGCGCGGGACAACGGGTGCGAGTGGCTGCTGGGCGGCGCGGTGACGGAGATCCGGCGCGATGGCGACGCGCTCATGGTCCGCGCCGGAGACCGGTCGATCCGCGCGCGCATTGTGGTCAACGCGGCAGGTGTGTACGCCGACGACGTGGCGCGGCTGCTGGGCGACGATTCGTTTGTGATCCGCCCGCGCAAGGGTGAATACATG
Source organism: Eubacteriales bacterium (assembly GCA_031555755.1). Taxonomy (GTDB): domain Bacteria; phylum Bacillota; class Clostridia; order Christensenellales; family Aristaeellaceae; genus JAJDGF01. Next base: position 7,208 of record JAVBUD010000072.1, on the reverse strand, counting down.
CTGCTGGACCGCATAGCGTCGGAGGTCAAGACCGTCATTTTCCAGACCCCGTCTCAGCTGGGCAAGGGCATTCTGGTCTCGCCCACCGTGGACGGCAACTGCTTTGCCGGGCCGACCGCCGTGGACATGGCCGACAAATCGGACACCCGCGTCACGCCCGAGGGCATCGACCAGCTCTGCTGCATGTCGAAAAAGAGCGTGCCGGCCCTGAACCTCAGAGCCGTGATCACCTCGTTCGCGGGCGTCCGCGCCCAGCCGAGCACGGGGGACTTCATCATCAGAGCCAGCGATGCGGAGCCGAGGCTGATCCACGCGGCGGGCATCTGCTCCCCCGGCCTGACCAGCGCCCCCGCCATCGCCGAGGAGATCGAGCGGCTGCTGCGCGAGGCGGGATTGGCGATGCCGCCCAGGGAGCGGTATGTGGCCCGCCGCCGCGCCATCCGCGCGTTCCGGGAGATGGACAGCGCCGAGCGCCGCTCGGCCATCGCCCAGGACCCGAACTATGGCCGCGTGATCTGCCGCTGCGAGACGGTCACGGAGGCTGAGATCGTAGAGGCCATCCGGCGCGGCGCGCGCAATGTGGACGCCGTCAAACGCCGCACGCGGGCGGGCATGGGGCGCTGCCAGGGCGGCTTCTGCGGCCCGCGAGTGATGGACATCTTGGCCCGAGAGCTGGGCACGACGCTGGACAAGGTGACCAAGAGCGGCGGCGAGAGCTGGATGGTGCGACCGATGGCGTAGTTGATATGCCAGCTGTGTTTATCGTCAAGGAATGCTGCACCTAACGCGCTCATTTGAAGAAGGTCCTTCACTTCATTCAGGATGACGGCGTTGGGCGGTGGCAGAGAGAACGCTTCCTCCCCCACTGAGAAAAGGAGTGACCCCCATGAACTACGACATCGTCATCATCGGCGGCGGGCCTGCCGGCCTCGCGGCGGCCCTGGAGGCTAAGAATGCCGCGCCGGACCTGTCTGTGCTGATCCTGGAGCGGGACAGCCACCTGGGCGGCATCCTGCAGCAGTGCATCCACAACGGTTTCGGGCTGCACTACTTCAAGGAGGAGCTGACCGGCCCCGAGTACGCGCAGCGGTTCATCGACCGACTCGACGGCAGCGGCATCGAGGTCTGGACGGACGCCATGGTGCTGGAGCTGTCGCGGGACCGCGCGATCACCTGTGTCAGCAGGGCCCACGGCCTGGTGGAGGTTCATGCCAAGTCCGTGGTGCTGGCCATGGGCTGCCGCGAGCGCACGCGGGGCGCGCTGAACATCCCCGGCAGCCGGCCTGCGGGCGTGTACACGGCGGGCAGCGCCCAGCGGCTGACGAACATGGAGGGTTTTCTGCCCGGAAAGCGCGTGGTGGTGTTGGGCTCCGGCGACATCGGGCTGATCATGGCGCGGCGCATGACCTGGAGCGGCGCGAAGGTGGCGCTCGTCGCGGAGCTTATGCCCTACTCCAGCGGCTTGAACCGCAACATCGTGCAGTGCCTGACGGACAACGACATCCCTCTGAAGTTCAACCACACGGTGACCGAGATCCACGGCAAAGACCGCGTGGAGGCCGTTACGGTGGCCGAAGTCGACCCCGCCACAAAGCGCCCCATCCCGGGCACGGCGCAGCGGATCGAGTGCGACACGCTGTTGTTGTCGGTGGGGCTGGTCCCCGAAAACGAGCTGTCCCGGGGCGCGGGCCTGCAGCTGGAGCCGGTCACCGGCGGCGCGTCGGTGGACGAGCGGCGGGAGACCCAGATCCCGGGCCTCTTCGCCTGCGGGAATGTGCTGCATGTGCACGACCTGGTGGACAATGTGTCCGAAGAGGCGCAGATCGCGGGTCGCGCGGCGGCGTCGCATGCGCTGGGCCGCGCTGCGCGGGGTGAGCAAGTCGCGGTGGAGACCGGGCACGGCGTGCGGTACGCGGTGCCGCAGCGGGTCTCCGTGGGCGGCGAGGGCAAACTGGCTCTGTATTTCCGCGTGGGCGATGTGTATCGCGGCGCGCGGCTGTTGGTGCGCAGCGGGGACGCGGTGCTGCTGGATAAAAGGGCGCGGGTGATGACGCCTGGGGAGATGGAAAAGGTGGAGATTGACCGTGCGGGCGTGCTGGGGCCGGTGCGGGTTGAGGTTGTGGAGGGGTGACGGCGATGGAGATGGTGTGCATTTTGTGCCCGATGGGGTGCGGACTGACGGTTTTGCAATCGGCGGACGGCGCGGTCTCCGTGTCCGGGAACGGCTGTGTGCGGGGCGTCAAATACGGCGAGCAGGAGCTCGTGAACCCCATGCGCGTCGTGACGGGCAGCGTGCAGGTGTCGGGCGGCGCAATGCCGCTGTGCCCGGTGAAGACGCGCGGGATGGTGCCGAAGGGCCGAATTGGCGACGTGCTGGCGGCGCTGCGCGGCGCAAGGCTGACGGCCCCGGTGCGGATCGGAGACGTCGTGGTGCCTGACGCCGCGGGCACCGGCGTGGACATCGTCGCCACGGCCAATCGATGAGGCGCTGGCGGTCAGGACGGGTTGCATTCCAATTGTGCGCTGTTGAGGCCGTCTGATTCTGCCTGGATAACGGTGGTGGATCGGCCTGGGCGGACGATGACCTGGCAGCGGCCCTGGAAGGCGGGGACGGACGGGTCGGTGTCGGTCAAGGGTGCGTTTGGGTCGCCGTTGCCCGTGCCCAGGATGGTGCCGCCTGCGACATGAAAACGCACCAGTGCGCCGCTGTCCGGCACGCGCAGGCCCTGGGCGTCGACAATGTCCACGTTGACGATGCGCGCGTCCGCGCCGCCGGTGGGGGTCGCGTCGGTGAGCTGCAGCGCCGATGCGGGTCCTACCGTGCGCACGCGGGCCTCCAGCCCGGCTGCGCGGACGACCAGCTCGCCAGGCTGGAAGGGCACCTGCCATTCGGCGCGGTTGCGCTGGACCCGGCGCCTACCAAGCGACTGGCCGTTGAGAAAAAGCTCCGCCTCGCCGCGGTTGGTGAACGCGCACACGCGCACGGTCTCGCCATCTATAAAGTTCCAGTGGGGCAGCAGGTGCAGCACCGGCTCGTTCGCGTAATAGCTCCTGAGCTGGTGGAAGGTGTCCTTCTCGAATCCGCAGTAGTCCATCAAGCCCCAGTGCGACAGTACGCTTGGCCACTCATAGGGCTGAGGCTCGCCGCGATAGTCGAATCCGCCCCACACGAACTGGCCCGCCACGTGGGGCGCGGCGCGGACGGCCTCGATGGTGTCCTCCAGCCGCTGGCCGAAGGGGGCGGTGGTCTCGCCATAGCTGTCAAACACGTGGCGGTCTTTGTCCGCACGATACACGCCCCGGGTGGCGTACAGCGGGCCGTTCTCGGTGGCGACCATGGGATGGTCCGGCCTGCGGGCGTGATAGGCCATGTAGTCGCCGATGAAGTAGTTCATGCCCGCCACGTCCAGCACGTCGGAGGCGTTGGCCTCGGCCAGCACGCCGCCGTTCATGGCTGCGGTCACGGGGCGGCTGGGGTCCAGCGCGCGGATCCGCCGCCGCATGTGCTCCGCCATGCGCCTGCCGCGCGGCTCGCTCTGCCAGGGATGCTCCTCGTTGAACAGGCTGTACAGGAAAACGCTGGGGTGGTTGCGCGCGCGGAGCACCAGGCTGTCCAGTTGGTCCAGCGCCTCCGGCGACGTGCTGAAGTGGCGGTTTTCCGCCATGACCAGCATCCCCAATTCATCGCAGGCCGCGAGCAGCGATTCGCTCGCGGCGTGGTGGGCGCAGCGGTAGGCGTTCACGCCCATCTCTTTCAGCCGCTGCACGCGGTAGCGCGTCAGCGCGTCGGGCAGCGCGATGCCCACGCCCGCATGGTCCTGATGGCAGCAGATGCCGTTCACCGGTGTGGGGACGCCGTTCAGCAGCATGCCCCGGTCCACGGTCCATTCGATGTGGCGGCAACCCATCGGGATGCGCTGGCGCTGGTCGGGCTGGCCGTCCGCGTGCAGCGTCAGTTCGCAGGCGCACATCGACGGGCTGTCCGGGCTCCACAGCGGCGGCCGGTCCAGCGGCGCGCTGAGGTGAAGCTCCGCCGAGGCGTGGGGATCGATGTGGAGCGCACCCTCCACCTGGCCCAGCTCGCGGCCGTCATCGGCCACGAACCGCGCCGAAACGGTGCAGCCGCGCGGCTGGTCCGCACCGCTCTCCACGGCGATCCGCGCCTCGACGCGCCATGCGCCGCCCTCCAGCACCGGCAGGACAAACGCGCCCAGGTGCCGCAGGTGCACCGGCGGCTGCAGGATCAGCCGCGCGGGGCGGTACAGGCCCGCGCCCTCGTACCACCAGCCCTCCCACTGCCGCGCGTCCAGCCGCACCGCGATCCGGTTTTCGCCGGCGGCCAGCAGGTCGGACACATCGGCGCAGAAGCCGGTATAGCCGCTGAAGTTGCGCATCGCGCGGGTGCCGTTGACGAAAACATCGGCCTGGCCCATCGCGCCCTCGAACTCCAGCAGCGCCGACTCGTCCCGCGAAAGCGCGGGCAGCTCCAAGGACGTGTGATACCAGCCCACGCCGCGCGGCTTGTAGCCGTTGGACGGGTCGCCGCGTTCTGTGACGGGCAGCGCCGCGCACCAGTCGTGGGGCAGCTCCACGTCCGTCCAGTCGTTGCGGCTGAGGAACCACTCCGGGTCGCCCAACTCGCCGCCCGCCTTTGTCATCTGATAGCACACGTCGTGGGTCACCGGGCCGTGGCGCAGCGCCTCGCCCAGGTGAAATTTCCAGCGGTTCAGTTCCATAATCGCGTTCCTCCCGTCAGGCGAAATACAGCCGCATGCCCAGCTCGTGGCTCATGCGCTCGGGGTGGCCCGCCACGTGCGCGGGCGGGTCGAACAGGTCCTCGTACCGGTTTCGGGCCAGCACCTCGCCGTCACAGCCGATTTGTATCTTGCCGCGCCGCTTGCCGTCTTTTCGCCGCGCGTATCGGCGTCATCCTGAACGAAGTGATGGATCTTCATCAAATGGTATCGCCATTCGGATTGCGGAAGATCCTTCACTGCGTTCAGGATGACGGGTGATGGTTTGCGGATGACAGGGGTCGGTTGTGCGGATGACGGGAGTTGGTTGTATGGATGGCGGGAGTTGGTTGTGTGGATGACGGGAGTTGGTTGTGTGGATGCTAGGCATTGCTGGTTCAGGCGAGATGTCGCCCTCAGCTTTGGCCTTATCCCTTCACGCTGCCCAGCACCAGGCCGCTCTTGACGTATTTTTGCAGGAAGGGGTACATGACCAGGATCGGGATCAGCGTGATCACGATGTAGCCCATCATCAGGCCGCGCCGGGAGGTGAACGCAAGGCGCTCGGCGTCGCGGGAGGAGGTCATGCGCTGCAACTGGGACAGCAGCGACTGCATGTAGGTGGTCAGCGGATAGCGGTTCGGGTCGCGCATGTAGATTAGCCCGTCGAACCAGCTGTTCCAGTGGCCCACCGCCGCGAACAGCGTCAGCGTGGCGATGGACGGCACGGACAGCGGCAGATAGATCTTGAGCAGCGCCGTAAAATGGGACGCGCCGTCGATGAACGCGGCCTCCTCCAGCTCCTTGGGCAGCTGGCGGAAGAAGTTCAGCAGGATGATCATGTAGAAAACCGACACCGCGCCGGGCAGCACCAGCGCCCAGATCGTGTCGATCAGGCCCAGCGTCTTCACCAGCACATAGTTGGGGATGATGCCGCCGTTGAACAGCATCACGAAGATGAACACCCAGGAATACGCGGTCTTGCCCGGAAAATCTTTGCTGTCCTTGGACAGCGGATAAGCGGCCATGATGACCATGAGCATGTTGATCGTGACGCCCAGCACCAGCCGCGTCACCGATGTGAGGAACGGCTGCACGATCCCCTGCTGGCTGAGCGCGTAGGTGTAGTTGTCGATCATGAATCCGATGGGCCACAGTCCCACCTCGTTGGCGGCGGCCGGACCCGGCGCGGACAGCGAAATCATGGCGATGTGCCACAGCGGCATCGCGCACAGCAGGATCATGACGGTCATCAGGAAGTAGTTGAACACCGTGAACACCTTGTAACTCGTCGACGTCTTCATGATGCAGCCACCCCCTTAAAAGATCCGGTAGCCGGCGAACTTGTCCGCCAGCCAATAGGACAGCACGATCAGCACGAAGCCCACCGCCGACTTGAACAGGCCCACCGCCGTGGCCAGCGAATACTGGGCCGACTGGAAGCCGAGCCGGTACACATAGGTGTCCAGGATGTCCGCCACGGGGTACACGGGCGTGGAGTACAGCATGTAGATCTGGTCAAAGCCCGCGTTCAGGATGCCGCCCAGCGCCAGCGTGAACAGCAGCACGATCATCGGCGCGATGCTGGGCAGCGTGATGTGCAGCGTCTGCTGCCAGCGGTTCGCGCCGTCGATGGTGGCGGACTCGTACAGCGCCGGGTCGATGCTGGTCACCGCCGCCAGGAAGATGACCATGTTGTAACCCATGTCCTTCCAGATGTGGGTGCCGTAGATCAGCCCGCGAAAAGTGCTCTTTTCCACCAGGAACGAGCCCGCAGGCAGGCCCACGGCCTGCAGCATCTTGTTCACCACGCCGGTCTGCTGGAACACGTCGATCACGATGCCGCCCAGCACCACCCAGCTCATGAAGTACGGAAACAGCAGCACCGACTGGGCCACGCGCTTGAACAGCGTGTTCCGCACCTCGTTCACCAGCAGCGCGAACGCCAATGACGTGAACATGGTCAGCAGCAGCTTCACGATGGAGATCTCCAGCGTGTTGCGGATGACCTGGGGCACGTCCGGCAGCTTCATCAGGTACTGAAAGTGCTCCAGCCCCACCCATCGGGAGCCGAAAAAGCCCCTGGTGGGCATGTAGTCCTGAAACGCGATGCTGACGCCCACCATGGGCGCGTAGTTAAAGATCGCCACCATCACCAGCGGAGCCAGCAGCAGCAGGTGCAGCGGCCAGGTCTGGCGCAGCTTGGTGCGAAGCAAAAACCGCTCCCAGCCCGTCGGGCGCGGGGCGGGGGTCGTCGAAGTCGTCATGGGCATGCCTCCTTTGACTTGTGCGGGCCGCCTGATCACATCCTGTTCTAACGCGGTCATCCTGAGCGCAGCGAAGGACCTTCTTCAAACTGAACATAGTTTGCAGAAGGTCCTTCGCTGCGCTCAGGCTGACCGCGTTCTTGGCGTGTGCGGTGTATGAGAAGGATCTTACGCGAGCGCTACTTCGCCATGGACCAAGCGTTCACGT
>JAVBUD010000111.1:0-5119 GCA_031555755.1 Eubacteriales bacterium | reverse complement strand
GCAGCGAAGGACCTTCTTCAAACTAAACACCTCGGTCAGTTTGAGGAAGGTCCTTCGCTGCGCTCAGGATGACGGCGTGGAGGTTGACGAAAACGCGAACCTCTACGGCACCAAATCCAGCATCTGCTCCACGCTCGTCGCGTTCAGATACGTCTGCGGCACCTCGCCCACGATGATCGACTCCGCCACCGGCACGCTGGCCTCCACCTGCACCGTGTCCGCGCCCGTCGGGATGACGATGCGCACCTGGGTGTTCGTCATCAGCGAGATCTGATGCCGCGTCTGGTTGATGCCCGCCGACTCGAACGCCGTGGCAAACCGCGTCGCCACTGAGCCCACCGGCACCACGCTCACCCGAATCCTCGGCCCGCTGCCCGAAAACAGACCGATGCCCAGCGCCGAGCCCAGCGGCAGCTCCACGCCCTCGTTCCCCAGCGCCTGCAGATTCCGCTGCACCTGCAGCGCGGCGCGGCTGGCGATGTCGTTCATCAGCAGCGTGTTCGCCTGAATCATGGTCACCTGGCCCTGTTTGTCCTGGGTCACCTGCACCAGGTCCGTGTACCCGATCCCCGACTGCATCACCTCGCGCACGGCCTTGTTGATGGCCTCCACGGCGAGCTGGCGTCCCCGGGCCTCGGCCATGGAGATCATGATCGGGTTCAGGTTCGACACCCCGTAGAAAAACAGCCCGCTCCCCAGCACCAACAGCGCGCACAGCGCCAGGGCCAGCTTCTTGCCCCACCCAAAATGCCTGAATTGTGCAACCATTCGCGCACCCTCTCCGTCTTATCTTCAACGGCCTGTTCCCATAAGCGGGCAGTTACCCTTCGCAGGATACACCGCGTCCATTTGGCCCCTCTCGAACAGCTTATGTTCTGAGCTGCGGATTTAATCAAAATTCCGCGCGAGGGAGGCTGAATTGGGCGTCGATGTATGCTATAATATGTTGCTACAATTCCGCATACAGCTCAGCTCAACCGGGCTACGGAGGACAAATAGATGGGTATTTTCAAAAAGCGCACATCGGACAGCAACTTCCTGCTGTCGGTGGCGATGACCACCGCGAAGCTGCTGTTTTTCGTGATCCTGATCCTGGGCATCACGGGCACCGGCGTGGTCGTGGGCATCGCCAAGGCATGGGTGGAGACCGCGCCGCCGCTGGACATGACGGCGTTTGACAAGTCCGCCAAGACCAGCTACATCTACGACGGCCAGGGCACATTGATCACCGACTACCGCGGCAGCGAAAACCGCATCGAGGCCACCATCGACGAGATCCCGCGCAACCTCGTCAACGCGGTCATCGCCATCGAGGACCAGCGGTTCATCACCCACAACGGCGTGGACGTGCGCCGCATCTTCGGCGCGTTCGTGTCCAACCTACTCAACAGCAGCTCCCAGGGCGGGTCCACCATCACCCAGCAGTTGATCAAGCAGACCATGCTGACGGCGGACCAGAACTACAAGCGCAAGATGCAGGAGGCGTACCTGGCGCTGGAGCTGGAAAAGAAAATCTCCAAGCAAGACATCCTGATTGAGTATTTGAACGTCATCTACCTGGGCGGCAACAACTACGGTGTGAAGGTCGCCGCCAAGGACTATTTCGGCAAGGAGCTCAGCCAGCTCACGCTGCGCGAGAGCGCCTGCATCGCGCGCATCATCCGCAATCCCTACCGCTACAACCCGCGCACCTGCTACTACACCAAGAAGGACCCCACCGACCTGACCGCGCAGACCAACCACGTGCTGGAGCAGATGCTAAAGCAGAATCTGATCACCGACGAGGAGTTCCAGGCCGCGCTGGCGGACGAGTTGGTGGTCATGGAGGAGAGCCAGTTCAAGCAGACCATGTACGACGACGCGTACTATGTGGAGTACGCCATCTACGACGTGGTCACCAAGATGCTGCACAAAGAAAAGCTGGCGGACAACGCCCAGAATCGCAGCGCCATGCAGAGCAAGCTGATGACCGGAGGCTACAAGATCTACACCTCGCTGAATAAGGAACTGCAGCGCGCTATCCAGTCCGTCGTCACCAACTGGGGCAATTATCCCGCCATGCGCTACAGCGCGGACCGGATCTACAAGGCGTCATTGGGCGACGGCACATACAAAGAAGTGCGCCAGCCCCAGGCCGCCTGTGCCATTGTGGATTGGCGCACGGGTGAGCTGCTGGCCATCATCGGTGGCCGCGCCGAGCCCACTGCAAGGCTGCAGCTGAACCGCGCGAATCCGCCCGGCTCGTCATCGGGCATGCCCGTGGGTTCCACCATCAAGCCGCTCAGCGTGTACGGGCCGGCGTTTGACCTGGGCTATTCCCCGGGCACGCCCGTCATCAACGCGCCGCTGCGCATCGAGGGCTGGGACGACGGCAGTGGCGGCAAGGGCTATCCGAACAACTTCGGCGGCTCCGCCTCCACATTCACCGGCGTGGAGTCCATGCGCAAGGCCATGAACAAGTCCCACAACACCGCGTGTGCCCAGGCGCTGGTGAACTATGTGGGCGTGGAAAACTCCGTCATGTACCTGCGCAACCTGGGCATCAAGCCAGAGCATATCGCCGCCACCCCCGCCGGGCTGGCGCTGGGTTCCTCGGGCATCAGCGTGATCGAGCTGGCGGGCGCGTTCGGCGCCATCGCCAACCAGGGGCGGTATCTGGAGCCCTACGCGTTCACCAAGGTGGTGGACAGCGGCGGCAACCTGTACATGGACCAGCAGGAGGTCCAAATCAACCGCCAGGTGTTCAAGCCGTCCACGGCATGGATGCTGGTTTCCGTGCTGCGCGGCTGTGTCAGCAAGACCGACGGCACCGGCGACCGCGCCAACTTCGGCGGGTTCGACGTGGCGGGCAAGACGGGCACCAACTCCAACTCCATCGGCGTCACGTTCGGCGGCATGACCGGCTACTTGGCCGGCGCGGTCTGGATCGGCCATGACAGCTACAAGCCACTGATTTCCAGCGCCACCGGCGGCAACTATGCCGCGCCTCTCTGGGCGAGCGTCATGAGCAAGGCCCACAACATGCTGGGCTACACCAAAAACCGAAGAATCACCAGCACCACCGCCGACGAGATGGGCCTGGTTGTGGCCAGCGCCTGCAAGGTCAGCGGCATGAAGCCCACCGCCGCCTGCGGTGCGGACGTGAACGGCTACGGCGTCACGCGCGATCTGTACCTCAAGGGCACCGAGCCCAGCCAGCCCTGCAACATGCACCGCAAGATCCGGCTGTGCACCAAGTCCAAAAAGGCGCCCGGCCAGTACTGCAAGTCTGTCCAGAGCTACGGCACCATCTACCTGCCCGAGGGGCACCCGCTGCGGTTCGCGGACATCAAGACCGTGCGCGAATGGTTCAAGGGCGCGTCCACCGACAAGGGCGCGGCGGAGATCGGCGTGTGCAAGACCTGCAAATCCTCTACCGGCAAGGTCGCCACCACGTCCACCGCCGAGGAAAAGCTGAACAAGACCATCCAAAACGCACAGGATCAGATCGACCGCGCCGACCTGCTGATCAACGACAACCAGCTGGAGGACTCCGACCTCAAGCAGCTCACCAAGATCCGCGACTACGTCCAAAAGGCCATCGACGAGCAGAACCAGACCGCCATGAACAAATACGGCAAGCAGTTGATGAATTTGGTGAACAAGCTGTCATAAAGATTGAGGAAGGTCCTTCGCTTGCGCTCAGGATGACGGGATTGGGCTTGACGCCCAACTGCACCCGTCATCCTGAGCGCAAGCGAAGGACCTTCCTCATGCCTTCCGACTAAACATATCCAACATACAAATACCCCCTTGCGCAAACCACTAAAACGATGTACAATGGTTGCATCACCCCATCAACATACTTTGGGAGGAAGCGCCACATGAAGAAGGTCAAGATCGGTATCATCGGTTGCGGCGGCATCGCCAATGGCAAGCACATGCCCGCCCTGTCCAAGCTCGACGACGTCGAGATGGTCGCGTTTTGCGACATCATTGAAGAACGCGCCGTGAAGGCCGCCGCCGACTACGGCAGCAAGGGCAGCAAAGTGTTCACCGACTATAAGGACCTGCTGAAAGAGGACCTGGATGTCGTGCACGTGTTGACTCCGAACATCGATCACAGCTACATCACTGTGGACGCGCTCCACGCGGGCAAGCACGTCATGTGCGAAAAGCCCATGGCCATCAACAGCGTCGAAGCCAAGAAGATGCTGGACGCCGCCCATGAGACCGGCAAAAAGCTCACCATCGGCTACCAGAGCCGCTCCCGCGCCAACAGCCAGCACCTCAAGAAGGTCATCGACGCAGGCGACCTGGGCGAGATCTACTATGCCCGCGCGCAGGCCATCCGCCGCCGCGCCGTCCCGACCTGGGGCGTGTTCCTGGACGAGGAAAAGCAGGGCGGCGGTCCGCTGATCGACATCGGCACCCACGCGCTGGACCTCACGCTGTGGCTGATGGACAACTACGAGCCGGCGATGGTCGCTGGATCCGTGTTCCGCAAGCTGGCAGACACCAAGAACGCTGCCAACGCCTGGGGCAGCTGGGATCCGAAAAAGTTCACCGTCGAGGACAGCGCGTTCGGCTTCATCAAGATGAAGAACGGCGCCACCATCGTGCTGGAGGCCAGCTGGGCCCTCAACACCTTGATGGTCGACGAAGCGAAGACCATCCTGTGCGGCGACAAGGGCGGCGCGGACATGCAGGGCGAGGGCGACGGCGCGCTGCGCCTGAACGGCGAGCGCTTCGGCAAGCTGTATGAGACCAAACCTGACCTTCAGGGTGGCAGCGCCGCGTTCTACGCGGGCGCAGGCTCCGGCAACGCCGAAGACGTTGAAGCCCGCCAGTGGATCGACCACGTCAAGAACGACAAGAAGCCGCTCACCGTTAAGCCGGAGCAGGCCTACGTCGTCACTCAGATCCTCGAAGCGATCTACGAGTCGAACAAGACCGGCCAGCCGGTGTTCTTCAACTAAGTCTGTCGCCATTGAAAGAGGTCGCGGGCGGCACCAGACTGTCGCCCGCGACCGCTATTACATTATGGAAAAGGACGCCCCCACAATGCGCTACAACCACAAAAAACCCCGCCACCGCCGGTATCTGTCCCCCAAGAAACCCCCCCCCCCGCGGCCCTACG
>JAVBUD010000077.1:0-6124 GCA_031555755.1 Eubacteriales bacterium | reverse complement strand
GACTTTTTCTTTTCGGACTCTTCGGCGACCAGCACGGCCTTGCGGCTGGCGACGATGCGCTTTTTGGGCTTGTCGATCTCGATGATCTTGAGGGTCATGGGCTGGCCCACGAACTCGTCGATCTTCTCGACGTAGCGCTGGGACAGCTGGCTTGCGGGGATGAAGGTGCGGATGCCGTTCACGGTCGCGATCAGGCCGCCCTTGACGGCCTCCTTGCCCACGCCTTCGACGTACTGGTCGGCTTCGTACTTCTCGACGATCTCGTCCCAGAACTTGCGGTTGACGATATTGCGCTGAGAGAGTAGCACGTTTCCTTCGCCATCATTGACCTTGACAACCTCGACCTCGATCTCGTCGCCGATCTTGCAGTCCACAGAGGTCAGGTCGGCCATCTTGATCAGGCCGTCCGCCTTGTAGCCCACGTTGACGCACACCTCGTCGTCGGTGATCTGCACCACCGTGCCGGTGATCGTCTGGCCGGGCCGGATCTGGACCAGCGTGCGCTCGATGTCCGCCATGAAGTCGTCGTCGCTGCTGGTTTCCTTGGTCTCCTGCAGTTCCTCCGGCTCCACCGCGGCCTTGGGCTGGTCCTCGACTGCTTCAGGGGCTTCCTCGACTGGGGTGATCAGGTCCTTGTTCTCGTTGTCGTTCATTCGTGCTACAACCTCCTTAAATGTACAGTCCGGGGTGGATGCACCAGTGGTGATCCCTATTCGATCACGCGGCGCGAACTGGATGGCGTCCAGCTCCGCCGCGGTTTCGATGAGGTGGGTGCGGGGGCATGCGGCCTTGCACAGCTCATAGAGCTTCTTGGTGTTCGAGCTGTTGCGGCCCCCGACAACGAGCATCTGGTCCACATGCTTGGCCACGTCCAGCGCCGCCTGCTGGCGGTTTTGGGTGGCGGGACACAGTGTTTTCCGGATGTCCGGCGACTGGATGCGGTCCCGAAGCACCTGCACGACCTCTGCCCACTGCACCTCGGACACGGTGGTCTGCGCGACGACCAGCGCCGTTTTCAGCGGCTCCATGGCCCGCGCCTGCTGCCGGGACTCAATCGCGCGGCCAAGGCCCTGCGCCCAGCCCAGCGTGCCGACGACCTCCGGGTGACCGCCGTCGCCCACGACGATGACCGGGATGCCGGCCTGTCCCGCTTCCTTGACCATCTCGTGAATCTTGACCACGTCGGGGCAGGTGGCGTCTATGATCTCGCAGCCCTTCGCCCTGAGTTGGTCCAGCGCGTCCATGGACACGCCGTGGGCCCGGATCACCACCGTCGCGCCGTCCGGCACATCCGCTGGCGACGCCATGGGCATGACGCCCTGGGCCTTGAGTTCCGACACCATCTGAGGGTTGTGAATGATCTCGCCCAGCGTGTAGCAGGGCCCCTTGGTCAGTGCTGCCTTCTGCGCCATGTCTACCGCGCGCCGCACGCCGTAGCAAAAGCCGGCGTGTTGCGCCATCATCAACTGCATGTGTTTCACATTCCTATTCTTACGAAAAGATAACAAATCGGCCTAATATTGGCCCACTCGTTCCATCATTCGTAAAGTTTATCCTTCTCCAAAATGCGGTAAGATTCCTGCCGGTTTTTCAGATTTAACTTGAGTTTAACGTCCGCGCGGTTTTCTATGCACCCGGTTTCAGCCGTTTCACCGACGCCTCGATCAGCGCGGTCGCTTCCTTTAACCGCTCGCTGTCGTACTTGCCCTGATACGCGGACAAGTCCACCGCTTTTCCGATCACGAGGGGGAACCTGCGGAAAACCCGATACGGCCCCGCCATGAACACCGGCACCACCGGCGCGCCCGTGCGCAGCGCCATCAGCGTCACGCCGGATTCCATGGCCAGCTCGCCCGTCACGTCCCGATGCCCCTGGGCAAAAATGCCCAGCACGCGGCCCTCCTTCAGCACATTCATGCTGGTCCGCAGCGCGCCCATGTCCGACTCGCCCCGGCGCACGGGGATCACGCCCAGCCACTCAAAAAACCAGCGCAGCCACCGGACGCCGAACAGCTCTGCCTTCGCCATGAAATGCACATTGCGCCGTTTTACCGCGCAGGCGAGCAGCACCGGGTCGAAGTTGTGGATGTGGTTGGCGCACAGGATGACCGGCCCTTCCAGCGGAAAATATTCCAGCCCGCTGACCCTGAGCGGGAATAGGAGCATCACCAAGAACCGGGCGATGGCCAGGATGCACCGGTAAAATCCGTTCTTTTGCTTCATAAACAGACCTCCAGCCGCTCGTTCAGCAGCCCAATCACCAACTCCGCCACGTCTTCTGGCGATAGGTGTGTGGCGTTGACCTCCACGGCGTCATGGGCCTTGGTCAGCGGCGACGCTTTGCGGGTGGCGTCGTCGTGGTCACGGCGCAGCAGGTCGCGCAGCACCTTGTCGTACTCCTCGTCTCCGCCGCGCTCGGTCAGCTCGCGATGTCTGCGCAGCGCCCGAATCTCCGGATCGGCCACCAGGAAAATTTTCAGCGTGGCGTTCGGCAGCACCACCGTGCCGATGTCGCGCCCGTCCAGCACGCAGCTCTCGCCCTCCGCAATCGCCTGCTGCATCCGCACCATCGCCGCCCGCACTTCCGGCACCGCGCTGACCGCCGAGGCGGCCTTCGACACCGCGCCGTCTCGAATCGCCTCCGACACGTCCTCGCCGTTGAGAAAAACCCGCTGCTGTCCGTCCACGTACCGCACGCGAATCTCAGCGCCGTCCATGGCCTCCGCCACGGCCCGCGCATCCTGCAGGTCAATCCGAAGCCGCAGCGCGTGCAGCCCCAGCGCCCGGTACATCGCGCCTGTGTCAAGATATAGCGCGCCCGTGCGGGCCGAAATCGCCTTGGCAATTGTAGACTTCCCCGCCGCCGACGGCCCGTCGATGGCGATCGAATATAGGGGCTTCATGATCGTGCCTCCAGTGTGTTATGGTATTGCCCGGAGCCAGTCTGCCCCAGTTTCAATTGATTATAGCATAGGTTGGGTCAGTTTGAAAAGGGGGATCGGCTCGGGTATCGCAGCCTGCGAATGGGCGACTGCTGTTTGCCTACCCTCCGCGCCCGTCATCCTGAGCGCAGCGAAGGACCTTCCTCAAACTGAGTGCCCATGAAGTATGAGGAAGGTCCTCCGTTTGCGCTCAGGATGACGGGTGTGGGGTGCGGGCGGCGGGGCCTGGCTGAGGGCTGGGTTGGGCCGAATCTTAACGCATCCACCAAATCCCGCCCGCTTTCTCCCTCTACCACGTCAAATCTGGATAAACCCCGGAACATGTCTTGCATTTTTGGCGTCACTGGCGTACAATGGGTGGTGCCAATCAATGCGCTTTAATATGGAGGGGCAACATGGATAACGCGCAAGAACTGATCCAACGACTGAATCACAGCGGAAAAAAACTCTCAAAGAGCCACCGGCGCATCGCCGAATGCATCGTCACCCACTACGACAAGGCCGCGTTCATGACCGCGTCCCGGCTGGGCGAGTATGTGGGCGTCAGCGAGTCCACCGTGGTGCGCTTCGCCGCCGCGCTGGGCTATGACGGCTATCCGCACCTGCAAAAGGCGCTCCAAGAGCTGATCCGCCACCGGCTCACCTCCTCCCAGCGGTTCGAGATGACCTCTGACATGGACCACAGCCAGGTCCTCAGCCGCGTGCTGAAGGCGGACATCCAGAACATCCGCGCCACCTTGGACGAGCTGGACCTCACGTCCTTCGAGGACGTGGTGGAGTCCATCCTGCAGGCCCGCGACATCTACGTGCTTGGCCTGCGCGCGTCGGCCACGCTGGCGGAGTTTTTGGGACACTACCTCAACTTTATCTTCCCCGGCGTGCACGTGGTCACCAGCGGCATCTCGGACGTGTTCGAGCAGCTCAGCCGCATCCAGGACGGCGACCTGCTCATCGGGATCAGCTTCCCGCGCTACACCAGCCGCACCATCGAGGCGATGGACTTCGCCAAGTCGCGCGGCGCGAAGCTGGTGTCCATCACGGACGGCCCGCTGAGCCCGCTGCACGCCGCGTCTGACCTGTGCCTCACGGCCAAGTCGGACATGGCCAGCTTTGTGGACTCCCTGGCCGCGCCGCTGAGCCTCATCAACGCGCTGATCGTGGCGCTGGGCCAGCGCAGGCGGCACGAGGTCGCCCAGTATTTTGAGCAGCTGGAAAAGATCTGGACGTCCTACGACGTGTACCTGAGCAAGAACGAGGGTGGATGATGAGCGCGTCTGACATCGTCATCATCGGCGGCGGCGCGTCAGGCATGATGGCCGCGCTGTTTGCGGCGCGCGCGGGCGGAAGTGTGACCCTGCTGGAGCGCAACGAAAAGCTGGGCAAAAAGGTCTACATCACCGGCAAGGGCCGCTGCAACGTCACCAACATGGCGGAGATGGACGCGTTCATGAAGTCGATCCTGCGCAACCCGCGGTTTTTGTATGCGGCGCTGGCGCGGCTGGACAACCTGGGCACGGTGTCGCTTTTCGAGGAGCTGGGCGTGCCGATCAAGGTCGAGCGCGGCGAGCGGGCGTTCCCCGAGTCGGACAAGGCCAGTGACATCAACCGGGCGCTGGAGCGCGAGCTCAAGCGGCTGGGCGTTCGCGTGGAGCTGAATGCGCGGGTGGCCGAGATACTGATCGAAGAGGGCCGCGCCGTGGGCGCAAAGCTTGAGGACGGGCGCGCGTTTTCCGCCAAGACCGTCATCCTCGCCACGGGCGGGCTGAGCTACCCGATGACCGGCTCCACGGGCGACGGCCACAGCATGGCGAAGTCTCTGGGCCACGGCCTCAAGGAGATGCTGCCCGCGCTGGTGGCCATCGAGACGGAGGAAACCTGGCCGCACCTGCTGAGCGGGCTGACGCTGAAGAACGTGAAGCTGACGGCTGTAAGCGGCAAGAAAAAGCTGTACGCCGAGCAGGGCGAGCTGCTGATGACCCACTTCGGCCTCAGTGGCCCGCTGGCGCTGACGCTGTCGAGCCTGCTGCCAAACCCATGCAGAGGCACACAACTGTTCATCGATCTGAAGCCCGCGATGGACGACCAGATGCTGGACGCGCGGCTGCTGCGCGAGTTCGCGGCCGCATCGAACAAGGCGCTGGCGTCGGTGATGGACACGCTGGTGCCGCACAACTTGGGCCTGGCGCTGCTGGCGCTTATCAAGCTGTCTGCGCAGATGCCGGTGAACCAGGTGACGCAGGCGCAGCGGCGGCAGATCGCGGATATACTAAAGCACGCGCCGCTGACGGTGAAGGGCCTGCGCGGATTCGCAGAGGCGATCATCACGCGGGGCGGCGTGGATGTGAAGGGTATCAACCCCTCGACGATGGCGTCGAAGCTGGTGCCCGGGCTGTACTTCGCGGGCGAACTGATGGACATTGACGCGCTGACCGGCGGGTTCAACCTGCAACTGGCGTTTTCGACGGGTGCGCTGGCCGGTATAAGCGCGATGGAGGAGAAGTAGCAATGGAGCATGGCAGGATGGCAGAGCACGACGCAAACATCAGCGGCAGCCGCACGGTCTCGAGGGCGGCGATGCTGATGTGCCTTTCGCGGACGCGCGAGGAGGAAAAGGAGCTGAAGGAGTCGCTGCTGGGCGAAGGGATTCGCGCGGTGGCGGTGGACTACGGCGGGGAGTTCATGCAGTCTGTGGCGAAGATCGTGGAGCGCGCGGTGGTGGCGGCGAAGCGCGAGGGCGCGATATCGGCCACGGAATACCGCGAGGAGGGCTCCGTGGCGGGCGCGGCCCGAGAGGCGGTGTCGCAGATCACGACGAAGGCCATCGGCCTCAATATCGGCGGCAAGATCGGCATCGCCCGCAGCGGCAACAACGTCGCCGTGGCCGTCTTTTTCGGCATCGGCCTGCTCCACCTCAACGAAGTCGCCATCGGCCTCGGCCACCGCGCCATCTAACCCCGACCGATGCAAGCGAAGCAAAATGGGGAGTCCAGAGGGCCTCAGGCCCTTTGGCGGAGGTCCAGGAGGCAGCGCCTCCTGGCGTCCCCCCGTGCGCCTGAAAACAATGTGGGCGCAGTGGGCCTGTCAGTGTCCAACGCCGCGCAGGAACCCCCGTCGCAGGCGCACGTTCACAGACAAACTCAATGCGTAGCCATGAGCCGTGAGGCGAAGTGAGCGAGCGAGCC
>JAVBUD010000006.1:0-11185 GCA_031555755.1 Eubacteriales bacterium | reverse complement strand
GGCCCGTGCCGCTCGTTGCGCGCGCCCTTCTTTCGGTCCTCTGCGGGCCCCCCCCCCCGCCGGCCCCCCCCCCCCCCGCCGATGCGGCCACCGCCCACCCCACCCGGACAACCTCAGGCCACCGCCCACCCCCACCCCGTCATCCTGAGGTCGCTGCCGAAGGACCTTCCTCAAACCGCCCTCTTCGTCGTCCACCACCCTTTCCGGATCTGCTGCATGACGCAAAAAAGGAGCCCCCACAACGGTGGGAACTCCCTTTGCAAACCATACCAATTACCGCTTCGAGAACTGCGGTGCGCGGCGGGCGGCCTTGAGGCCGTACTTTTTTCTTTCCTTCATGCGCGGGTCGCGCGTCAGGTAGCCGGCCTTCTTGATCTCGCCCTTCAGTTCCTCGTCCGCCTTCACCAGCGCGCGGGCGATGCCGTGACGGATCGCGCCCGCCTGGCCGGTGTATCCGCCGCCCTTGACGTTTACCAGCACGTCGAACTTGGCGAGCGTGTCGGTCAAGGTCATCGGCTGGCGCACGACGGTCTTCAAAGTCTCAGGCCCAAAGAAATCGTCGATGGCCCTCTTGTTGATGGTGATCTGTCCCTCGCCGGGGATCAGACGAACGCGAGCGATCGCCTTCTTCCTGCGGCCAACGGCGCTGTAGCAAACTTCAGCCATGGTTCATCCTCCTCCCTTACAGGTTTGTGATCGTGAGTTCTTGGGGCTGCTGGGCCTGATGCGGATGCTCTGCGCCTTCATAGACGTGCAGCTTCTTCAGCATGGCGTTGCCCAGCGGGCCCTTCGGCAGCATGCCGCGAACCGCGTTCTTGAACGCGAACTCGGACTTGTTCACCAGCAGCTTGCGATAGGGGATCTCCTTCAAGCCGCCCGGATAGCCGGTGTGGTAGCGGTACAGTTTCTGGTCCAGCTTCTTGCCGGTGAGTTTGATGTGGGCGGCGTTGACGATGATCACATTGTCTCCGGTGTCCACATGGGGCGTGTACGTGGGCTTGTTCTTGCCGCGCAGGATCATGGCGACCTGCGAGGCCACACGCCCGAGAACCAGGTCCGACACGTCGATGACGTACCACTGACGCTCGACCGTTGACGGCTTGGCGATGTAGCTGCTCAAAGTGATTCCCCTCCATAATTCAAGTCAGTATACGGGCGCAATGCTGCGAGGTCAAGCGCGCATTGCCGCGGACAGTGTGGATCGGGGCGTGATCCCACTGACACAAGCTATAGTTTACATCACCGGAGGCAGGGTTGTCAACGCAGCCCAGGATTAAATTTTGGGTTTTGCCGCCGTTTCGCGCCCGCATGCCCGCGCTCACCATCTGGCCGGGGCAGCCGGGCAGCGCTGAGCGGCCTTCGCGCACCGCAGTTCCACATAACAGCCGCACAGCGCACACAGCCCCGCGTTCAGATGGTCGCAGGCCCGGCACGCGGCCAGCCGCGCCGCGTAGACATCGTCCTCCGCCCGCTGCCCGTCCGGGATCGCCGCCAGCCAGTCCCGCATCAACTGATACAGCGGCCTTTGGTCCTCCATCTCTTGGAGCAGGCACCGTCTGCAGATCAGCGGCACGTGATCTCGCACACGCTGCAGGCGGGCAGGTTGAGTTTCAATTTACCATCCGCCAACTGCGCTCCGTCGAAAGGCTTCACCGCCAGCTTCGCCTCGCCATCGAAGTCATTATAATCCCCCATCGCGCCCGACAGTATCCGGCCTGATACGCCCTTCGCCTCGAATCCCAGCAGCGCCACCTCCGCGTCCGCCGCCGCGTTCGGCGACGGATTCGCCACCGTCAGCGTCAGCGCGCCGTCCTTCATGGACGCGCTGGCGTGCAGCGCCGGCACGCCGTCCGCCGCGCTGCCGCAGTCCACATGGCAATCCAGCTGCGCCGCACCCTGGTGGGCCTTGTACAGGTCGAACACGTGGTAGGTGGGCGTAAGCACCATCTTGTCGCCCTCCGTCAGGATCACGGCCTGCAGCACGTTCACCGTCTGCGCCAGGTTCGCCATCACCACGCGGTCGCAGTGGTCGTTGAAGATGTTCAGCGTCATCGCCGCCACCAGGGCGTCGCGCATGGTGTTCTGCTGGTACAGGAAGCCCGGGTTCGTGCCCGGCTCCACCGTGTACCAGGTGCCCCATTCGTCCACGATGATGCCCACCCGGTGCTCCGGATCGTGCCGGTGCATGATCTGCTCGTGGGCAGAAATGATGGCGTCCATGCCCAGCGCTTTTTTCAGGGTGGCGAAATAGGCAGGCTCATCGAAGCCGGTCGCCGGGCCCTTGTTCGGCCAGCCGTCGCCGGTCCACGTATAATAATGAACCGTCAGCGCGTCCATGTACCGGCCCGCCCGCTCCATCAGCACGTCCGTCCAGCGGATGTCGCCGTCGCTGGGCCCGCAGGCGATGCGACACAGCTTGTGCTCGCCGTAGTTTCGGCAGTAGGTCTGGTACCTTCTGTACTCGTCCGCGTAGTATTCGGGCCGCATGTTCCCGCCGCAGCCCCAGCTCTCGTTACCCACGCCGAAATACGTGACGCCGAACGGCGCTTTGCGCCCGTTGCTCCAGCGCGCGCGGACCACCGACGAATCGCCGTCGCTGTTCAGGTATTCCACCCAATCCGCCATCTCGCGCACAGTGCCCGAGCCGACATTGCCGTTGACGTATGGCTCACAGCCCAGTTGTGCGCACAGCTCCATGAACTCGTGAGTGCCGAACGAGTTGTCCTCCACCACATAGCCCCAGTGGGTGTTCACCATGCGCTTGCGGTTTTCCTGGGGACCGATGCCGTCCTGCCAGTGGTATTCGTCCGCGAAGCACCCGCCCGGCCAGCGCAGCACCGGAATCTGGATGTGCTTCAGCGCCGCCACCACATCCGTGCGCATGCCGTTCACATTGGGGATTTGGCTGTCCTCGCCCACAAAAATGCCCTGGTAGATGCACCGCCCCAAATGCTCCGCGAAATGACCGTAGATGTTGCGGTTGATGGTGCCCTTGGTGCGAGCCGCGTTGATCGTGATCGTGCCCATGCTTGCTATCCTCCGCTATCGTGATCGTATGGGATCATGATAGCGGGTTTTGGTTCGGAATGCAAGGGGGACGGTCATGCTATCGATAAAACCACTTCGCCCACACGCGGCCCCAGCCGGTGCCGTAGTTTTGGCGGGCGACGTCGTCCATGGCGACCACGCCGATCTCGCCCACCTTCACGCCGCCGCGCAGCACGTCCACCGTGCCCACCTTCTGGCCCGCCACCACCGGCGCGTGCAGGCTCACCGGCAACCGCGGCTCTAGCTCCACAGGCTCCTCGTCACCCTTCTTGATCAGCAGCGCCAGATCGTCCGCCAGCTGCAGCTTCACGCTCGCCGCCGCGCCGCCCGTCACCGCCATCTCGCCCCGCACCTTCGCGCCCTTTTGCGCCACCTGGAACCTGCGGTACGTCGCGAACCCATAATCCATCATCTTCCCCGCGATCGCGAACCGCTCTTTCCCGCTCCCCGCGCCCAGCACGACCGCGATCAGCCGCATGTCTCCACGCTTTGCTGTCGCGCTCATGCAGTATCCCGCCTCGTTCGTCGATCCCGTCTTGATGTCGTCCGCGCCGTCATAGGTGCGCACCAGCCGGTTCGTGTTCGTCAGCTGCGTCATCCGGCCGTCACCGTGGTCCAACTCGTCCATCCAGACCTTCGAATACTCAAAATACAGCGGGTGCCGGATCAGCGCCTGCGACATCTGCGCCACGTCCCGCGCCGTCGAGTGCTGGCCGGCCGCCGGCAGGCCCGTGCTGTTCACGAAGACCGTGTCCTGCATGCCCAACTCCCTCGCCCGCTCGTTCATCCGGTCCACGAACAGCGGCTCCGAGCCGAAAAGGTGCTCGCCCATCGCCACCGTGGCGTCGTTGGCGCTGCCGACGATCATGCTCGTGAGCAGCGTGCTCAGCGGCTGCACCTCGCCCACGTCCAGCAGCACCTGCGAGCCGCCCATCCCCGCTGCATCCTTGCTGATCGTCACCCGCTCGTCGAGGGTGCAGCGCCCGCTCTCCACCGCTTCCACCGCCAGCAGGATGCCCATGATTTTCGTCACCGACGCCACCGGCACCTGGGCGTCGGGGTTCACTTCGAAGATGACCTGGCCGGACAGCGGCTCCATCAGCAGCGCGGCCTTCGCCGCAATCGGAATCGGGGCGGACCCCTCAATGGGATCGGCGGCCGAAGCCCAGACCGGGCACAGCACAACCAAGGCGATCATAATGGTCAGCAACCTGCGCACCATAAAAAGCCCCCTCCTCAGCAGCAAGTCTCGTCATGAACAAGCTTACCCGAGGAGGGGGACAAATAGAACCGGTGAAATGGGATGTCGTTCACGCGGAGATTCCTTCCAACGCTCACTTACTTTCCGATGGCCCGCTCGCCCAGCTCCGTCAGCGCCATGCTGCCCGTGTCCATCGCTGCACGGTCGAACGCCGCGCCGGGCAGCTTCGCGCCCTCAGCGACGGTCTGCTGGAAGAACATGTACAGCTCGGACTCCCTGTAGCCCTGATAATCGTACCCATCGATCGGCACGTCATAGTCCAGGCTCAGCAGCCCCGCGTCCGAAAGCGCGGTCAGCAGCGCGCCGCGCTGTTTCACGGCCTCCATGGTGTCGTCCAACGCTTCGATCGTCACCGGCGCCAGCGCCGACGCCCAGACCTCGTCGTCCGCGCTGGACTCCAGCACAAACCGGGCCACCGGCAGGTACTGATACCGCGCGATCAGCGCCAGCAGCGCCGCCTGCTCATCGGTCAGCGAAAACCGCTCGGCGTCCACCTTGATCCGCTCATGCTGTCCGCAGCCGCAGCCCTCGCCGTGCCCGTGATGGTCGTGGCCGCAGCCGCAGTTCGGTCCGTGCTCGTGATGGTGATCCATATGAAGCCTCCTCATGGGATGTTATTGTCCGCTAACCATTATAACACATTGCGGCGGCGGGTAAACACCATCGCGGTTAAACGCGGAGCGGGGATGCACCCGCGGGGCTGCCGCAACGCATGTTTTACCCAATTTTTACCAGTTTACCGCACTTCGGTCATTGACATGTACCGTCGCCGTGCTATACTATTCGTATACGAACAGTTAAGGAGGAATGTGTTGTGGAGGCTATGAAGTCCATGCGGTGGTTGATGTTGGTGTCCGGTATACTGTGGGTGATTCTGGGGATCACCTGCATCTTTCATCCTGTCTCGACGCTGGTGACGCTGGCGATGTTCTTCAGCATTGCTATGCTGGTGTCGGGCATTTCCCAGGTCGCAGCCTATTTCTCCGACTTTCGGGAAAACCGCTCCGGATGGGTGCTGGCGGGCGGCATTCTGTCGGTGGTGCTGGGGCTGTGGCTGCTGATTGGGCGCGGCTACACGGCGCTGGCCGCGATGATCCCCTTTGTGGTGTCGATCTGGGTGCTCTCGGAGGGCGTCTCGCGCACCATCGGCGCGTTCACGCTGAAGGATGCGGGCATGGAAAACTGGGGCTGGGTGCTGGCGCTGGGCATCGTGGAGATCCTGCTGGGCGGGATGCTGACGTTCATGCCCATCCTGTCGGGCTGGATGGCCGCATTCGCCGTTTCCGCCATGTGCATCAGTCACGGCCTGTCGGACATCTCCATGTTCCGCACCGTGAGCCACATCCGCAGCTATTTCAAGGACATGTTCGGGAAACGGGTGTAACATGAACACCTCGTTGATCGACCGGCTGAGCGAGGCGCTGCTGCGGATGCGCAGGGCCAGCGCCCAGCTCGCTGGGCAGTTGGACGTGAGTATACTGGAATTTCGGGCGCTGACCAGCCTCAGGCGCAACCGCGAGGGCGGCGAGGCGAATGTGTTCGCCCATGACCTGGTGACGGACCTCAGGGCGTCAAAGGCGGCCGTCTCGCAGATGCTCAAGGGCTTGGAGCAGCGCGGGTACATCCGGCGCGACTTCAACCCCGCCAACCGGCGCAAGATCGCGCTCACGCTGACGGAGCCGGGCGAGCGCGCGGTGCTGGACACCCAATTGCGATTTCAGGCCATGATGCGTGACGTGATCGCGGAGTTCGGCGAAGAGCATGCCGAGCAAATGGTGGCGCTGGTGGGCCGGTTCGCGGAGGTCATTAACCGGCAGCTGGATCAGGAAGAATAAGCACAAAAGCGCACTCAACACCCACGCCGCCATCCATCGCTACGCTGCGGACCTTCCTCAAACATGATTCAGTTCAGTTTGCGGAAGGTCCTTCGCGCGCTCAGGATGACCGCGTGGGTCACTGCACCCGCTCAAACCCGCACCCCTCCCCAACACCGTCCATCAACACCCGCTCTCCCTCCATAAACCGCACCCGCACCTCACAGCTCGGGTACTCCGTGATCACCCGCGACATCGCGCCCATCACCGGCGCCTGCAGTGCCCCGCCGTCCCCGAACCGCACCTCAACGTCCAACCGATACCGACCCTGCCGCAGCGCGGCGCGGTACTGCCCGTCCTCCATCCGCTGCGCCACCAGCCGCGCTCCGCGGTACGTGGCCAACCGGTGCTGCACGCCCTCCACCCGGCACACACACAGTATGCCCGTGAACCTGAGCCCGCACAGCGGGATCTCGGCGATCGCCAGCATGATCGAGTCGCCGGGCCTCCCTTTGAACCCATGGCACTCCAGCCACACCCAGCGCTTCGGGAACGAACGCCCCCAGTCGCGCTCGATGTATCCGCTACCGCCCTCAAAACGCGTCCGCGCGCCGTCCCACTCCACAGACCCGTCCACCGTGTGCAGCAGGCTGTCGATCCCGTGATAGCACTCCATCAGCGGCACTTTCCCGAACGGCCCCATGATCTCCCCGCCGGACAGCGGCGTCAGCGGCCCATACCGCAGTTCCGCCCGCAGGTTCGGCAGCTGAAGGTGCATGCCCTCCGCCGTGAACCAGTTTTCCCCCACCTCCACCAGCAGCGGCGCGGCCTGGGCGCGGTATGCGCCGATGGGGAACGGAACCACCTGCGATCCGCCGTTGCCGATCACCTGCACGAACGCGCTCGCCTCGCCGCTCGCGTTCACCGACATCCCCGGAATCGCCGCGAACACCCGGTCCCCGATGCGGTGCTTGAAGTACCAGCCCTCAAAATGGGTGCGAAAATTTCGCAAATGTGTCACCTCGCGGGTAGTATGGGCGGAAAATGCCCAGAATATCGACGGAGGTGATCGGTATGCCATCCATTTGGACGGCGACAGCGGCGCTCGAGGCGCGGCCTGTGTTGCAGGGGGACGAGACCGCCGACGTGTGTGTGATCGGCGGCGGCATGGCGGGGGTTTTGTGCGCCAGGCGGCTGCACGACGCGGGCGTGGATGTGGCGCTGCTGGAGGGCGACCGGATTGGCCGGGGCACGACCGGGCACACCACCGCAAAGGTCACCAGCCAGCACGGGCTGATCTACGCCCAGCTGACCCGCTCCATGGGCGCGGAGCGGGCACGGCAATACTATGAGGCCAACCGCCGCGCCATCGAGGCGATGCGCGCTATGGGCGGGCGCGGCGAGTGCGGTTTGGAGACAAGGCCGTCGTTCGTGTACTCACTGACCGACCGCGCCGAGCTGGAAAACGAGGTGAAGGCCGCGCAGGCCGCCGGTGCGCCCGCGTCGCTGGTGGATGTGCTGCCGCTGCCGGTGCGCGCCCTGGGCGCGGTGCGGTTCGAGGACCAGGCGCAGTGTCACCCGCTGCAGCTGCTGGGCATCGCAGCCGACGGCCTGCGCATCTACGAGCGCAGCTTCGTGCACACCCTGCGCGGCGGCACAGCCTTCACAGATCGCGGCAGCCTGCGCGCCAAGGCCGTGGTCGTCGCCACCCATTTCCCCTTCCTGAACCGGCTGGGCGGTTACTTCGTGAAGCTGTACCAGCATCGGTCCTATGTCATCGCACTGGAAAACGGGCCGGACGTACAGGGCATGTATCTGGACGCCGCCGAAAACGGGCTGTCGTTCCGCGACCACGCCGGAATGCTGCTGATCGGCGGTGGCGATCACCGGACCGGGCACGATGGCGAGGGCTGGGCCGCACCGCGGTCCTTCGCGAAGGACCATTATCCGGACGCCGTCGAGCGCCATCACTGGGCGGCGCAGGACTGCATGACCCTGGACGGCGCACCCTACATCGGCCATTACGCGGGCGGAAAAGGCGAACTGTACGTGGCCACCGGCTTCAACAAATGGGGGATGACAGGGTCCATGGTGGCTGCGATGCTTCTGGAGGCGCAGCTGACCGGAAGGCCCAGCGACTGCGCCGACGCCTTTCGGCCGGAGCGGTCCATGCTGTACCGGCAGCTCTTCACCAACGCCGCCGAGTCCGCGCTGAACTGGCTCGCGCCCAGGCGGCCCCGATGCACCCACCTGGGCTGTGCGTTGGTCTGGAACCCGCAGGAGCACAGTTGGGATTGCCCGTGCCACGGCTCGCGGTTCGACGCCGAGGGCCATGTGCTGGAGAACCCGGCCATGAAGAATCGATAAAGGATCAGCCGCGGCGCGCCCAGGGGGGAGCGCACCGCGGCCGATTGGGTAACCGGAGACCGCCTCTGTTGATTTTCGCTCAATGAGCGCGGCCTCATAACGCTGATTATACCACACACAGCCGGTCCTGTCATGTCGTTGCCGCCAATGATATGGGCATAAACAGGCCGGAATTCGTGGCTTTTTGATGTCATTTACGTTTTTTTCGTCAACAGCAGCCGCATCAGGTCATCGCGGCCCGTGACGCCAAGTTTTTGGTAGATCCGGCTGCAGTATGTGTTTACCGTTCCCAAACTGATGTCCAGCGCACCCGCGATCTCCGCGCGGCTCTTGCCGTCGATCAGCAGGTACGCCACCTGCTCCTCCCTGCGCGCCAGCCCAAAGTCACTCAGCAGCACCTGCGGCTTCTCCGCCTGCACGCGGATCGCCTCCTCATAACGCGCCTCCGCCACCGCCACGCGCATGTGCACCTCGTGAATCCGCCGCCTGAGCAGGATGAACATCGAGTTGCCCTGGGTCAGCACGAACATCACCATCGCAGTCGGCATCATCGGGAACGCCGGGCGCATGGAGATCGGCATGATCACATAAGACGCCATCTCCCACAGCGTCACCACGAGGAACACCACCATCCCGGCCACCGACAGCATCTGTTCGATCAGCGGATTTCGAAGCGTCAACGCCATCCGCACCGTGGTGTACACGATCACCGCCGCCATGAACGCTAGATAAAAGGCCAACAGATAGGTGTAGGTGAGCGTGTCCAGCGCCACGATCGTCAGCATGTACGACGCCGTCACCGCGTGCACCGCCAGATACACCGGCCGCTGCAGCAGGCCCGGAAACAGCGCGTTCAGGTAGTTCACCATCACCAGCGCCAGCAGGCAGATGTCCAGGTACTCCACCGCGAACAGCACGCGCCATGTCAGCCCGGGAAACATCGTGTGGAACACCTGGTCGCCCGTCAAGCCCTGCCGGACCAAGATCAGCAGGCACAGCATCGCGAACAGCAGATGTCCCTTCACCGCAGGTTGGGTCACATAGAACCCAAAAAACAGCGCCGAGGCCGTCAAAAGATAGCCCATCAGCAGCGACGTGTAACCCACGCGCCGCGCCTGGCGCTGGGCCATGATGCGCGGCGCGCCGATCGTCACGATCGTGCTGTCGCCGCCGCGCACATGCCAGTGGTTCGCGTAGTGCAGCGCCAGCTCCACCTGTCCGTCCACCGGATAGACATGATAATAGGGGCGATCCGTGCGCGGCGAAGAGTCCTCGCGCCGCTCGGCCACCATGCCGATGTCGTCCATCAGCTCGCCGTTGATGAAAACCCGCGTCGCGTAGTCGATGGAGATCATGTTCAGCGTGTACCGCTCATTGTCGGGCACGCTGATGCGCAGATAATAACTACCATACCGTGCGCCAGGCGCATCGGAATGGTCCGCATCTTGGGGCATGGACTCGGGCGGCCTCAGTTCGCCCGGATAATGCCGCCAACCGCCGTTGATGGCATACACGCGCCCGGAAAAGTCAGCGCTGCCGAGGTCGACAACACCGTCCTCCGCGCTCAGCTGCACCGTCCGCACGTCCCGCATCAGACCTAAAAAGATGAATATGGCCAGCACGATCCCAACATAGAAGGCTATCCGGAGCCGGTCTTTCACCGCATCACTCATGGGCATCACCTATATTCTTGCGCAAGCATGTGTCAATGGAAAAAGTCCCAA
Source organism: Eubacteriales bacterium (assembly GCA_031555755.1). Taxonomy (GTDB): domain Bacteria; phylum Bacillota; class Clostridia; order Christensenellales; family Aristaeellaceae; genus JAJDGF01. The sequence continues at coordinate 971 of JAVBUD010000006.1, read as the reverse complement.
GCCATCTTGAAGATGAGCAGCGCCAGCACGAACAGCATCGCAGAGCGCACCAGTTTCGCGCCGACCTTCACGGCCATGCTGGCGCCCAAAAAGCCGCCAATCACCGAGCAGGCCATGGCGGGCAGGGCCAGCTGGTAGAGGATCTGCCCGTCTCGGGCGAAGGAGACGAGCGCGGCCAGGTTGCTGGCCAGGTTGACCAGCTTCGCGGTGCCGGAGGCGGTGACCATGTCCATGCCGACGACGTAGGTGAACAGCATGATCAGGAAAACGCCGGTGCCCGGCCCGAAGAACCCGTCGTAGCCGCCGCAGCCGAGCCCGATGAGGAAGCAAGCGAACAGCCGGGCGCGGCTGAGCGGCTTGAGCTGGGCGGGGGCATTGAGGCGGAGCATCATGATCAGGGCGACGAGCGGGATGGCGACGATCATGAACCAGCGGACGAAGACCTCGGGCGTGCGCTTGTAGAGCTCTGCGCCGAGGTAGGAGCCCGGGAGCGCGCCTGCGACGGCGAGCAGGCCGGGGAGGAGCAGGAGTTTTCCGCTTTTGAGGAAGCGGATGGTGGCCATGAGCGTGCCGAAGCAGGCGGAGAACTTGTTTGAGCCGGACAGGTAGAGTTTGGGAACGCCCGCGAGGGAGTAGGCGGGGAGCGAGATCAGTCCGCCGCCGCCCGCGATGGCGTCGACGAACGACGCGAAGAAGACCAGCGGGCAGACCGTGAGCAGCATCGTGAGCGTCACATCCAAGGGAACATCCCCCTGCCATTTGTAAAATCGGGCAACCTTGACCAGATTCGATGCCCCCGCGCACGTTTCCTGCCACCCGCTCATGTAAAATTTCGCTCACACCCCGCCTACCCCCGCGAAGCGAACCCGGGGTCCAGGGGATTTAATCCCCTGGCAGGAGTCCAGAGGGCAGCGCCCTCTGGCCCCCGGAGGGCGTCCCCCCATCAAAACCCCGCGCACCTGAAATCACGG
>JAVBUD010000066.1:0-11448 GCA_031555755.1 Eubacteriales bacterium | reverse complement strand
GCGTGCCCTCACTCCCTCCCCCCCCCCCGCTTTTTTTGTTTTTTTTTGTTCTTCCGCGTGGCGGCCTCTCTCCCCCCCCCCGGGGGGGATGGATGACCAGGTGAATCCCCGCACCCCTACATCCTCAGCATCCACTCCATGATCATGTCGTCGCAATCAGGCAGCCACTCGTGGCCAAAGTCCGGGTACACGACCATTTTTTTCTTGCCGGCCAGCTTGTTGTACGCCGCGAACTGGGTCGACGCGGGGCAGATCTTGTCCATCAGGCCGGTGAACATCATCACCTTGCAGCGCGTGCGGTGGGCCAGGTGCTGGTTGTCGATGTACCCGAGCCTCATAAACGCCTCCGCTTCGCGCTCGTGCCTGGGATCGAAGCAGCGGAAGTAGTACCGCAGCTCCTCGTATGCGTCCACGGCCAGGTCCATCTCCCACACCCGACGGTAGTCGCACAGGAACGGATACACCGGCGCTGCGCGGTTCAGCGTCGGCGTCAGTGCGGCGCAGGCCATGGTCAGCCCGCCCCCCTGGGAGCCGCCCGTGGCACCCACGCGTGCGGCGTCCACGCAGTCCATGGCCATGGCGATGCGGGCCAGCTGAGCGGTGTCCAGGTAGATGGACCGAAACAACAGCTTTTTCGGGTCGGGATCGTCCAGGCCGCGGATGATGTGGCCCCGGAGCGTGGTGCCCTTGACGGGGGTGATGTCCTCGCTCTGCCCGCCCTGACCGCGCGCGGACAGCGCGAATGTGCAGAAACCTGCGCCCGCGAAGCGCATCATGGACGAGAACGCGTCCGCCTGGCCGCTGTAGCCGTGGAACATCAGCACCGCCGGGCGGGGCGCGCTGCCGTCGGGGCGGATGAAGCGGGCGTGGACCCGCGCGCCGCCCACGCCGGTGAAATACAGGTCGTAGCAGGCGTAGCCCGGGACCTGGAACGCGGCCTTGACCAGCTCGCAGCTGGTTCCCAGCGCCTCCATTTCGGCGAGGGATTCGTCCCAGTATTGGTCGATGTCCGCCGGGCACTCGTTGCGGCCCTGGTATCTGCGAAGTTCCTCGATGGGCATGTCGATGAGCGGCATGTGTAGGCCCTCCGTTCGTGTGGTGTATAGGGATATTTTAGCATACTGGGTGGGGGGAATACAAGGGGGTCAGGGTTCAGGTGGATTGTTCCGCCTGCACGCTGTCATCCTGAGCGAAGCGACAGCGAAGTCGAAGGATCTCCCCGCCGTGAGGCGACGTTCCTGCTCGTGACAGGGACGACCGCTCACGCGGGGGAGATCCTTCGACTTCGCTGTCGCTCCGCTCAGGATGACAGCATTGGGACGCTAGTCCAAGTGCATTTGCCTATCCGGCGCTGGTTGCCGCGAACGCCGCGCACATGTCCAGCATATTCTCCACTTTCTGCTTCTTGATCAGGAACAAGGCGCGGTCGCCGTCCTGGATCAGGCAGTAGTCGTCGTCGTAGGGCAGGTACTCGATCACGCGGTCCGGCTGGCCGTTGTTGAGCTTGAATGTGACCGTTGCCAATGGGGTCGCGCCGGGCTGGATCGTGTCGTTTTCTGGGCGGAATTTGTCGAACAGCATGCCGATGATCTCCTGGTACAGCGTCTTGAACGGCTTTTCCTCGGCGGGCTGGCCGGCGTAGAAAAAGGTCTGCTTGTCGGTCTCGGTGCCGTCTTCGTTTGAGACGGTCTCATGCTTTATCCCCAGTTCATGCGCTGCGCCCTGGCCTGTGACGGTCAAGGTGTCCACGTACTTGATGTTCACGAGCCCCGCGAACTGGTCCACCAGCAGCGCGGGCGTGGCATCGGCCAGGAACGACAGCAGCCCGGTCTCGACGGTGTACACATCGCCTGAGCCGTCCAGCGTGCAGTAGCGGTGCGAATCGTCAGCCTGCGCGCCGATCGACAGTTCCAGCTTCGCGCCGTCATTCTGCTCATAGACGACGCGCGCGGCGGGGCTGTCCAGACCGAACTTCGCCAGTTCCTCAGGCGTGTCGGCATGGCCCGCGTAGGCGGCGATGGTGATCTTGGTGATGGCGTCCACCAACTCGTTGCCGCGGGTCATGTGCGCCTCGATCTCGTAGGGCTGCTGCATCCACAGCGCGTTCAGGCCCTGGGCCTGGGTCGGGTCGCGCTGCTCCAGCTCGATGGTGGGCTTATCGGTCTGCTCAATCAGCACTTTTTTTACTTCCAGCGGATCCATGGCGGGCGGCTGCTTCACCACATGCAGCTCATTGAGCTGGCGGTTGAAGTCGGTGTATGGCGTGGTGGACACGGCGTAGACCGTCTTCTGGTCGTCGATGTTCATGTAATAGCCCAGGCCCGTGGGCATCTTGTCGCCGATGTTCAGCGTGGCCTTGGTGCCGTCCTTGTAGACCACATGGGCGGTGAGTTGCGGCGCCGCGAGGCCGTACACCGACAGGTCTTGGGCGTCCTGGATGACGGTGGACTGGGCGGTGATGGACGTGGCGCTCTGCAGCATGCGGTCCACCAGCATGTCGTTCAGCGCAAACGACGGATCGCCCACCACCAGGTAGCGCGCCGCGCCCTCGGGCTTTTCGATCTCTTTGCCTTCTTCGTCGTAATCGATCTGGCTCCTGATGGTGTAGCTGGGCGAGATGCCGAGGCCGGTGATCGTGACCTGGTCAAAATCCTTCACCGCTTTGCCGATCAGCACCACCTTCGTGGACGGCGCTGCGGTGGCCTCAGGCTCCGCCGGCTTTTGAAACAGCGTGGTCCGGTTCACGGCGGCCCACAGACCGCCCGCCACCAGCAACAACAGCACCAACAGCGGCCACTTGGGCCTTTTCTTTCTCGCCTTGGCCTTGTTGCCCTTCAGCGCCTCGGACGACTGCAACACAGGGCGCTTTTTCTCATCGTCCATCACAGCCGCCTCCTCTTCAGGAATACGATCACGCCCAGAATCAACACGATCAGCGGGATCGCGATCACCACGATGCCCGACAGGCCCAGCAGCACGCCCTGGTTCGGAATGGCGAGCGCGGTGTCGGCGATGGCCTTGCCGCGCACATAGGTGTTGTCCTGGCGGTTGATCAGCCAGTTCAACGCCATGCGCGTGAACGACGAGTTGCTGGACGAGTTGTAGATGTCGCTGTTGACCAGGGTGTACACGCTGCCCACGGCCACAATGCGGGTGTCCTTGGTCTGATCAGGCTGATACTGCACCGCCACGGACAGCGCCTGCTTGCCCACCTCGTCATTCGGACCCACGGTGAGGATGTCTGTGTCGCCGGTGAGCGCCTTGACATACGCCTTGTCAGATGTGGTTAGTAGTTCCGCATAGTTCCAGCCTGAGAGCGGCATCTCGGTGCGCTTGATGGCGCGGGCGCTGGGCAGGATCAGCCGCGCGGAGCCCGCGTCCTTGGTGATGGCGTGCTCGGCGTCCAGCTTCGGCACGATGTAGTTCGGGGACAGCAGCCAGCCGCCCGACTCGCTCTGGTCCTCCACCACCATGCCGTCCTTGAACTCGATGCCGTAATAGCCCAGTAGCTTCACGAAGTTGGGCGTCTTGCTCATGTCGTTCTGGGCGTCCTCCGCGAATAGCATGCGCCCGCCGTTGTCCAGGAAGGTCTGCAACTGCTTGTATTCAGCCTCGGTGATGTCCAGCTGCGGCGCGGCGATGACCAGCGTGTCGCCGGGCTTGAGCGCCGTGCCCTGGCCCAGGCTCAGGTCGTGGACCTCGATGTTGTCGGCCTGCAGCGACTTGAGCAGGTTGCCGCAGTAGGACGAGGCGATCTCCTCGTGGCCGGTCAGGAAATACACCACCGGCGTGTTTTCATCGGTGACAAACCGAATGCCCTGGGTGAGCTTCGACTCGCCGTTGAACGTGGTGACCGCGATCTCGCCGGTCTGCTGGTTTTGGGTGTAGCTGTACATCTCACTGTACGGGATCAGCCGCACGCGGGACTCGTCCGCGTTCGTGACGATCATGGAGCCGCTGCGCAGCGCCTGGGTGCTGTCGCCCTTGTATTGGTTGACGCGGTTGGGCTCCAGGTCCGGGTCGATGGTGTCCACCGTGATGTGCGAGGACCTGGCGCGGAACTTGGCCGCGATCTCCTCAAGCTGGGTCCGGAGCGAGGATGTGTCGCCCTTTGAGAACAGCAGGTACACGTGCACGTCCTGGTCCAGCGCGTCCAGCGTCTGATAGGTCTCGTCCGTAAACGACGTGATCGAATTGGGCGAGGCGTCGATCTTCAGCGCCCACTTTTCCTCTGCCGCGCCGATCGCCAGGTTGATGGCCGCCACCGCACAGATGACCAGCACCGTCAGCACCAGCGCAAACCAGCCATGTCGCCATTTTCTCATTCGGGAAGCCGTATTGTTCTTTTTCATGCCCATCACCCCTCACTCCAGCGCCGTTTGTCGATGACCCGCACCGTCAAGAAAAGCAGCACACCGATGAACGACACATAGTAGATGATGTCCGCCAGCGAAATTAGGCCCGCTGTGAAGCTGTAATACCTGGCGTACAGTGACAGCCACGACACCGCCGAGCTCAGCCACGGCACGCCGGGAATGGACAGCGACGGCGCGACAGACTCCAGAAACTGCAGGAAAAGGTTCGCGCCGAAGGTGAGCACCGCGGCGCTGAGCTGGCTCTCGGTCAGCGCCGAAACCAGCACGCCGATGGCGATGTAGCTCGCGCCCAGCATCAAAAACCCGATGTAGTTCGACAGGATCAGGCCCCAGTAGGCTGTGCCGAACAGCGCGATGATGGCGATGTACACGCCCGTGAACAGCAGGCTGAACACCAGCACCGTGCAGGCCGCCAAGAATTTGCCAATCACGATTGACCAGATGGAGATGGGCGAAGTGAGCAGCAGCTGGTCGGTCTTGTTCTTGCGCTCCTCGCTGAGCAGTCGCATCGTCAGCAGCGGCACGATCAGCATGAACACATAATTGAGCATCGAGAACATCGCGGCTAGGTCCGAGGACGCCGACCACAGGTTGTTCAGCATGAAGAACAGGCCCGACACCAGCAGGAAGATGCCCATGAACACATAGCCGATGGGCGTCAAGAAGTAGTTTTTCAGCTCGCGCTTCCAGACCGCGCTCATGGGGCCGCCACCTCCTCCTGGATCGTCTCGTCGCCGGTGAGCTGCAGGAAGATGTCTTCCAGCTCAATGTCCATGGGCCGCAGCATCAGGATGGGCAGGTGTGCGCCCGCCAGCGCCTCAAACAGCGGACGGCGCAGGTCCACGTCGCGGTCGGACTCGATCATGAAATCAGACGTCCCCGGCTCCTTTGTGCCCATCGTGTCGATCTGCCGCGCGCCTTCGAGGGCGCTGAGCACGCCTCTGGCCTCCGCCACGTCCCCCGCCACACGCAGCCTCAGCCGGAATGTGTCGTTGATGCCCCGCTGCAGGTTGGAAAGCGTGTCCTGGGCGACGAGCTTGCCCTTGTTGATGATCACAACGCGCTCACACACGTCGGCAATCTCGTGCAGGATGTGGCTGGACAGCACGATGGTGTGGTCCTTCCCGAGGTCCTTGATCAGGTTACGGATCTCGATGATTTGGCGAGGGTCCAGGCCCACGGTGGGCTCGTCCAGGATGATCACATCCGGGTTGCCGACCATCGCCTGGGCCATGCCCACGCGCTGCTTGTAGCCCTTCGACAGGTTTTTGATCAGCCGTTTTCTGTGGTCGGTGATGCTCATCAACTCCGTGATGTCATCGATGTGCGGCCTGATCTGGGACTTTTTCACGTCCTTGATCTCGCACACGAACCGCAGGTATTCCTCCACCGTCATCTCGTCGTACAGCGGCGGAAATTCCGGCAGATAGCCGATGCGCCGCTTCACCTCGCGCGGCTCCTCGAGGATGTCGTGCCCGTCCAGCAGCACGCGCCCGCTGCTGGCGGAAAGATAGCCCGTGATGATGTTCATCGTGGTGGACTTGCCCGCGCCGTTTCTGCCCAAAAACCCAAGAATCTCGCCACGGTTGATCGTAAACGAGATGTCGTCCACGGCCAGCTTGCTGCCATACCGCTTGGAAACGTTCTGGATCTCAATCATGCCTCGAACCGCCTCCTTTGTCACGCAGTATTATAACAAAGAACCGGACAATCATGTTTGATACATTATGAATAATCTGTGAACGATGGTAAGCGGCAGTTATCCACCCTCCACCACGCCGTCATCCTGAGCGCAGCGAAGGACCTTCCTCTCCATGAATTGACCAAAAGTATGAAGAAGGTCCTTCGCTGTGCTCAGGATGACGGCGGGGCGGAGGATGACTGCGTTTTCATCTCATTCCCCAAGCTCTTCATGAACCCCCTCGCCCCCGCATACCCTCAAACGACGAGCAGAATCCTAGAGGAGGCGATGTCTATGAACAAGAACGACTACCGCCGCGCGCTGATCATGCTTCGCGCGCTTTCGGGAAGCTACACAGGGCACGTCCGCCTGGAGCGCCGCACGCTGATGGGGACCTTGCAGATCACCGTGTCCGGGCCCACGGACCCAAAGCTCACTGGCTTGCTGCTGGGCGACAAGGGCGGGCAGTGGTATGGCAGCGTGCTCGGCACACTGAAATCCGACCGGCGCGACCAGTCGGGCCTGCTGGCCAGCATCGACCCGCGCAACATCTCCCGGCGTGATCTGGACGACTATGCTCTGGTGGGCGTGGCGGGCCCGTCCGGCCTGCTGATGAGCGGGTTTCTGAACGGCTCGCGCCAGGTGGACTGGGCCGCCGCAGCGCAGGTGGTGGCGCAGCTGTGCGGCACGCCCGCAGCGACCGCCGGTGAGCCGGTCATGGATCTGCCACCCCAGGAGTCGGTCACTCAGCAGCAAGCACGGCTGATCGCCGAGGAAGCGCAACAACTCGCCGATGCGGGCTGTACCTGCGATGTGACCGATGAAGGCGCGGACTGCGTCTGTCCGCCCGCCGCCGTGGAGAGCACCGGCTTTTATGTCGCCCCCACAGGCGGAACTGCCCCAGAGGGCATGGCCATCGACCGGATCGAGCCAGGCGCCACATGGCCCGAGAGCGCCCTGTCCGTACGCACCCTCTTCGAACAAAACCCGGCCGAGGACCCGTTCTCCGCGCCCGGCTACACCTTCATCCGCGCACCCCTCGGCGGTGCAGAGAGCGGAGAATACTGCCTGATCGGCCTGAAATGCGACAGCGGGCAGGTCAGCACATTGTGTTACGCCATCCCCGGCGAGTTCGCACTGGAGCCGCCCGTGGGCCTGGAAGGCTATTCCTGGCGCGGCGCGGGCGCGGTCGGGTATTGGACCACCTGCATCGACCTGCAATCCGGCGACCCGGTGGAGGTCGATGATCCGTAGGCGCGCTGCACCCGATCGCAGACATCCCGTTCGGGCGGCCATTGTGGCCGCCCGCTTCTGTGTGCGCCGCACAATCATGGCAAAACCCGCGCATTCAGCGCACAATTTGCATAAATTTTCTGGTGCGGCGTCAAATTGCTTGCTTTTTAACAAAGTATGTTTTACAATTAAAATACTATCTTAATGATAGGGATGCCATGTTTCGCGCAGGCATTGAGTTGCACCCACATCACGACTTTTCAGAAAAAGAGGTTGCAGAGAAGATGGCAGAGTTGAAGTTGAATCAGTATGGGATCACCGGGACCAAGTCGATCATTCACAACCCTTCCTACGACACGCTGTTCGCGGAAGAGACCAAGCCGGAGCTGCAGGGCTTCGAAAAGGGCCAGGTCACTGAGCTTGGCGCCGTCAACGTCATGACCGGCATCTATACCGGCCGCTCGCCCAAGGACAAGTTCATCGTCATGGACGACACCACCAAGGACACCGTGTGGTGGACCTCCAATGAATACAAGAACGACAACAAGCCCGTGACCCCCGAAGCGTGGAAGACCCTCAAGAAGATCGCCATGGACGAGCTGTCTGACAAGGACCTGTTTGTCGTGGACGCCTTCTGCGGCACGAACGCGGACACCCGCATGGCCATCCGCTTCATCATGGAAGTGGCATGGCAGGCGCACTTCGTCACGAACATGTTCATCCAGCCCACCGCCGAAGAATTGAAGACCTTCGAGCCGGACTTCGTCGTCTACAACGCATCCAAGGCGAAGGTGGAAGGCTTCAAAGAGCTGGGCCTCAACTCCGAGACCGCCGTGGTGTTCAACATCACCGAGCGCGAGTCCGTCATCATCGGCACCTGGTACGGCGGCGAAATGAAGAAGGGCATCTTCTCCATGATGAACTACTACCTGCCGCTGCGTGGCATCTCCTCCATGCACTGCTCCGCCAACACCGACATGAACGGCCAGAACACCGCGCTGTTCTTCGGCCTCAGCGGCACCGGCAAGACCACGCTCAGCACCGACCCCAAGCGCCTGCTGATCGGCGACGACGAGCATGGCTGGGACGACAACGGCGTGTTCAACTTCGAGGGTGGCTGCTACGCCAAGGCCATCAACCTGGACAAGGAATCCGAGCCGGACATCTACGCGGCCATCAAGCGCAACGCGCTGCTGGAGAACGTGACCGTGGACGCGAGCGGCAAGATTGACTTCGACGACGGCAGCGTCACCGAGAACACCCGCGTATCCTACCCCATCGACCACATCGAGAAGATCGTGCGCCCGGTTTCCGCTGGCCCCGATGCCAAGAACGTCATCTTCCTGTCCGCCGACGCGTTCGGCGTGCTGCCGCCCGTGTCCGTGCTGACCGCGGACCAGGCGAAATACTACTTCCTGTCCGGCTTCACATCCAAGCTGGCGGGCACTGAGCGCGGCATCACCGAGCCCACCCCCACCTTCTCCGCCTGCTTTGGCCAGGCGTTCCTGGAGCTGCATCCGACCAAGTACGCGGAAGAGCTCGTCAAGAAGATGGAAAAGTGCGGCTCCAAGGCCTATCTGGTCAACACCGGCTGGAACGGCTCCGGCAAGCGCATCTCCATCAAGGACACCCGCGGCATCATCGACGCCATCCTGTCGGGCGATATCCTGACCGCCCCGACCAAGAAGGTGCCGTACTTCGACCTTGAGGTCCCCACCGCTCTGCCGGGCGTCGATCCCAAGATCCTGGACCCGCGCGACACCTACGCCGACGCCTCCGAGTGGGAGACCAAGGCGAAGGACCTGGCGAGCCGCTTCATCAAGAACTTCGTCAAGTACGAAGGCAACGAAGCCGGCAAGGCGCTGGTCAAGGCTGGCCCCCAGCTGTAAGGGAAATGTAACCGAAGGGCTGTTGCAGAACAAAACTGCAACAGCCCTTTTACACACCTCAAGCCGCGATAAAAACCCCGTCATCCTGAGCGCAAGCGAAGGACCTTCTTCTAACTTCTCATTCCATTCAGTTTGAAGAAGGTCCTTCGCTGCGCTCAGGATGACGGGGTTTTGGCGTCACACAAAGCATTTGCTAATTTCACCAGCTGCTCGATGCTCAGCGATTCCCCGCGAACTTTTTCATCCAATCCCTGCGCGTTCAGCAGCTCAATCGCCCGCTCCCTCGGCATCTTATACGCTGCAGTCAGGTTATTCGCCAGCGTCTTTCTGCGCATGGCGAACGCAGCGGTGATCAGCCTGAGCAGCGCCGCATCGTCTTGCGCGGCGAACGGCTTATTTTCCCCATACAGCTCAATCCGCAGCAGGCAGCTCATCACATGCGGCCTGGGCGTGAACGCCTCCGGCGGCACCTGGAACGCCACGCTGGGCACACCATAATACTGCACCGTCGCCGCCAGCGAGCACCAGGTTTTCGTGTTCGGCTTGGACATGATGCGCTCAGCGGCCTCCTGCTGCACCAGCACGGTGATCGACTCGATGGGCAACGCCGCAGTCAGCAGGCGAATGATCACGTCGGTGGTGATGTAATAGGGCAGGTTCGCCACCACCTTAAGTGTTGCGCCCTCCCCAAACGCCTCCGCCGCAAGGCGCACGGTATCCGCCTTCATCGCGTCCGCGTACTCGACCTTGGCGTTCGGATAATCAGCCAATACTTCGGTGAGGATCGGCTCCAGCCCACGATCCAGCTCCAGCGCCAGCACCTTCGCCCCGCGCGAGGACATCTCGGCGGTCAACACCCCAGCCCCCGCGCCAATCTCAAAAACGCAGTCTCCATCCCCCACCCCCGCCGCATCCGCGATGCGCGAAATCAGCCCGTCGTCCAGCAGGAAGTTCTGGCCGAGGGAGTGTGTGTATTGGAACTCATGCTTCGCCAACGCGAGGCGGGCGGTCATGGCGTGGGACATGTGGGGTACCTCCTGATTTGTCGATAGAATAAAATGAGTAACGGACTCTCCTACAACTCCAAAACCTCAACACACCGCTCCCCCAAAAACACCATCCTCACCACGCACGGCATCTTCGGCAGCAGCTCAAGAAATTGCTGATACCCAAACGCCGCATCATAATGATTCCTGATCGCCCCCAGGCACCCGCCGTGAGTCCCGATCACGATCGACTTCCCCGCGTACCGCTTCAGCAACCCGTCCAACGCCGCCATATTCCGCCGTTGCACTTCCGCGATGCTCTCGCCCTCGTCCAGTTTATACTCGTGATCCGCCCACTGCTGCCGTGCGAACGCGTCATAATCTTCGATCCAACCCGCGCCCACCTTCCGCTCCCGAAAAACCCACTGCTCATAGATCGGCATCCGTCGCGCCTTCGCCAGCGGCAGCACCGTCTGCTCCGCGCGGAGATAAGGGCTGGAATAGATGGCGTCGAGATGAATCCCCTCGAACTTCGCCACCAGCGCCTGCGCGTCCGCCATCCCCTTTTCGGTCAGGGGCCTGATGTCGTCCTGACGCACCGTGATGTCGGACTCGGCATGGCGCACGAAGTACACGGTGGTCTCCTTTAGCGCGAACAGCCACTCCAGGTATTTGAACACCGGCACGAACGAGCCATCCCGATGCATCTGGCGGATGTCGTCCACCTTGGCCCACATCGCGTCGCAGGTCTCGCTCTCCTGAAAGACGATGTCGTTCAGGTCCACTTCCTGATGGAATAACCAGATGTCTACGAAGCAGTTAGGATCAGTCAGCGTGCGGATCATCCTGCCATTGAGCGGATCGAGCTCAATACCCAACTCCTCGCGCGTCTCGCGCAGCGCAGCGCTCAGGCTGTCGTCGCCAGCGATGGCCGCACCGCCAGTGCATTCCCACAAGAGAGGCCAGGACTTATTCGGCGTGCGCTTTGAGATCAGGTACTCGCCCGCATCGTTTTGAATCCAGATGTGCACGATCAGGCTGTAATCGCCCTCCGGCAGCGGGAATCCTCGCTCGCATGTGCGGCCCGTCTTTTTCCGATCCTTGTCATAGACATCACACAGCTCCATGCGCAGAGGCCTCCTTTTGTGTCAGTGGGGTCAGTATAGCATGGGCACGTTAAGATCACGGGAGGTTATCCTCGGAAACTGCGCATCCCACCCCGGGCGGTCATCCTGAGGCCTCAGCCGAAGGACCTTCCTCTTATTAAGAAGAAGGTCCTTCGT